>NZ_JBHXTV010000003.1:0-509140 GCF_042671585.1 Streptomyces sp. NPDC127129
AATGTTTACCGGTAATCCGGTTGAACACCACGAGAGCGGAACGATCGGTCGGAATAGGACCGGTCGTTCACAGCGTCCTCGCTGTGTGCCACCCCAAGGGGTGGACTTTTTCAAAGGAACCTCGACCATCCGAAGATGGACGGGGTATCAACTAATCTGGCGTTGATTTTTGGCACGCTGTTGAGTTCTCAAGGAACGGACGCTTCCTTCGTACTCACCCTCTCGGGCTTTCCTCCGGGCTTTTCCCTTCGGTCTTTCGTGTTTCCAACCTTACCAGATCCTTTTCCGTTCCGTTTCCGGTTCGGATTTTGTTTCCGGCGGCCTGTTGGGGGCCTTTGCCTTTCGGCGTGGTCGCTACTTTAGCCGAATTCCCCGGCGACTCATAATCGAGCCATTCAGAACAGATTTCGGCATGCCGAAAACCGCACCCGTTGGGGTTCGTCGTAGGTAGTGGATGGCCGCTCCCGGGGTGCTTGTACAAGCACGTCCCGTTTCAAGCGGCTCGCCTACGTTAGGCGTCCGCAGCACCCGAGTCAAGTCGAGTCAAGAGGACCTCTTACGTGGCGCGTGAGCGCGGTACGGGCTCACCGTCGGGTCGTCGTCGATCCAGAAGCGCCACGGGTGCGGGGCCCCTTCCCCTCCCACTCCCGTACGCGGGCCGTTCCGTACCTGGTCGGAGGCGGGCGGTGTGCCGGTGAGGAGGGAGAGCGGGGCGCCGGGGCCGGCGCAGACGTCGGTGCCGTTCAGGGAGAGAGCGACGTCGAGGGCGGTGGCCAGACGCGCCGGGCCTTTGGCCAGTTCCCTGTCGTACCGGGCCGAGAGTCGACGTCTGCGGGCCTGCTCCTCGCCCCGGAGTACCCGGCCGGCCCTCAGCAGTACTCCGCTCGCGTGGTCCTCGGGGCCGCACACCAGGTTGAGGCAGTGCCACATGCCGTAGGTGAAGTAGACGTACGCGTGTCCGGGCGGGCCGAACATGACCGCGTTGCGGGCGGTGCGGCCGCGGAAGGCGTGGGAACCGGGGTCGATCGCGCCGGCGTACGCCTCCACCTCCGTGAGGCGGAGCTCGATGGTGCCCTCGTCCGATGTCCGTACGAGAGTGCGGCCGAGCAGATCGGGGGCAACCTCCAGTACGGGGCGGTCGAAGAAGTCCCGCGGGAGCGGCGTACGGTCGGGGCTCTCGCTCATGGCGTCCGAGCGTACTGGCGTTGCCCCGGGAGGCACGGGGGAACCGGTTACGGTCGTCGCGCGTATGTAGAGGTCAAGACCAAGCAGGTCCAAGAGGGAGTGTTCATGGGATTCAAGAAGCTGCTCGCGAGCCTGGGCGCCGGTGGCGCGTCGGTGGAGACGGTGCTCACCGAGGAGAACGTCGTCCCCGGTGGCGTCGTCCAGGGCGAGGTGCGGATCCAGGGCGGGTCGGTCGACCAGCAGATCGAGGGTCTCTCGGTCGGGCTCCAGGCGCGTGTCGAGGTCGAGGGCGCGGACCAGGAGACGAAGCAGGACATCGAGTTCGTGAAGGTCCGGCTCGGGGGCGCGTTCACGGTGCAGGCGGGTGCGGTGCACGTGGTGCCGTTCGGTCTGGAGATCCCCTGGGAGACGCCGGTCACCGCGATCGCGGGGCAGCAGCTGCGCGGCATGAACATCGGTGTGACCACCGAGCTGGAGATCGCCCGTGCGGTGGACTCCGGTGACCTGGACCCGATCAACGTCCACCCGCTGCCGGCGCAGCAGGCGATCCTGGACGCCTTCATCCAGCTGGGCTTCCGCTTCAAGAGCGCGGACATGGAGCGGGGGCACATCCGCGGGACCCGGCAGAAGCTGCCGTTCTACCAGGAGATCGAGTTCTTCCCGCCGCAGCAGTACCGCGGCCTCAACCAGGTCGAGGTCAGCTTCGTGGCGGACGACCGCGAGATGGACGTCGTCCTGGAGATGGACAAGAAGCCGGGGCTCTTCAGCGAGAGCAGCGACTCCTTCCGTGCCTTCAAGGTGGGGCTGGCCGACTTCCACTCGACCGACTGGGCCGCCTACCTGAACCAGTGGCTCGCCGACGTCGGCGGGAAGCGCAACTGGCTCTAGGCTCACCCCCGTACAGCAGGTCAGCGATACGGAGGTACGGACGTGGCCGAGGGGAAGAGGGCGCCGCTCCCTCACGATTTCCATCCGCCGGTGCCGGCGTTCACCGTGGTGAGCGACGACATCACGCCGGGCGGTGTGCTGAAGGACGCGCAGGTGTACGCGGAGGGGAACACCTCTCCGCAGCTGCGCTGGGAGGGGTTCCCGGCGGAGACGAAGAGCTTCGCCGTCACCTGCTTCGATCCGGACGCGCCGACCGGGAGCGGATTCTGGCACTGGGTGCTGTTCGACGTTCCGGCGTCGGTCACCGAGCTGCCGGCGGGCGCGGGTTCGGGCTCGTTCGAGGGGCTGCCGGCCGGTGCCGTACAGGTCCGCAACGACTACGGCTCGAAGGACTTCGGCGGCGCCGCTCCCCCGGCCGGTGAGAACCACCGCTACGTCTTCACCGTGTACGCGGTGGACACGGAGCGGCTCGGGCCGGACTCCGACGTCTCGCCCGCGGTCGTCGGGTTCAATCTCAGGTTCCACACGCTGGGACGGGCGCAGTTGGTCGCCGAGTACACGGGCCCCGCGCAGAGCTGAGCGTTCGTTTGTTGTTTGCCCGCTTCTGGTCTTGGAGAGATCAGAAGCGGGCATCTTTCGTTGCGCGGATATTCCGTTGTCCAACCCGGCGCGCCCGGCCAGAGTTGATCCGAGCCCGGAGCCCCGCGGCGGGGCTGGGCCGGCACACGGGAGGTGGGCACAATGCGGGACACGCTGGTACTGAACGCGAGCTTCGAGCCGCTGTCGACGGTCACACTCAACCGTGCGGTGGTGCTTGTCCTTCAGGACAAGGCCGTCGTGGAGCAGGAGCATCCCGAGCTGCGTATGCGTGCCGCCGCCGTCGACATTCCGGTGCCCCGGGTGATCAGGCTGTGCCGCTTCGTCCGGGTGCCGTTCCGAAGACAGGCGCCGTGGTCGAGGCGGGGCGTGCTGGTCAGGGACCAGCACCGGTGTGCGTACTGCGGGCGGCGGGCGACGACCGTGGACCATGTGGTGCCGCGGGCGCAGGGTGGTGGGGACAGCTG
This sequence comes from Streptomyces sp. NPDC127129, assembly GCF_042671585.1. NCBI lineage: Bacteria > Bacillati > Actinomycetota > Actinomycetes > Kitasatosporales > Streptomycetaceae > Streptomyces > Streptomyces sp. NPDC127129. Next base: position 3,138 of record NZ_JBHXTV010000003.1, read on the forward strand.
GCTGAACACGGTGGCGTCCTGCGCGGAGGACAATCACCGCAAAGCGGACCGGACTCCGGAGCAGGCGGGGATGCCGCTGCTGCACGAGCCGTTCGTGCCGACGCCCGCGGACGCGATGCTGCTGGCGATGCGGGCCGGTGAGCGGTCGGAGCTGCCGCAGTGGCTGGCCGGTACGGCGGCGTGATCCCGATCCGTACGTGTGCGGGCCCGCTTCCCTCTCCGGGGAGCGGGCCCGCTCGCGTTCAGCGGAGCAGCAGCTGCACGATGGCGACCGTGCCGACGGCGACGATGACGCACCGCAGGACCGTGGGCGGGAGGCGGCGGCCGACTTTGGCGCCGATCTGGCCGCCGATCGCGGAGCCGACGGCGATGAGGAGGACGGCGGTCCAGTCGAAGTCGGCGACGAAGAGGAAGAAGAGCGCGGCGATGCTGTTGACGATGGCCGCGAGGACGTTCTTGACGGCGTTGAGGCGCTGGAGGGTGTCCGCGATGAGCATGCCCATGAGGGAGAGGTAGATGATTCCCTGGGCCGCGGTGAAGTAGCCGCCGTAGACGCTGGCGAGGAGCAGTCCGGTGAGCAGGAGCGGGCCGCCGTCGGGGTCTGCCTGGCTGCCGTGGCGTTCGCGGCGGGCCTGGACGGCCTTGGAGATCCGGGGCTGGAGGATGACCAGGACCAGTGCGAGGGCGACGAGGACGGGGACGATGGTCTCGAACGCCCGGGCGGGGAGGGTCAGCAGGAGGACGGCTCCGCCGAGTCCGCCGAGCGCGGCGACGCTGCCGAGGCGCAGGACTCTGCGGCGCTGGCCCTTGAGTTCCTCGCGGTAGCCGATGGCTCCGCTGATGGACCCCGGGATGAGGCCGAGGGCGTTGGAGACCGTGGCCGTGACCGGCGGGAGACCGGTCAGGAGGAGGACGGGGAACGTGATGAGCGTTCCCGATCCGACGATGGTGTTGATGGTGCCGGCTCCGACGCCGGCCGCGAAGACCGCCAGTACTTCCCAGATGGACAACGCCATCTCCTTACAGGATCAGTGGCTCGCCTCCCCGCCCTGACTCCGTCGGGGTCGAGGGGCTCGCACCGATCATGCACGACTACGTGTACGTGTCAGTCGAGTGGGGGTGCTTCGCGGCGCTCGGAGTCGTTGCCCGTACGGCTTCCGGGCACCGCGCCCGTGTTGAAGCCGGGTGCTCCGCCGCCGAGGTTGCCGAAGGCGCCGGAGAGGCCCTTGAGGGCGTCGCCGATCTCACTGGGCACGATCCAGAGCTTGTTGGCGTCGCCCTCGGCGATCTTCGGGAGCATCTGGAGGTACTGGTACGAGAGGAGCTTCTGGTCCGGGTCGCCGGCGTGGATGGCCTCGAAGACCGTACGGACGGCCTGGGCCTCGCCCTCGGCGCGCAGGGCGGCGGCCTTGGCCTCACCTTCGGCGCGGAGGATGGCGGACTGCTTCTCGCCCTCCGCGGTGAGGATCTGGGACTGGCGGATGCCCTCGGCGGTGAGGATGGCGGCGCGCTTGTCGCGGTCGGCGCGCATCTGCTTCTCCATCGAGTCCTGGATGGAGGTCGGCGGCTCGATCGCCTTGAGCTCGACGCGGTTGACGCGGATGCCCCACTTGCCGGTGGCCTCGTCGAGGACTCCGCGCAGGGCGGCGTTGATCTCCTCGCGGGAGGTGAGGGTCCGCTCCAGGTCCATGCCACCGATGATGTTGCGCAGGGTGGTGACGGTGAGCTGTTCGATGGCCTGGATGTAGCTGGCGACCTCGTAGGTCGCGGCCCGGGCGTCGGTCACCTGGTAGTAGATGACGGTGTCGATGTTGACGACCAGGTTGTCCTGGGTGATCACGGGCTGGGGCGGGAACGGGACGACCTGCTCGCGGAGGTCGATCCGGTTGCGGATCGAGTCGATGAACGGGACGACGATGTTCAGGCCCGCGTTGAGCGTGCGGGTGTAGCGGCCGAACCGCTCGACGATCGCGGCGCTCGCCTGCGGGATGACCTGGATCGTCTTGATCAGGGCGATGAAGACAAGCACCACCAGAATGATCAGGACGATGATGACTGCTGACATCGTGTTCCCTGTGCCCTTCGCTGCCGGTTCTCTGCCGGATGTGCCGGGTTGATTCCGATGATCGAGTTTCCCAGAACGCGCGCCGTCGTGGGGGGCGTTCGGTCAAGCGGTCCGGTCACATGACCACGGCGGTGGCCCCGTCGATCTCGACCACGTCGACCTGGTCGCCGGGTTCGAAACTCAGTCCGGAGTCGAGCGCGCGGGCGGACCAGACCTCGCCGGCGAGCTTGATGCGTCCGCCGGCGCCGTCGACCCGCTCCAGGACGACCGCTTGACGGCCTTTCAGCGCGTCGATGCCCGTGGCGTGCTGGGGCGGTCCGTTGCGGTGCCGGGCCGCGATGGGGCGGACCACGGCGAGCAGCGCGACGGAGACGACGACGAAGACGACCACCTGCGCGACGATGCCGAAGCCGAGAGCCGCGGTGACGGCTCCGGCGATCGCGCCGACGGAGAACATGCCGAATTCGGGCATCGCGGTGAGGACGAGCGGAATGCCCAGTCCCACGGCGCCGATCAGCCACCAGACCCATGCGTCGATGTCCACATGGTCATGGTAGGGCGGCGGGGTGGAGTCGGACAGGGCGCAGAGCTGTGCGGTCTCGGCTCCCGGGTTCCGACTCCCTTGCGTGTGCTGCTACTTCAGCGGGAGGCCCTGGGCGGTGTAGCGGTCGCCGACGTGCTCGACGACGAGCGGGAGGCCGAAGCAGAGGGAGAGGTTGCGGGAGGTGAGCTCGGTCTCCATCGGGCCGGCGGCGAGGACCTTGCCCTGACGGATCATCAGGACGTGGGTGAAGCCGGGGGCGATCTCCTCGACATGGTGAGTGACCATGATCATGGAGGGGGCGTACGGGTCGCGGGCGAGGCGGCCGAGGCGGCGGACGAGGTCCTCGCGGCCGCCGAGGTCGAGACCGGCGGCGGGCTCGTCGAGCAGGAGGAGCTCGGGGTCGGTCATCATCGCGCGGGCGATGAGGGTGCGCTTGCGCTCGCCCTCGGAGAGGGTGCCGAACCTGCGGTCGAGGTACTCGGTCATGCCGAGCCGGTCCAGGAAGGCGCGGGCACGCTGCTCGTCGACGGCGTCGTAGTCCTCGTGCCAGGTGGCGGTCATGCCGTACGCGGCGGTGAGGACGGTCTGGAGGACGGTCTGCTTCTTGGGGAGCTTCTCCGCCATGGCGATGCCGGCCATGCCGATGCGCGGGCGGAGGTCGAAGACGTCGACCTTGCCGAGCTGCTCGTCGAGGATCTTGGCCGAGCCGGTGGTGGGGTAGAGGTAGCTGGAGGCGATGTTGAGGAGGGTGGTCTTGCCGGCGCCGTTGGGACCGAGGATGACCCAGCGCTCGCCCTCCTTGACCGACCAGGAGACATCGTCCACCAGAGCCCGTCCGTCGCGGACCACGGATACGTCCACCAGCTCCAGTACATCGCTCATGAGCGCGTTGTCTCCCCTTGCGGTCGAGTCGTGTCGTCGCCATGCGTCTGTGGGCGCGGCGTCCAGGGAAAACCTACGCCACTGCCGGAGCGGGCCGGTCCTTAGGTCCGGTACTTCCCTTCTCGGGTGCGGGGAGTCCCTACGCTGTGGGCATGCTTTCGGAACCACGCTCAGGACGACTGGCCGCCTGGGGCAATGCCCTGCTGGCCGGATCGGTGTCGCCGGACGACGCGGCGCTGGCCATTGTCGGGGAGGACGCGGTGCACCGCGTCGAGGGGCTGCCGGGCGAGGCGGGGCAGGTCGGTCTGACCCTGGCGCTCGGGCGGCTGAGGCGGCTCGGGGTGACCGGGTGGCGGGTGGCGCTCCCCACGCCGGGGCACCCGCTGGGGCTGAGCGGGCCGCCGGACTTCAACGCGCGGGCGATCGAGGCGGAGGAGGCGGTGGTCGGCTTCGGCGCTCCGTACGGGCTTGTGCCGGAGGTCACGGAGGCGGGTCCCGTGGGGGACGTGCATGTGGAGGTGGTCTGGCGCTGCCTGTCCGTGCGGGAGGCCCCGCCCGCGGACGTGCCGTCGCTCGGTGAGGCGGAGCGGGAGCTGGCGGAGGCCCTGCGCGAGGCGACGTCGGTGCTGACGCGACTGGACGTCGCGGCCTCGGGCCCGATGGCGGACGCGGCGCGCGAGGCGTACCGGGCCCGGGCGGAGGCGGGCCGCGAGGTGCTGGCTCCGGGCTATCCGGCGCGGGCGGTACGGGTGCTGGAGCTGGCCCAGCGGGTGGGCCTCATGATCGAGCTGGCGTACGACCACGGCCACGGCGGCGCGGTGAGCGCCTCGGAGATGGCGGCGCGGGGGGCGGCGTTGCGGCCGGTGGAACGGGTCGCACGACGCGCCCAGGTTGCCGCCTACAACGCCTACGTCGAAGAACGCGAACGCGAAGGCTGACCCCGGTCCCGGCCAGGACGGCCACCCACGGCCGGCGGACGGAGTCCGACGCAGCGAGGCGAAGCCCGCGAGGCGCCCCGGCGCCGAGCGGCGCGAGCAACGCGTCGGGAAGGGGGGCCGGCGGCGCGGGGGGCGGCGTTGCGGCCGGTGGAGCGGGTCGCACGACGCGCCCAGGTGGCCGCCTACAACGCCTACGTCGAGGAACGCGAACGCTGACCGCGGTCCCGGCCCGGGCGGCCACCCACGGCCGGCGGACGGAGTCCGCAAGGCGCTCCGGCGCCGAGCGGCGCGCGCCACGCATCGGGAAGGGGACATGGCGAAGCCCGGCTCCCGGGGGATGGCGGGGGCCGGGCCGGGCGGGGGGCGTCAGTGGTTGACGGCGCCGTTGCCGAAGGCCGGGTTGAGCAGGCCGATCACGTTGACCGTGTTGCCCGAGACGTTCACGGGGACGTGGACCGGGACCTGCACCAGGTTGCCGGAGGCGACGCCCGGCGAGTTGAGGGCCTTGCCCTGCGCGTCCGCGCCGTGGGCGGAGGCGACACCCGCACCCGCGGCGACGATGCCACCGGCGACCATGGTGAGGGCAGCGGCCTTCTTCAGGTTCTTCACTTCAGGATCCTCCTGGTATTCGCTGCGGCCGGCCGCCGCAGCACGCCATGGAGAACGCCCCCGCCCCCGCCGGGTTGCGCCGAACGGGGGACATACACCCGACGGTATGAAGATGAGAACGGAGGTGCCCCTTCCGCCCCACCCGTCTCACGGGGTCAGGCCGTGCCGCACCGCCCACAGCGCCGCCTGCGTCCGGTCCGCCAGATCGAGCTTCATCAGGATGTTCGACACGTGCGTCTTGACCGTCTTCTCCGACAGGACGAGCGCCCGCGCGATCTCCCGGTTCGACCGGCCGTCGGCGATCAGGCCGAGCACCTCCTGCTCGCGCTCCGTCAGCGTCGACCCGCGGCCGGTCCCGCCGTGGCCCTCCTCCTGGGAGAGCAGCGCCCCCGCCACCTCCGGCTGCAGCAGCACATGGCCGGCGTGCACGGACCGGATCGCACCCGCCAGCGCGTCCGGGTCCACGTCCTTGTAGACGTAACCGGAGGCGCCGGCGCGCAGTGCGGGGACGACCGTGCGCTGCTCGGTGAAGCTGGTGACGATCAGCACCTTCGCCGGGTTCGCCAGCTCGCGCAGCTTCCGCAGCGCCTCGATGCCGTCCATGCCGGGCATCTTGACGTCCATCAGGACCACGTCGGGCCGCAGCTCCTCCGCCCGTGCGACGCCCTCGGCGCCGTCCGAGGCCTCCCCCACGACCTCTATGTCGTCCTGGACCTCGAGGAAGGTCCGCAGGCCGCGCCGCACCACCTGGTGGTCGTCGACCAGCAGAACGCGAATGACCTTCTCAGCCACCGGGAACCTCCATCTCGATCGTGGTGCCCCGTCCCGGCTCCGACGTCACGGTGAGCGTGCCGCCGACCCCGCCCGCCCGGTCGCGCATGGAGACCAGGCCGAGGTGCCGGCCGGCCCGGCGGACCGTACGGGGATCGAACCCCTTGCCGTCGTCGGCGACCGTGAGCAGCGCGCCCTGCCCGTGCCGGAACAGGGAGACGGCGACCCGCTCCGGCTCCGCGTGCCGCAGCGCGTTGTGCAGGGCCTCCTGGGCGACCCGGAGCATGGCCTCCTCCTGGGCGGCGGGCAGCGCGCGCACGCCCGCGCTGTCGAAGGTGACCCGGGCGGTGTGGGCCCGGTCGAGCACCTGGATCTGCGTACGGAGGGTGTGGACGAGACCGTCCTCGTCGAGCGCGGCGGGGCGCAGCTCGACGACGGCGGCGCGCAGCTCGTCCGCGGCCTCGGCGGCGAGCGCGGCGACCTGCTGGAGCTCGCCCTTGGCCCGGGCCGGGTCGCGGTCGACGAGGGCGGCCGCGGCCTGGGCGGTGAGCCGGAGCGAGAAGAGCTTCTGGCTGACGGCGTCGTGCAGCTCGTGGGCGAGGCGCGAGCGCTCCTCGGCGATGGTGAGCTCGCGGCTGCGTTCGTAGAGCCGGGCGTTGGTCAGGGCGATCGCGGCGTGCTGGGCGAGGATCGAGAGCAGCTCCTCGTCCTCCTCCGTGAAGCCGCAGCCTCCGCCCGGCCTGGGGCAGCGCTTGTTGGCGAGGAAGAGCGCTCCGATGGTCTCCTCGCCGTCCTGGATGGGCAGGCCGAGGAAGTCGGACATGTCGGGATGGGCGGACGGCCAGCCCTCGAAGCGGGGGTCCTCGCGGACGTCGGCGAGGCGCTCGGGCTCGGCCTTGTGGAGCATCGACGCGAGGATGCCGTGCTGGCGGGGCAGCGGGCCGATCGCCCGCCACTGCTCGTCGCTGACGCCGTCCACGACGAACTGGGCGAAGCCACCGTGGTCGTCCGGGACGCCCAGCGCCGCGTACTCGGCGTCGAGCAGCTCACGGGCGGAGGCCACGATCGTCTTGAGGACGTCGCGCACCTCCAGGTGGCGGCTCATCGCCAGGAGCGCGGTGCTCACGGCGGCGAGGCCGGAGCTCGGTCGGTGACTCATGCACTCACCGTACCGGTGGGCTGTGACGGTGCGTATCCGTCCGGGGACGGCGGTCGCCTAGGACCCGGGGACTAGGCCGAAGTGCCTTGCGCGGTCGGGGCTCGGGGACGAGGCGGCGGGCGGGGCGGCGGCCGGAGGCTGGATCCATCGCTACGAGAGGGGATGGACGCCATGGCTGTCGCGGTGATCACGGGGGCGTCGAAGGGGCTGGGGCGTGCGCTGGCCGGCGCGCTCGCGGGTCGGGGCTGGGATCTGGTGCTCGACGCGCGGACGCCGGAGGTGCTGGAGGAGAGCGCGAGGGCGGCACGCGCGCGTGGGGCGCGGGTCGTGGCGCTCGCCGGGGACGTGACGGACGCGGCCCACCGCCGGGACCTGGTGGCCGCCGCGAGGGAGCTCGGGGGGCTGGATCTGCTGGTGCACAACGCGAGCGCGCTGGGGGCCGAGCCGCTGGTGCGGCTCGAGGAGCTGTCGCCGGACGGTCTGCGGGCGGCGCTGGAGACGAACGTGGTGGCCGCGCTGGGTCTCGTGCAGGAGGCGCTGCCGCCGCTCAGGGAGAGCGGGGCGGGGGCGGTGGTCGCGGTGACGTCGGACGCCGCGGTGGAGGCGTACGGGACGTGGGGCGGTTACGGGGCTTCGAAGGCGGCCCTCGACCGGCTGATGGCCGTGCTGGCCGTCGAGGAGCCGGGCCTCGGGGTGTGGGCCGTGGATCCGGGTGACATGGCCACGGATCTGTACGCGGCGGCCGTCCCGGACGACGACGAACCGCGGCCGGCGCCGGAGTCGGTGGTGCCGGGGTTCCTCGCGCTGCTCGACCACAGGCCGCCGAGCGGGCGGTACACGGCCGCGGGGCTCGTCGGGCCGGAGGGGGTCCGATGAGCGTGCTCGAGGCCCTCCGCGTGCCCGCGGAGCTGTCGGCGCGGGTACCGGCCGAGCAGCGGGCGCCGGGGCGGGGGCGGGACGACGTACGGCTGATGGTCTCGTGCGGCACGGAGGTGTCGCACCACGCCTTCCGCGAGCTGCCGGGCCTGCTGAGGGCCGGGGACGTACTGGTCGTGAACACGAGCGCGACGCTGGCGGCGGCCGTCACCGGCCGGCTGTGCGCCGACGGCGGCGGCGAGCGGGTCGTCGTCCACTTCTCGACGCGCGGGGAGGACGGCCGCTGGGCCGTCGAGGTGCGGGAGCCGGACGGGCGGGGCAGCACCCGGCCGCGGCCGGGCGGGCCGGCGGGGACGGTGGTCCGGCTGCCGGGAGGGGCCCGGCTCGTCCTGACGGAGCCGCTCGCCCCCGGGGCGGCCAGGTTGTGGTGGGCGAGGGTGGACACGCCCGTGCCCGCCCTGCTGGCGCGGTACGGGCGCCCGATCCGGTACGGGTACACGGAGCGGGACCAGCCGCTCTCCGCGTACCAGACGGTCTTCTCGCTCCCCTCTCCCGACGGCGCCGGGTCGGCGGAGATGCCGAGCGCGGGACGGCCCTTCACGGCCCGGCAGGTGGCGGAGCTGGTGAGCCGGGGGGTCCGGTTCGCTCCGCTCACCCTTCATACGGGCGTGGCGTCGGCGGAGGCGCACGAGCCTCCCTATCCGGAGCGCTTCGAGGTGCCGGGGGCGACGGCGCGGCTGGTGAACGCGGCGAGGGCGGGCGGGGGCCGGGTCGTCGCCGTGGGGACGACGGCCGTGCGGGCGCTGGAGTCCGCCGCGGCCGAGGGGGGTGAGGTGCGGGCGGCGTCCGGGTGGACGGACCTCGTGGTGACCCCGGCGCGCGGGGTGCGCGTGGTGGACGGGCTGCTGACCGGGCTGCACGAGCCCCGGGCCTCTCATCTGCTGATGCTGGAGGCGATCGCCGGGGAGGCCGCGCTGCACCGGGCCTATACCGAGGCCGTACAAGAGCTCTACCTCTGGCACGAGTTCGGCGACGTCCACCTCCTCCTCCCGGAGGAGCACCTCACGGAGTGCATTGCGTGAGCAACGCCTGGTGAGGCTGTTACCTGCCCTATGTGAGCCCGCGCATAGGACGCAGGTCACTTACGAAGACCCCTAGTGGTTCCGTATTGGGCAATTAGGGACCGTATGAGCGGGACCTATGGGGGTTTTGGTGGGCTATGCCCAGCCCCCTGATCCACTACCTGGGGTCGTACGTCACACCTTTGCCACAGGATTTTGCTGCCGCTAAGAATTGCGTTCGTCGCCGCCGAGCAGGCGCAGCGCCGCCCCGGCCTGAGCGACCCCCCAGCGATTCGAAGAGGTAGTCCCGCATGTCTAACACTCCCGGCCACTATCGCCTGAAGAAGACGCACAAGGCTTCCCTTGCCGGCGTCGCCGCCCTCGGCGCCGTCGCCCTCGGCTTCACCCTGGTTCCCGGCAACGCCGCCGCCGAGACCGAGCCCCAGGCGCTCAGCAACACCCAGCAGGTCGCCCTGGCCTACGACGCGAACAGCCCCCAGGCCAAGGCCCTGCACACGAGCCTCACCGAGCAGCAGAACGCGATCACGCTGAAGGCCAAGGCCGAGGCGGACGCGAAGGCCGCCGCCGCTGCGAAGGCGAAGGCCGCGAAGGCCGCCGCCGACGCGAAGGCCAAGGCCGCCGCGAAGGCCGCCGCCGAGGCCAAGGCCAAGGCCGAGGCGAAGAAGCGCGCCGAGGCGAAGGCCGCGGCGAGCCGTGCCGCCGCCCGCAAGCCCGTCTTCGCGAACAACCTCGACGGCTGGATCCGCGAGGCGCTGTTCATCATGGACAAGCACAACATTCCGGGCACGTACAACGGCCTGCACAAGAACATCATGCGTGAGTCCAGCGGTAACCCGCGGGCCATCAACAACTGGGACATCAACGCCATCAACGGCGTCCCGTCGAAGGGCCTGCTGCAGGTCATCTACCCGACCTTCAAGGCCTACCACATCCCGGGCACCAAGTTCGACCAGTACGACCCGGTCGCCAACCTCGTCGCCGCCGCCAACTACGCGGCCGACCGTTACGGCTCGATCGACAACGTCAACAGCGCGTACTGATCCTGTCGGCGCCTCCGGGCCCGCCAGAGCCACGCGAAGGGCGGCACCCCCGTGCAGGGGTGCCGCCCTTCGGCGTCTCGTCGGGCCCGTGGTTACTTGCGCATGACCTCGGGCTCGTGGCGGCGCAGCAGGCGCGCCACGACGAAGGCGCAGACGACACCGATGAGCACCAGGACCGTGAGGTTGAAGCCCCACTGGCCGACCGTGCTGTCCCACAGCGGGTCCAGGTTGGTCGGGTCCTTGGGGTCCCACGGCGGCATCAGGTGGCCGAGGTCGAGCGTCGAACCCGCGGCGGCGATGGCCCAGCGCGAGGGCATGAGCCAGGCGAACTGCTCCAGGCCGGGCGATCCGTACACCTGGAAGAGGATGCCGGTGAAGACGACCTGGACGATCGCGAACATGACGAGCAGCGGCATCGTCTTCTCGGCGGTCTTCACCAGCGAGGAGATGACCAGGCCGAACATCATCGAGGTGAAGCCGAGCGCGATGATCGTGACGCAGAGCTCGACGGCCGGCGGCAGGACCAGGCCCTCCTCCGGCAGCTCGCGGGTGGCGAAGCCGATGCCGCAGATGATCACGCCCTGGAGGGCGGTGATCAGGCCGAGCACGATGACCTTGGACATCAGGTACGCCGAGCGGGAGAGGCCGGTCGCCCGCTCCCGTTCGTAGATGACCCGTTCCTTGATCAGCTCACGTACGGAGTTGGCGGCGCCGCTGAAGCACATGCCGACCGCGAGGATCAGCATGATCGTGCCCGCGTCACCGTTGAAGCGGGACGGCGGCGTGGGCTTGCCGAGGCCGAAGTCGGCGGGGATGACGACCGAGACCGCGCCGAGGACGGCCGGCAGGATCACCATCAGGCCCATGAAGCCCTTGTCGGACGCGATCACCGAGGCGTAGCGGCGGATCAGGGTCCACAGCTGGGAGCCCCAGCCCTGCGGCTTGGGCGGCCTGGCCATCGCCTGCTGCGGCATCTGGACGGGCTGGGCGGCGACGGCGTCGATGTCCGCGGCGTACATCTGGTAGTGCTGCGAGCCCTTCCAGCGGCCCGCCCAGTCGTAGTCGCGGTAGTTCTCGAAGGCGGAGAAGACGTCGGCCCAGGTGCTGTAGCCGAAGAAGTTCAGCGCCTCCTCCGGCGGACCGAAGTAGGCCACGGAGCCGCCGGGCGCCATCACGAGCAGCTTGTCGCAGAGACCGAGCTCGGCCACCGAGTGGGTGACGACGAGGACCGTACGTCCGTCGTCGGCGAGGCCGCGCAGCAGCTGCATGACGTCGCGGTCCATGCCCGGGTCGAGGCCGGAGGTCGGCTCGTCGAGGAAGATCAGCGACGGCTTGGTGAGGAGCTCCAGGGCGACGGAGACGCGCTTGCGCTGGCCACCGGAGAGGGAGGTGACCTTCTTCTCCTTGTGGATGTCGAGCTTGAGCTCGCGCAGCACCTCGTCGATGCGGGCCTCGCGCTCGGCCGGGGCGGTGTCGCCGGGGAAGCGGAGCTTGGCCGCGTACCGGAGCGCCTTCTGGACGGTCAGCTCCTTGTGCAGGATGTCGTCCTGCGGAACGAGACCGATGCGCTGGCGCAGCTCGGCGAACTGCTTGTAGAGGCTCCGGTTGTCGTAGAGGACGTCGCCCTCGTTGGCCGGGCGGTAGCCGGTGAGCGCCTTGAGGAGCGTGGACTTGCCGGAACCCGACGGGCCGATGACGCCGATGAGCGACTTCTCGGGGACGCCGAAGCTGACGTCCTTGAGGATCTGCTTGCCGCCGTCGACCGTGACCGTGAGGTGGCGGGCCGAGAAGGAGACCTCGCCGGTGTCGACGAACTCCTCGAGCTGGCCGCCGACCATCCGGAAGGTCGAGTGACCGACACCGACGATGTCGTTGGGGCCGATGAGGACGGAGCCGCCCTTGGCGATCGGCTGACCGTTGACGTACGTGCCGTTGTGAGAGCCGAGGTCGCGGATCTCGAAGCGGCCGTCGGGCGTCGCGTGGAACTCGGCGTGGTGGCGCGAGACCTGGAGGTCGGAGACGACCAGTTCGTTCTCGAGCGCACGACCGATGCGCATGACGTGGCCGAGGGCCAGCTGGTGGAACGTGGTGGGGCTGCGGTCGCCGTAGACCGGCGGCGCCCCCGCGGCGCCGCCTCCCTGGCCGGGCACCTTCTGCGCCAACTGCTCGGCGGGGCCGCCCTGCTGGTGCGGGAGGTGCTGCTGTGCGTGCTGGCCCTGCGGAGCCTGCTGCGGCCAGGCCTGCTGCGGGGCCTGGTTCTGGGCCTGCGGCGGCGGGGCCTGATGGGTCGCCCAGTCGGCCTGTGCGGCGGCCTGCTGGGCGTTCGGGGCGGCGTGCGCCGCCGGCTGCTGCGCGGCCTGGGCTCCTGCGGCGAGATTGAGCCGCGGGCCGTCGGTCGCGTTGCCGAGGTGCACCGCGGATCCGGGGGCGATCTCCATCTGGTGGATCCGCTGCCCCTGGACGAAGGTGCCGTTGGTCGAGCCGTGGTCCTCGATGACCCAACTCCGGCCGCCCCAGCTGATGGTGGCGTGTCGCCACGAGACCCTGGCGTCGTCGATCACCAGGTCACCCTGTGGATCGCGTCCCAGGGTGTACGACCTGGACGGATCGAGCGTCCAGGTCCTTCCGTTCAATTCCAGTACGAGTTCTGGCACTCCATGCCCCACTATTTGTCCCCCGATGTACCCCCGTCGCGGGAGTCTTAGGGATGGCGAACATCGGGGGGAACTATTTCAGGCCGGGCACGTACTCCGAAAGTCGGGCCGTGTGAAGACCCCGCAGAGAGGCGTTCGGCACGTGGCGAGCGAGCCGTCGGGGGGTCACCGGGACGGCGGTGTGATCGCCGGCGGGACGCGGGCCGGCGTGGGACCGCGCCGTACGAACCGTGCGAGCCGGCGGGAGGACCGGTGGGGCGTGCCGGTGAGAGGACCGGTGGTGCAGCCGTGGTGAGAGCTACGGTGGCTGGTGTGCGGCCAGCCGGGTGTCCGGTACGCGGGACGGGGTGACTGGTGGCACGCAGTGCCCGATACGGTGGAAGCACCATGAGCGCATCGCAGACCTCAGACGTTCCCACCCTTCTCGTCAAGATCTTCGGGAAGGACCGTCCCGGGATCACCGCCGGGCTCTTCGACACCCTCGCCGCCTACTCCGTCGACGTCGTGGACATCGAGCAGGTCGTCTCCCGCGGCCGCCTCGTCCTGTGCGCGCTCGTCACCGAGCCGACCGTCGCCTCCCAGGGCGAGCTGCGGGCGACCGTCCACAGCTGGGCGGAGTCGCTGAAGCTCCAGGCGGAGATCATCTCCGGCACCGGTGACAACCGTCCGCGCGGCAGCGGCCGCTCGCACGTCACCGTGCTCGGACACCCGCTGACCGCCGAGCAGACCGCCGCCATAACGGCGAAGATCGCCGGGACCGGCGGCAACATCGACCGTATCTTCCGGCTGGCGAAGTATCCGGTGACGGCCGTCGAGTTCGCCGTGTCGGGCTGCGAGACCGAGCCGCTGCGGACGGCGCTGGCCACCGAGGCGCACGGCATCGGCGTGGACGTGGCCGTGGTCTCGGCCGGTCTGCACCGCCGCGCCCAGCGGCTGGTCGTCATGGACGTCGACTCCACGCTCATCCAGGACGAGGTGATCGAGCTCTTCGCGGCGCACGCGGGCTGTGAGGACAAGGTCGCCGAGGTCACCGCGGCCGCGATGCGCGGCGAGCTGGACTTCGAGCAGTCCCTCCACGCGCGCGTGGAGCTGCTGGCCGGGCTCGACGCCTCCGTGGTGGAGAAGGTCCGCACCGAGGTGCGGATGACCCCCGGCGCCCGCACCCTCATCCGTACGCTCAAGCGGCTCGGGTACCAGGTGGGTGTGGTCTCGGGCGGATTCACCCAGGTCACGGACGATCTCAAGGAACGCCTCGGGCTCGACTTCGCCTCGGCCAACACGCTGGAGGTCGTGGACGGGAAGCTGACGGGCCGCGTCACCGGCGAGATCGTGGACCGGGCGGGCAAGGCGCGGCTGCTGCGCCGGTTCGCGGCGGAGGCGGGGGTGCCGCTGTCCCAGACCGTGGCGATCGGTGACGGCGCCAACGACCTCGACATGCTGAACGCGGCGGGGCTGGGCGTGGCCTTCAACGCCAAGCCGGTGGTGCGCAAGGCCGCGCACACCGCCGTGAACGTCCCGTTCCTCGACACCGTCCTGTATCTCCTCGGGATCACCCGCGAGGAGGTCGAGGCGGCGGACGGCGACGAGGACGTGCTGCACTGAGCCGCCCCGTACGGATGGGGAAGGCCCGGTCACCGAGAGGTGACCGGGCCTTCTGCCGTACGCGCCGGGCCGTACGCGGCGGAACGCGTGACGGGACACGCGAGGCGACGCGCGGCGGGTGTGCGGATCAGCTGTGCGGCGCCCAGTAGTCGAGCAGCGTGCCGACTCCGTGCTCCACGGACTTCCAGGAGCCGTCGAAGCCGACGACGGCGAAGGCGGCGGTCGGGAAGCCTCCGCGGTTCATCCGGACCGCGCTGTCGCCCTCCGCCGCGCCCGCGAGAGCGTCGGAGAGCGCGTGCATCCCGGGGTTGTGGCCGATGACGAGGACGTTCCTCACCTCGTCGGAGACCTCGTTGAGCAGGGCGATCAGTTCACCGAGCGAGGCCTCGTAGAGCCGCTCCTCGTAGACGGTCCTGGGCCGGTGCGGCAGCTCCTGCACGGCCAGTTTCCAGGTCTCTCGGGTCCTGGCGGCGGTCGAACAGAGGGCCAGATCGAAGGTGATCCCGGTGTCGGCGAGCTTGCGGCCTGCCACGGGGGCGTCCGTGCGGCCGCGCTCGGCGAGCGGTCGCTCGTGGTCGGACACCTGAGGCCAGTCGGCCTTGGCATGCCGGAGCAGCACAATCCTGCGGGGTGTATCGACGCTCATGGGCTCCAGCTTCCCATGAAACGGGCCGCCGGGCGCAGGGTGTTGGGTCGCCCGGCGGGCGACGAGGTCAGCGGGGCAGCGTCTGCTGGATCTGCTCCAGGAGACGGCCTACCGCGGGGTCGCCGTCGGCCGCGTGCGCCCCGCCCGGTCCGGCGATGAGCAGGAACAGGGCGACGAACGCGGCGACGGGCAAGGCGAGCGCCCACCAGGGCAGCCGGGTGTCGACGCCGCCTGCGGACGGGGACGGGGTCCGGGTGTGCGTGCGGGCCGGCATGGCCGCCTCCGTGGGGTCGGGACGACGTCCGCAGCGGTGACTGCGGCGATGTCTCCACGCTACGGAGCACGGACCTGCGAGCCCATCAGGTGATCCACCCACTTCACCCTGACACTCACCCCCTAGGGGATGGGGGGTTACCCCCACCCGGCGGGGGTCAGGGGGAGGCGACGGTGGCGATGACGGCGATCACGACCGAGATGGCGAGCATCGCGCCGAGCACGAGCAGCAGCTTCTTCTGGCCGTTCTGGGGATTCGGGTCGAGCACTGGCATGCGGACAGTCTCGCATCTCAGCATTCGTCCTCGACCGTCCGGGCCCTGCCGGCGAGGCTGCCGACGATCATCTGCGGGATCATCAGCCCGGCCATCAGCGCGATCGGCAGTCCCCAGCCGCCGCTGTGCTGGTAGAGGACGCCGACCAGGAGCGGGCCGGGGATGGAGATGAGGTAGCCGACGCTCTGCGCGAAGGCGGAGAGCCGGACGACCCCGGCGCCCGTGCGGGAACGCAGGCCGATCATGGTGAGCGCGAGCGGGAAGGCGCAGTTGGAGACGCCGAGGAGCAGCGCCCAGACCCAGGCTCCGCCGGAGGGGGCGACGTAGAGGCCGCTGTAGCCGACGAGGCCGCACAGGCCCAGGGCGACGACGATCGGACCCTGGTTCCTGAGCCGGGTCGCGAGGCCTGGGATGACGAACGCGAGCGGAACGCCCATGACCATGGTGACCGCGAGGAGCACACCCGCGGTGCCGGCGGGGACACCGGCGTCGCGGAAGATCTGCGGCATCCAGCCCATGGTGATGTACGCGCCGGTGGCCTGGAGGCCGAAGAAGGCGGCGAGGGCCCACGCGGTGCGGCTGCGGGTGATCCGGAGCGGGGCGGCCGCCCCTGGAGAGGCGGCGGACGGGGCGCTCGCGGTCGCGGTCGCTGTCGTGGAGGGCGCACTCCCGCGCTCGGAGGGGGCGCTCACGCTCGCGGTGGGTGCTCCAGCAGGCGCCCGGCCGGCGGTCGCCTGCGTGACGCGGTCGCGTACGAGCGGGATCCAGGGCAGGACGGCGAGGGCGGCGAGGACCGCCCAGACACCGATGCCGGTGCGCCAACTGCCTCCCAGCGCCTCGGTCATGGGCACGGTCGCGGCGGCGGCCAGGGAGGTGCCGAGGGCGAGCGCCATGGAGTAGAGCCCGGTCATGCTGCCGACGCGGTCGGGGAAGTACCGCTTGACGATGACGGGCATCAGGACGTTGCTGACCGCGATACCCATGAGCGCGAGGGCACTGGCGGCGAGGAAGCCGACGGTGCCCGAGGCGAAGGGGCGGATCGCGAGGCCCGCGAAGATCGCCGCCATGCCGGCGCAGACGACGGCGGAGGGGCCGAAGCGGCGGGCGAGGCGGGGCGCGGTGATGCCGAAGACCGCGAAGCAGAGCGGGGGGACGGAGGTGAGGACGCCGGCCACGCTGCCGCTCATGTGGAGCCCGTCGCGGACCTCTTCGAGGAGCGCGCCGAGGCTGGTGATGGCGGGGCGGAGGTTGAGCGCGGCGAGCACCAGGGCGACGACGACGAGCCGGGGGATCCAGACGGCCGACCGGTCCGGTGCGGGAGAATCCCCCGTGGTGGCGGCCGTGGCGGTGACGGGGGTGCGGGCCGGCGGGGCGGAGGTCTCGAGGGTCTGCGGCTCGTCATGCATGAGCGCCATCATAGAATCATGGGATGATTGGTTGTCCAATCCGCAACCACTCTTTACGCAAGGAAAGGTGTGCCATGGCGCTCGGCTCCCCCCGGCGTTCCGGGCTCTCCGATCAGGTGATCGCCGAGCTGCGGAACCAGATCACCTCCGGTGAGTGGCCGGTCGGGTCGCGGATCCCGACCGAGCCGGAGCTGGTCGAGCAGCTGGGCGTGGCCCGCAACACCGTGCGCGAGGCCGTCCGGGCGCTCGCGCACAACGGGCTGCTCGACATCCGGCAGGGCTCGGGGACGTATGTGATCGCGACGAGCGAGCTGGCGGGCGTCATGCACCGGCGGTTCGCCGGCTCCGATCCGCGCCACATCGCGGAGCTGCGCTCGACCCTGGAGTCCTCGGCGGCCCGGCTCGCGGCCCAGCGGCGCACGGAGCGCGACCTGAAGCAGCTGGACGGGCTGCTGGCGGGCCGCGAGGAGGCGTTCGCCTCGGGGGACACCGAGCGGTTCGTCATGGCGGACGGCGCGTTCCACCACGCGGTGGTGATCGCCTCGCACAACGAGGTGCTCACCGAGCTCTACGCCGACCTCGGCCACGTCCTCCGCCAGTGGCTGCGGGACGACGTGGGCCACGAGCTGCGGCCCGAGCACCACATGGACCACGCGCGCCTGGTGGAGGCGATCAGGGCCGGCGACGCGGACACGGCCGCGGCCGAGGCCGCCGGCTATCCGTTCATGTGCCTGAGGAACCTGGGACCTGCGGAGGGTGCTCGGCCGGCTGGTGCGTGAGCCAGGCGGAGCGCACCTCCTTCCAGCAGCGGCCGGTGAGCTCGGCGTAGGCGGTCGGACCCACCTCGACGGGGGTGCTGTCGGTGTCCACGTCCCACCAGCGGTCGCACTCGACGTGCAGCTGGACGCGGTCGGTGGTGGGGTACGGGTTCTGGCAGTACGCGGTGACCCGGGAGCCCTCGACGACCGTCTGGCACGAGGCCCCGAAGTTCTCGGGCTCCTGCGCCACCGGCGCCGGTGGCGCCTCCGCGGGTGCGGAGGCGGCGCGGACCTCGGCGGCGACGGCGAGGCCGGCCAGGAGTGCGGCGGCCGACGCGAGAGCGGCGACCCTGCGGTGCGGCGCGCGCATGCCCGTACCTCCTCCCCGTCAGTAACCGGATGTCACGCTCTGATCCAGTCTGGGGTGGGTTGCCGGACTTTTCGACTCGGGCGCCCGTCCTCCCGTACGACGAAGGCCGGGCGGCCCTCCCGTGGAGGGCCGCCCGGCCTTGCGTACGCGCGCGTGGCGGCGCTCAGGCGCCGATCGCGTGCAGACCGCCGTCGACGTGGACGATCTCGCCCGTGGTCTTCGGGAACCAGTCGGACAGCAGGGCCACGACGCCGCGGCCGGCCGGCTCCGGGTCGGCCAGGTCCCAGGTCAGCGGGGAACGGCTGTCCCAGACGGCCGCCAGCTCGCTGAAGCCGGGGATCGACTTCGCGGCCATCGAGCCGATCGGGCCCGCCGAGATCAGGTTGCAGCGGATGTCCTGCTTGCCCAGGTCACGCGCCATGTAGCGGTTGGTGGCCTCCAGCGCCGCCTTGGCCGGGCCCATCCAGTCGTACTGCGGCCAGGCGAACTGCGCGTCGAAGGTGAGGCCGACGACCGAACCGCCCTGGTGCATCAGCGGCAGCAGGGCCATCGTCAGGGACTTCAGCGAGAAGGCCGAGACGTGCATGGCGGTGGCCACCGACTCGAACGGCGTGTTCAGGAAGTTGCCGCCGAGCGCGTCCTGCGGGGCGAAACCGATGGAGTGGACGATGCCGTCCAGACGGTCGCCGAGCTGCTCGCGGACCTGGCCCTCCAGCCGGGCGAGGTGCTCGTCGTTGGAGACGTCCAGCTCCAGGACCTTGACCTTGTCGGGCTCGGGCAGCTTCTTGGCGATGCGCTCGGTCAGCGTCGGACGCGGCCACGCGGTGAGGATGATCTCCGCGCCCTGCTCCTGGGCCAGCTTCGCGGTGTGGAAGGCGATGGAGGACTCCATCAGCACACCGCTGATCAGGATGCGCTTGCCCTCGAGAATTCCGCTCATGGTGATCAGTGACCCATGCCCAATCCGCCGTCAACCGGGATGACGGCTCCAGTGATGTACGAGGCGTCGTCGGAGGCGAGGAACTTCACCGCGGCGGCGATCTCCCCGGGCTGCGCGTAGCGGCCCAGCGGCACCTGGGACACGATGCCCGCGCGCTGCTCCTCGGTCAGCACCGCGGTCATGTCGGTGTCGACAAAACCGGGGGCGACGACATTGAACGTGATGTTGCGCGAGCCGAGCTCACGGGCCAGGGAGCGGGCGAAGCCGACGAGGCCGGCCTTCGAGGCGGCGTAGTTCGCCTGCCCCGCCGAGCCGAGGAGGCCGACGACCGAGGAGATCAGGACGACGCGGCCCTTCTTGGCCCGCAGCATGCCGCGGTTGGCGCGCTTGACCACCCGGAAGGTGCCGGTCAGGTTGGTGTCGAGGACGGACGTGAAGTCCTCCTCGCTCATGCGCATCAGGAGCTGGTCCTTGGTCACCCCGGCGTTCGCCACCAGGACCTCGACCGGACCGTGCTTCTCCTCGATCTCCTTGTACGCCTGCTCGACCTGCTCGCCGTCGGTGATGTCGCACTTGACGGCAAGGAAGCCGGCCGGCGGCTCACCGGAGCGGTACGTGATCGCGACCTTGTCGCCTGCCTCGGCGAACGCGCGGGCGATGGCGAGGCCGATGCCCCGGTTGCCTCCGGTGACAAGAACCGAGCGGCTCAACGGATCACCCTTTCGATAGCGGTCTGAATGCCAGAAACCTATCGGTCCGCTTGCGCCCGCGAGGACTCGGCCCCTGACAGTGGCGTACGGATGTCACTGTCGGGTCCCTACATAAAGCTCTGGGCGCGGCGGCCGAAAGCGCGACATGATCGGGGATGACCGGTCTCACACGACAGGAGACAGCTGTGCCATCTGGCATCCATTCCATCGACGCGGCCTTCACGGCGCTGCCGCTGCGGGCGCTCGCCGACGCGGCGCTCGCACGCGCGCGTGCCCTCGGCTCCGACCATGCCGACTTCCGTCTGGAGCGGGTGCGCAGCGCCTCGTGGCGGCTGCGCGACGCCAAGCCCTCGGGGTCGTCGGACACCACGGACCTCGGATACGCGGTGCGGGTGGTGCACGGCGGGGCGTGGGGATTCGCCTCCGGGGTCGATCTGACCATGGACGGGGCGGCGCGGGTCGCCTCGCAGGCCGTCGCCATGGCCAAGCTGTCGGCCAAGGTGATCGCCGCGGCGGGCTCCGACGAGCGCGTGGAGCTGGCCCCCGAGCCGGTGCACGCCGAGAAGACCTGGATCTCCGCGTACGAGATCAATCCCTTCGACATCCCCGCCGCCGAGAAGAGCGCGCTGCTCGGCGAGTGGAGCGAGCGGCTGCTGCGGGCGGACGGTGTGGCGCACGTGGACGCCTCGCTGATGACCGTCCAGGAGAACAAGTTCTACGCGGACACCGCGGGCACCGTCACGACCCAGCAGCGGGTCCGACTGCACCCGCAGCTCACCGCGGTCGCCGTCGACGAGACGACGGGCGAGTTCGACTCGATGCGGACGATCGCGCCGCCGGTCGGCCGGGGCTGGGAGTACCTGACCGGCACCGGCTGGGACTGGGACGCGGAGCTGGAGCAGATCCCGGACCTGCTCGCCGAGAAGATGCGCGCGCCGAGCGTGGAGGCGGGGACGTACGACCTGGTGGTCGACCCGTCGAACCTCTGGCTGACGATCCACGAGTCGATCGGGCACGCCACCGAGCTGGACCGGGCGCTGGGGTACGAGGCGGCGTACGCCGGGACCTCGTTCGCCACCTTCGACCAGCTGGGGAAGCTGGCGTACGGCTCGTCGATCATGAACGTGACGGGTGACCGCACCGCCGAGCACGGTCTCGCGACGATCGGCTACGACGACGAGGGCGTCGAGGGGCAGAGCTGGGACCTCGTGAAGGACGGCACGCTCGTCGGCTACCAGCTGGACCGGCGGATCGCGAAGCTGACGGGCCTGGGCCGGTCGAACGGCTGCGCGTTCGCCGACTCCCCCGGCCATGTGCCGGTGCAGCGCATGGCGAACGTCTCGCTCCAGCCCGACCCGGGCGGCCTCTCCACGGAGGATCTGATCGGGGGCGTCGAGCGCGGCATCTACGTGGTCGGCGACCGCTCGTGGTCGATCGACATGCAGCGGTACAACTTCCAGTTCACCGGGCAGCGCTTCTACCGCATCGAGAACGGCAAGCTGGCCGGGCAGCTGCGGGACGTCGCGTACCAGGCGACGACGACCGACTTCTGGGGCTCGATGGAGAAGGTCGGCGGCCCGCAGACGTACGTCCTGGGCGGCGCGTTCAACTGCGGCAAGGCCCAGCCGGGCCAGGTCGCGGCGGTCTCCCACGGCTGCCCGTCCGCCCTCTTCCGGGGCGTCAACATCTTGAACACCACGCAGGAGGCCGGCCGATGAGCTCCCGTTTCACCAAGCCGTACGAGATCGTCGAGCGGGCCCTTGAGCTGTCCCGGGCGGACGGATGCGTCGTCATCGCCGACGAGGAGTCCTCCGCCAACCTGCGCTGGGCGGGCAACGCCCTGACGACGAACGGCGTGACCCGGGGCCGTACGCTCACCGTGGTCGCGACCGTCGACGGCGCGCAGGGGACGGCGTCCGGTGTGGTCTCGCGCTCCGCCGTGACCGTCGACGACCTGGAGCCCCTGGTGCGGGCGGCCGAGGAGGCGGCACGGGCCGCCGGTCCCGCCGAGGACGCCCAGCCGCTGGTCGAAGGCGTGGACGCCTCGCCGGACTTCACCGACGCACCGGCCGAGACCACCTCCGCCGTCTTCACGGACTTCGCGCCCGCGCTCGGCGAGGCCTTCGCGCGGGCCAAGGCGGGCGGCCGTGAGTTGTACGGCTTCGCCAACCACGAGCTGACCTCGACCTACCTCGGTACGTCGACGGGGCTGCGGCTGCGGCACGACCAGCCCAACGGCACCCTGGAGCTCAACGCCAAGTCGCCCGACCGCTCGCGGTCCGCGTGGGCCGGGCGCTCCACGCGGGACTTCAAGGACGTCGACCCGGGGGCGCTCGACGCCGACCTGGCGAAGCGGCTCGGCTGGGCGGAGCGCAGGATCGAGCTGCCCGCCGGCCGGTACGAGACGCTGCTGCCGCCGACCGCCGTGGCCGACCTGCTGATCTACCAGCTGTGGTCCTCGGCGGCGCGCGACGCGGTGGAGGGCCGTACGGTCTTCTCGAAGCCCGGCGGTGGCACGCGGCTCGGCGAGACGCTCTCCCCGCTGCCGCTGACCCTGCGCAGCGATCCGAACGAGCCGGGTCTGGAGTCCGCGCCCTTCGTGATCGCGCACTCCTCGGGCGACGACTCCTCCGTCTTCGACAACGGTCTGCCGCTGATGCCGATCGACTGGGTGCGGGAGGGCCGGCTGGAGCATCTGATCACCACCCGGCACACAGCGGCGCTCACCCGGCTGCCCGTGGCGCCGGGGGCGGGGAACCTGATCCTGGACGGCGGCGGCGAGCGTTCGCTGGAGGAGATGGTGGCCTCCACCGAGCGGGGTCTGCTGCTGACCTGCCTCTGGTACATCCGCGAGGTGGACCCGGCGACGCTGCTGCTGACGGGTCTGACCCGGGACGGCGTCTACCTCGTCGAGAACGGCGAGGTGGTCGGCGAGGTGAACAACTTCCGGTTCAACGAGTCGCCGGTGGACCTGCTGTCGCGGGCCTCGGAGGCGGGCCGGACGGAGAAGACGCTGCCGCGCGAGTGGAGCGACTGGTTCACCAGGGCCGCGATGCCGGCGCTGCGGGTACCGGACTTCAACATGAGCTCGGTCAGCAAGGGCGTCTGACCCCCATAGACTGAGGCACGGCGTGACAACCATCGACCAAGGAGACCGAGAATCGTGACGGACATCGTCGACGAGCTCAAGTGGCGCGGGCTGTTCGCCCAGTCCACCGACGAGGACGCACTGCGCAAGGCTCTCGCGGACGGTCCTGTCACGTTCTATTGCGGTTTCGACCCGACCGCGGCCAGCCTCCACGTCGGCCACCTGGTCCAGGTGCTCACCGTCCGCCGGCTCCAGCAGGCCGGTCACCGGCCGCTGGCGCTGGTCGGCGGGGCCACGGGCCAGATCGGCGACCCGCGCCCGACGGCCGAGCGCACCCTGAACGACCCGGAGACGGTGGCGAACTGGGTGAACCGGCTGCGGAGCCAGATCGAGCCCTTCCTCTCCTTCGAGGGGGAGAACGCGGCGGTCATGGTGAACAACCTGGACTGGACCGCGGGGCTCTCCGCGATCGAGTTCCTGCGGGACATCGGCAAGCACTTCCGGGTCAACAAGATGCTGACCAAGGACTCCGTCGCACGGCGCCTGGAGTCCGAGCAGGGCATCAGCTACACCGAGTTCAGCTACCAGCTGCTCCAGGGCATGGACTTCCTGGAGCTGTACCGGCGTCACGGCTGCACGCTGCAGCAGGGCGGGTCCGACCAGTGGGGCAACCTGGTGGCCGGGCTCGACCTGATCCACCGGCTCGAGCCGGGTGCCGAGGTGCACGCGCTCGCGACGCCGCTGATGGTCAAGGCGGACGGTACGAAGTTCGGCAAGACCGAGAGCGGGGCCGTCTGGCTGGACCCCGAGATGACGACGCCGTACGCGTTCTACCAGTTCTGGCTGAACGTGGACGACCGGGACATCTCGACCTACATGCGGATCCTGTCCTTCAAGTCCCGCGAGGAGCTGGAGGAGCTGGAGCAGCTCACCGCCGAGCGGCCGCAGGCGAGGACCGCGCAGCGGGCGCTCGCCGAGGAGCTGACGACGCTGGTGCACGGCGCCGAGCAGTGCACTGCGGTCATCAACGCCTCGAAGGCGCTCTTCGGTCAGGGCGACCTGGCCGAGCTGGACGAGGCGACGCTGGCCGCGGCGCTCTCGGAGCTGCCGCACGCGCGGGTGGCCGAGCTCGGGCAGGTCGTGGACCTGTTCGTCGAGGTCGGCCTGGCGCCGAGCAAGTCGGGTGCGCGCCGGACGGTGAAGGAGGGCGGGGCGTACGTGAACAACGTGAAGGTCACCGCCGAGGACGCCGAGGTGTCGGCGGACGAGCTGCTGCACGGGCGCTGGCTGGTGCTGCGCCGGGGCAAGAAGAACCTGGCGGCGATCGAGGTCGGCGCGCGGGGCTGACGTCCCGGGTCCGGGCCGACACCCGGCCATGGCATGCCGGAGGCCGGTACGCGCACGACGCGCGTACCGGCCTCCGGCATGGCGGGGGTCCGCGGGCGGCCAGGGTGCCGACGGCGCGTAGCCCCGCGCGCCCCCGGCCGGCCCGGTGGGCCCGGACGGCGCGGCGGGCTCGGACGGCGCGGCGGGCCGGACGGCGCGGCGGGCTCGGACGGCGCGGCGGACGCGGCCCGCTGCCGTTCTGGGCCCGGGCTCCGGGGCGGGGTCCCGTCCCGCACTGCCGTCACTCGAAGGGCGCGGGTCCGGCAGAGTGCCGGACCCGCGCCCTTCGGGCGGCCACCCTCACGCTCGTTGCTTGTTGCCCCTCATCGCGTTCCACGCCATGTCGCCGAGGAAGACCACGAGCACCGCGCCGGCGAGCTGGAGCAGGTGCCGCGTCCAGTCGATGCCCTTCGTGTCCTCGACACCGATCCAGGTCGCGACCGAGTTGCCGAGAACACTGCCGATGATGCCGAACACGGTCGTCAGCCAGAGTGGGATCTGCTGCTTCCCCGGGATGATCGCCTTGGCGATCAGACCGAGCACGAAGCCCACGATGATTGCCCACAACCAACTCATGGTCGCCTCCTCAGGCGGCGCAATCTGCGCATGTGGGCCCAGTCTCGGCCCATCCGCCATACGGCGCATGTCGGAGAGCGCCGTACGTGCCCCGGTCTCCACCGTCTCGGGCGGCGGGCGTACCGTGGAGACAGGTCCGGACCGGGGAGGTCCGGCGCGGACGCTGGTGGTGGAATGCGATGCGGAAGCACGGTGGGACAGAGGTCTTCCGAATCACCGGGGCCCGTCAGGGCCTGACCGACGACGTCCGCGGCCGGGAACGGCGGTACGTGATCTCGATGACGGTGCGGACGCTGTCCGTCATCGCCGCCGTCCTCCTCTGGAACGTCGAGCGCCATGTGGCCATCGTGGCCCTGGTGCTGGGTGCGCTGCTCCCCTATGTCGCGGTGGTCATCGCGAACGCCGGGCGGGAGAAGCCGCCGACTCTCCCCTCCACGTTCGTACCGGGACCGACGCGTCCCGAGCTCTCTGCCGAGGGGGCCACCGCGGAACCGCGAGCGGAGCATCCGTCCGAACAGAGTTGATCATCATCATGAGTCAAAAGCTCAAGAAATGCTCAGATCAATGATGACGTTCCGGTGCACCGCACCCCATCCCCCGTGACATACTGCCTACGCGCTCCGCATCCCCCGTCGGAGCGACGGACCGGTGCCGGGCAGCTCCCCCCGTGGCTGCTCGGCATCGCCATTGTTGGACAATGATCGTGTGATCAATCCGGTGAGTGACGAGACCCCGATCGAGACGCCGATCTGCTCCGCCAAGGGCTGCCGCGCCGACGCCGTATGGGTACTGGCCTGGAACAACCCCAAGCTGCACACCCCGGAGCGCCGCAAGACCTGGCTCGCCTGCGAGGAGCACCGCGAGCATCTCTCCCAGTTCCTGGGCGTACGGGGGTTCCTGAAGGACGTCGTCCCGCTGGCGGAGTGGGAGTCAGCCGCCGATCGCTGACATCGGACGCTCCGGCTGGAGGAAGCTCGGGTCGTCCAGGCCCGAGCCGGCCTTCTTGCCCCACATCGCGAGCTTCCAGATCCGGGCGATCTCGGCGTCCGGCGCGTCCGAGCGCAGCGCCGCCCGCAGGTCGGTCTCCTCGGTGGCGAAGAGGCAGGTGCGCACCTGGCCGTCGGCCGTGAGCCGGGTCCGGTCGCAGGCCCGGCAGAACGGGCGGGTGACGGAGGCGATGACCCCGACCGTGTGCGGTCCGCCGTCCACGACCCAGCGCTCCGCGGGGGCCGAGCCGCGCTCGTCCGCACCCTCGGCGGTCAGGGTGAAGCGCGTCCGCAGCGACTCCAGGATGTCCCCGGCGGTGATCATGCCGTCGCGCTTCCAGCCGTGCTGGGCGTCGAGGGGCATCTGCTCGATGAAGCGGAGTTCGTAGCCGTTCTCCACCGCCCAGGCCAGCAGGTCCGGGGCCTCGTCGTCGTTGAGCCCGGGCATCAGGACCGCGTTGACCTTGACCGGCGTGAGGCCGGCGTCCCGTGCGGCGGCCATGCCGTCGAGCACGTCGTGGTGGCGGTCGCGGCGGGTCAGGGCCTTGAAGACCTCGGGCCGCAGGGTGTCGAGGGAGACGTTGACCCGGTCGAGACCGGCGGCCTTCAGAGCGGTCGCCGTGCGCTTGAGCCCGATGCCGTTCGTGGTCAGGGACATCTTGGGGCGGGGCTCGAGGGCGGCGCAGCGCTCGACGATGCCGACGAGGCCGGGGCGGAGCAGCGGCTCGCCGCCGGTGAAGCGGACCTCGGTGACACCGAGGTCGGTGACCGCGATCCGTACCAGCCGGACGATCTCGTCGTCGGTCAGCAGGTCGGGCTTGGCCAGCCACTGCAGGCCCTCTTCCGGCATGCAGTACGTGCACCGCAGGTTGCACCGGTCGGTGAGCGAAACGCGCAGGTCGGTGGCCACCCGGCCGTAGGTGTCGATGAGCACTGAGGGCCCCCTTCCCGTCGTTCGGTGATTTATACAGCGAGCCTACGCGAGACCACCGACAACCAGCAGGGGCCGATTGGAACGAGGACCGGAGCGGCCGCGTCGTAGGACCCTACGACGCGGCCGCCCGGTGGTCGCGCACCGTGCGCGGATCAGTGCGCTCCGACACCGGTGAGCGACTTGACCTCCAGCTCCGCGTACTTGCCCTTGTCCGGCTCCTCCTTGGAGAGGAGCGAGCCGAGCCAGCCGAGGAGGAAGCCCAGCGGGATCGAGACGATGCCCGGGTTCTCCAGCGGGAACCAGTAGAAGTCCACGGTCTTGAACATCGAGGTGGGCTTGCCGGAGACGACCGGCGAGAAGAGCACCAGGACGACCGAGGAGATCAGACCGCCGTAGATCGACCAGAGCGCGCCCTGGGTGGTGAACCGCTTCCAGAACAGGCTGTAGAGGATCGTCGGCAGGTTGGCGGAGGCGGCGACGGCGAACGCGAGGGCGACCAGGCCGGCGACGTTGAGGTCGCGGGCGAGCGCGCCGAGCGCGATCGAGACGACGCCGATGAGGACGGTGGCCCAGCGCGCCGCGCGGACCTCCTCCTTCTCGGTGGCCTTTCCGCGCCGGATGACGTTGGCGTAGATGTCGTGCGCGAAGGACGACGAGGAGGCCAGGGTCAGTCCGGCGACCACCGCGAGGATGGTGGCGAAGGCGACGGCGGAGATGACCGCGAGCAGGATCGCTCCGCCGGTGGAGCCGGCGCCGCCGCCGATCTCCAGGGCCGCGAGCGGTGCGGCGGTGTTGCCCGCCTTGTTCGAGGCGATGATGTCGCTGTTCTTCAGCAGGGCCGCGGCGCCGAAGCCGAGGACGATCGTCATCAGGTAGAAGGCGCCGATGATGCCGATGGCCCAGTTGACCGACTTACGGGCGGCCTTGGCGGTCGGCACCGTGTAGAAGCGGATCAGGATGTGCGGCAGGCCGGCGGTGCCGAGGACGAGCGCGATGCCGAGCGAGAGGAAGTCCAGCTTCGAGATGCCGGTGGCCCCGTACTTGAGGCCGGGCTCCAGGAACGCCTGGCCCTTGCCGCTGTTGGTGGCGGCGGCGCCGAGCAGGTCGGAGAGGTTGAAGTTGAACTTCAGCAGGATGAGGAAGGTGATCAGGAGCGTGCCCGCGATGAGCAGGACCGCCTTGACCATCTGCACCCAGGTGGTGCCCTTCATGCCGCCGATGGTGACGTACACGATCATCAGGATGCCCACCAGCGCGACGATGGCGATCTTGCCGCCGTCGCTGGTGATGCCGAGCAGCAGCGAGACGAGGACGCCCGCTCCGGCCATCTGCGCCAGCAGGTAGAAGATCGAGACGACGATCGTGGAGGTGCCCGCGGCGGTACGGACGGGGCGCTGGCGCATGCGGTAGGCGAGGACGTCGCCCATGGTGAACCGGCCGGAGTTGCGCAGCGGCTCGGCGACCAGGAGCAGGGCGACCAGCCAGGCGACCAGGAAGCCGATCGAGTACAGGAACCCGTCGTAGCCGAAGAGTGCGATGGCGCCCGCGATGCCGAGGAAGGACGCGGCGGACATGTAGTCGCCGGAGATCGCGAGGCCGTTCTGGAAGCCGGTGAACTGGCGGCCGCCTGCGTAGAAGTCGGCGGCGCTCTTGGTCTGGCGGCCGGCCCAGACGGTGATGACGAGCGTGGCGACGACGAACGCGCCGAAGAGGGTGATGATCAGCGGGCGGTGCTCGCTGGTGGCGTTGCCCGCCGCGAGGAGAAGGGTGCTGCTCACGCGTCGGCCTCCGGGTGCTCCATACGGGACTTGATGGCCTCGGCCTTCGGGTCGAGGCGGCTCGCCGCGTGCCGCGAGTAGAGCCAGGCGATGAGGAAGGTCGTGGCGAACTGGCCGAGGCCGAGGACGAGGGCCACGTTGATGTTGCCGAAGAGCTTGGTCCCCATGAAGCCGCCCGCGTAGTTGGAGAGCAGCACGTAGAGCAGGTACCAGGCGATGAAGGCGACCGTCAGGGGGAAGGCGAAGGAGCGGTACGTGCGGCGCAGTTCGCCGAACTCCGCGCTCTCCTGCACCTCGACGAACGCCTCGGTCGTGGGCTGGGCGGGGCCGGTGGCGGCCTCCGTGCCGCCTTGGGGCGGCGGCAGTGCTTCGGTTGCCACGGAATCTCCTCGCGACGCGGGTGCTGTGGGCATGGACAAAGGGGCCTCACTGGGGGACGGGGAACGGGCTCCGACCGGAGCTCCTCCCCTGCACAACGGCACGGAGCGCGGAGCGAAGTGGTTCACCGGAGTGGTTTTCTTCCCTGGATCTTCTTCTGGATCTTCCTCCGGATCTGCAGGAAATCCTCTCAACTCATTGAAGGGGCGGGAAGATCAGCGATAGCTTCACTCGTCATGCACCTGCCCGTCCGCAATCCGCCGGCGGGCAGTACATACGGATGATGTGGAGAACCCATGGCTCATCTGGGATCGAGACGCGGCCGAGTACTCGCTCTGCCGGCCGGCCTCGCGCTCACGGCCTCGCTCGGCTTCCTTCCGACCGGCGCCTCCGCCGCGGTGGCGAGCGACACCCCGGCGACGCCCGCCGTCTCGACGAGTGCCCCGAAGCTGAGTTACGTCGTCAACGTCGACGGGGGTCGCAAGACGGCTGCCTCGGTGAAGAAGGCGATAGCCGCGGCCGGTGGCACGGTGGTCATCTCCTATGACCAGATAGGCGTCATCGTCGTCCACTCGCAGAACCCGGAGTTCGCGACGACGATCCGTAAGGCCCGGGGCGTGGTGTCGGCCGGTTCGACCCGCACCGCCCCGCTCTCCGTCCAGACCGACACCTCCGTCGGCGAGGGCGGCCAGTCGCTCACCGCGTCCGAGGCCACGGCCGCCGCGGCCGGTGCGACGGACGACCAGGACGCGCTCGAGCCGCTGCAGTGGGACCTGCCCGCCATCCAGGCGGACAAGGCCCACGAGCGGACGCTCGGCAGCAGGAACGTGACGGTGGGCGTCATCGACACGGGTGTCGACGACACGCACCCGGACCTGGCGCCGAACTTCGACGCCAGGGCCTCGGCCAACTGCGTCACGGGCAAGCCGGACATCACCCCCGGCTCGTGGCGTCCGAACCCGGGCGAGAGCGACCACGGCACGCACGTCGCCGGCACGATCGCCGCCGCCAAGAACGGCACCGGCATCACCGGTGTCGCGCCGGGTGTGAAGGTCTCGGGCATCAAGGTCTCCACGCCTGACGGCTTCTTCTACACCGAGGCCGTCGTCTGCGGCTTCGTGTGGGCGGCCGAGCACGGCGTCGACGTCACCAACAACAGCTACTACACGGACCCGTGGCTGTTCGCGTGCAAGAACGACGCCGACCAGAAGGCCCTGATCGAGGCCGTGACCCGCGCGACCCGCTACGCGGAGCGCAAGGGCACGGTCAACGTGGCGGCGGCCGGCAACTCCGCCATGGACCTGGCGTCGGACGAGCTCACCGACGACAGCAGCCCGAACGACACCACGCCGGTGACGCGGGTCGTCGACCCGAAGGAGTGCCTGGACTACCCGGCGATGCTGCCGGGCGTGGTCACGGTCTCCGCGACCGGGGCCAAGGACCTGAAGGCCTCGTACTCCAACTACGGTGACGGCATCATCGACGTCGCGGCGCCCGGCGGCGACCGCACGGAGTACCAGACCCCGGACGCTCCGGCGGTCAACGGCCGGATCCTGTCGACCACGGTCAACGGCGGCTTCAACTACAAGGCCGGTACGTCGATGGCTTCGCCGCACGCCGCCGGTGTGCTCGCGCTGCTGAAGTCGACGCACCCGAAGGCGAGCCCGGCCGCGCTCAAGGCGATGCTGTACGCGCAGGCCGACGACCGCGCCTGCACGAACCCGTACGACATCAACGCCGACGGCACCGTCGACGCGGTCTGCGAGGGCGGCAAGAACAAGAACGGCTTCTACGGGGCCGGTCTCGTGAACGCGCTCGACGCCGTGCGCCGGTAGGCACGACGCCGACGCACAGTCGGAGGGGGTCCCGGTGTGGTGCGCCACACCGGGACCCTTTTGCGTGGCACGCAGTGCCATCATGCCGGGATGGACAACACAGTGCGTACGGGTACGGAGTTGTTGTGGTCGGCCCTGGGCGGCGATCCCGCCCTGGTGGACCGGGTGGCCTTCACCGGCCCGTCGGGGCTCCTGCCGGCGCGGCTGCCGGTGATGGACCTGGCGCGGGCGACGGTGGCGGTCGCGGGCCTGGCCGCGGTCGAGCGGGACGGCCTGCCGGGGACGGTCCGGGTGGACGACGGGGCGGTCGCCACGGCCTTCGTGAGCGAGCGTCATCTCCGGGTCGACGGCCGCGCACCGGTGAACTTCGCGCCCCTGTCCCGCTTCTGGAAGGCGTCCGACGGCTGGGTGCGCACGCACGCGAACTATCCCCACCACCGGGCGGCGCTGCTCTCCGCGCTGGGTGTCCGGGAGGAGTCGGCAAAGGCATTGGCGGCGGCGATCGCCGAGCGGAAGGCGGTCGAGGTCGAGACGGCGGCCTACGCGGCCGGGGGCCTGGCGGTCGCCCTGCGCACGCCGGAGGAGTGGGCGGCGCACGAGCAGGGCCGAGAGGTGGCGGCGCGGCCGCTGCTGACGCGGGAACGGCTGGACGACACGGCCCCGGCCGGTAGGCGGCGCCCGGGCCCCCTGCGGGTCCTGGACCTGACCCGGGTCCTCGCCGGGCCGGTGGCGACGAGGACGCTGGCGCTGCTCGGCGCGGACGTGCTGCGGATCGACCCGCCGGGCAGTCCCGAGCTGCCCGACCAGCACGCGGACACGAACATCGGCAAGCGGACGGCGGCGCTGGACCTGGACCGGCCTGCGGACCGGCGCGCCCTGGACGCGCTGCTGGACGAGGCGGACGTCCTGGTCACCGGCTACCGCCCCGGCGCCCTGGAGCGCTTCGGTCTCCACCGGCCCGGTCTGGTGATCGCGCGGATCTCGGCGTGGGGCGACTACGGGCCGTGGGGCGAGCGGCGCGGCTTCGACAGCCTGGTGCAGGCGGCGACGGGGATCGCGGCGGACGAGGGCTCGGCGGACGAGCCGGGCGCGCTGCCCGCGCAGGCCCTGGACCACGGGTCGGGGTATCTGCTCGCCGCGGCCGTGCTGCGGTCCCTGACGGAGCAGGAGAGCGAGGGCGGTACGCGTCTCGTACGCCTGGCCCTGGCGCAGACGGGCCACTGGCTGACGCACGCCCTCCCCCGCTACGTCCCCGAGGACCACCTCGCGGAGACGTCCGGCCCGCTGGGCCTGCTGCGCCACGCGGTGTCGCCCGTCCGGTACGAGGGCGGCCCCACGGCGTGGTCCCGCCCACCGGGTCTCCAGGGCGGCGACGACCCGGTGTGGTCGGAGGCCTGAGCCGTCCGGAGCGGCCCGGGGGCGGGGGCCTACGGGTGTGGGGGCGGCGCCCCCGGGCGGCCGTCAGGGCTTGACGAGGACCTTCAGGGCGGTGCGGTCGTCCATGGCCTTGTAGCCGGCCGGGACGCCTTCGAGGTCGACCGTCGCGTCGAAGACCGGGGACGGGTCGATGGTGCCGTCGAGGACGTCCGGGAGCAGTTCGGGGATGTACGCGCGGACGGGTGCGACGCCGCCCCGCAGCGCGATGTTCCGGTCGAACATGACGGAGAGGTCGAGCCCGGTACCGCTGCCGTGCGGGACGCCGACGTAGCCGATGGAGCCCCCGTCGCGGGTGATGGCGACGGCCGTGCGCATCGACTGCTCCGTGCCGACCGCCTCGATCACGGCGTGGGCGCCCTGGCCGCCGGTGAGCTCGCGTACGGCGGCCTCCGCGGCCTCGCCGCGTTCGGCGACGACGTCGGTGGCGCCGAACGCGCGGGCGATGTCGGTACGGACGGTGTGGCGGCCGAGCGCGATGATCCGCTCGGCGCCGAGCCGCTTCGCGGCGAGGACGCCGCACAGGCCCACGGCGCCGTCGCCGACGACCGCGACCGTGGAGCCCTTGCGCACCCCCGCGCCGAGGGCGGCGTGGTGGCCGGTGCCCATCACGTCGGAGAGGGCGAGGAGCCCGGTCAGCAGGCGGTCGTCGGAGGCGGCCTCGGCGGGCAGCTTGACGAGGGTGCCGTCGGCGAAGGGGACCCGGACGGCCTCGCCCTGGCCGCCGTCGGAACCGGCCGAGCCCCAGAAGCCGCCGCTCGGGCAGGAGGTCTGCAGGCCCTCGGAGCAGTACGCGCAGGTGCCGTCGGACCAGACGAACGGCGCGACGACCAGGTCACCGGCGGCGAAGCCGGAGACGTCCGGGCCGGCCGCCTCGACGATGCCCAGGAACTCGTGCCCGATGCGCTGACCGGGCTGCCGGGCGGCCACGCCTCGGTAGGCCCACAGGTCGCTGCCGCAGATGCAGGCGCGCAGGACCCGGACGACGACGTCGGCGGGGTCCTGGATCACGGGGTCGGGCACGTCCTCCACGCGCATGTCGAACGGGGCGTGGATGGTGGTGGCGCGCATGACGGACGGTCCTTGCTCTCAGTCGGCGGTACTCCGCTCACCGTACGCCTGTGTGAGCACCCCCGCGGTCAGCAGGTACTGCGCGGCGATGTAGGTGGCCATGACCCAGACGGCGGGGGCGGGCGGCTGGGGCCACCCGGCGAGCCCGGTCGCGATCAGGGTGTCGGAGAGCAGGAAGAGCGCGCCGCCCGCGCCTGCGGTGAGCCCGAGGGAGCCGGAGCGGTACGCCATCGCGGCGAGCAGGAGCGAGTAGCCGGTGACGGGGATCCGCAGCCCGGCGGGGAGGTCGGGCCAGAGGAGCACGACGGTGCCGAGGAGGGCGGCGGCGTACGCGATGCCGAGCGGGACGGACGCGGGCCGCCGTCCGAAGAGCGCGAGGTAGCAGACGTGCCCGGCGGCGAAGGAGCCCATGCCGACGAGGAAGGCCCAGTCGGCGTCGCCGAGCAGGAGGACGTCGCCGCCCCAGCCGAGGAGCAGCGCGCCGAGCAGGAGCTTCGGGGCGCCGCGGGTGGCGGCGTACGCGGCGAGCAGCGGCATCAGCAGCGGCTTGGCGATCCGGTGCCCGAGCTCGGCGCCGGCGAGGAGGGAGCCGAGGTCGACGACGGCGGCGAGCGCGAAGGCGGCGAGGAGGACGCGGGAGAGCGCGCCCGCCGCGGCGGGCCGGGGCACGGGGGCGGCCGCGGCCGCGGCTGCGGCTCCGGCTCCGGCTCCGGCTCCGGCGGTACGGGCGCTCACGCGGCGGACTCCGCGGCGGTCTCCACGGCGGTGCGGCCCGGTGCCTGGCCGGCGACGGGCCCCGGCGTGGGCTCCGGCTGCCATCCCGGTCCGCGGAAGACCCGCCCGGCGCGCTCGCGCCAGCCGGTCGCGGACCGTACGTCCCGGGCGATGGCGGCGTACTCGTGGGTGGCGACGCGCAGCGGGTTGTACGTCTCGATGTTCTTGGTGAGCCCGAAGACGGGCCGCTCGGTCTCCGCCACCCAGGAGCCGAACATCCGGTCCCAGAGGATCAGGATGCCGCCGAAGTTCCGGTCCAGGTAGCCGCCCTGGGAGGCGTGGTGGACGCGGTGGTGGGAGGGGGTGTTGAGGACGTACTCGAAGGGCCGGGGCAGCTTGTCGACGCGCTCGGTGTGGATCCAGAACTGGTAGACGAGGTTGACCGAGGAGCAGAAGGCGAGGGCGGCCGGGTGGACGCCGAGCGCGATCATCGGCAGGTAGAACGGCCAGGAGGTGAAGCCGGTCCAGGGCTGGCGCAGCGCGGTGGAGAGGTTGAACCTGCGGCTGCTGTGGTGCACGACGTGGGAGGCCCACAGGATCCGGATGACGTGGTGACCGCGGTGCGACCAGTAGTAGAAGAAGTCCTGGGCGAGCAGCATCAGCGGGACCGTCCACCACAGGAGGGGGACGCGGAGCGGGGTGAGCTCGTGGACGGCCGTGTAGACCGCGACGATCGGGATCTTCCACAGGAGGTCGACGAAGAGACTCCCGAGCCCCATGCCGATGCTGGTGGCGGCGTCCTTGGCCTCGTACCCGGCGGCGTCGTCGTCGGGATGGAGCCGGTAGCTGACCATCTCCACGACGGTCAGCAGGACGAACGCCGGTATGGACCAGAGCACGACATCGGGCAGGTTCGGCATGCCGAAGACGGTAGGGGCCCGGGTCGGGCGCGACTAGACGTCGTTACCAACAAGTATGCGAGACGACTTGTCAGCAGGCTTTGGCACCTTCCGACAAGCGCCTCCGCGTGGACCGTCAGACCCCCGCCGCCCCCAGCAGCGAGCCCGCCGCGTACGTCACCGCCATCGCCAGGGCCCCGCCGGCCGTCGTGCGCAGGACCGCGCGGCGGGGTGGGGCCGCGCCCAGGCGGGCGCTCCACCAGCCGGTGAGGGCCAGGGCGGCGAGC
This sequence comes from Streptomyces sp. NPDC127129, assembly GCF_042671585.1. NCBI lineage: Bacteria > Bacillati > Actinomycetota > Actinomycetes > Kitasatosporales > Streptomycetaceae > Streptomyces > Streptomyces sp. NPDC127129. The sequence goes on from NZ_JBHXTV010000003.1 coordinate 38,104, forward strand.
ACCGAGAGCACCGTGATCCAGAGGCGGGCCGAGGCGGGCGGGAGGACGATCGCGAGGAGGGGGAGCAGCGCACCGGCCGTGAAGGCGAGGAAGCTGGCGCCGGCCGCGTGCCAGGGGTTGGTGAGGGCGTCGGGGTCGATGCCGAGTTCCACGCGCGCGTGGGCGCGCAGGGCGTCGCGGGCGGTGAGCTGTTCCGCGGCCTCGCGGGCGACGTCCCGTGAGAGGCCGCGGGCGGACAGGAGGCCCGTCAGTTCGGCCAGTTCGGCTTCCGGGTCCTCGCGGAGTTCGCGGCTCTCCTCGGCAAGCGCCGCCTTCTCCGCGTCGCGCTGCGTGGAGACCGAGACGTACTCCCCCGCCGCCATCGACATCGATCCGGCGAGCAGTCCGGCCAGTCCCGCGGTGAGGAGCGCGGCGCGGGAGTCGGTCGCGCCGGCGACGCCGACGACGAGGCCCGCGGTGGAGACGACTCCGTCGTTGGCTCCGAGCACGGCGGCCCGGAGCCAGTTGAGACGGGTGCCGAGACCTCCGCCGTGGGCATCGTCGTGGGCGGGTTCGTCAGTCACCCGGGGAGGGTCTCATCCGGTCCGTCACCACACGCGTACCGACCCGCCCGGGGCGAAGGCGGGGCTCGTCGCGCCCGCCGGGACCTCCTTCAGGGGCTCGGCGATCTCCTCGACGGTCGGGCCGTGCACGGCGGCCAGGGTGTCCAGGAACGGCAGGTCGAAGCCGTAGACGCGGGCCGCGTTGCCGCCGGCCATCGCCGCCACCTCCTCCCTCGGCAGCCCCGCGTAGGCGATGCGGAGGCCTTCGCGGGAGTACGGCGTCGTGCCCTCGTCGTGCGGGTAGTCGCTGCCCCACATGATCTTGTCGAGGCCGATCCGGTCGCGCAGCGGCACCTCGTGCGGGCGCATGAAGCTCGCGCCGACGAAGCAGTTGTCGCGCCAGACCTCGCTGGGGCCCTTGCCCATGGACCGGGCGAGCCCCGCTCCGAACCTGGACTCGGCGGTGGCGGCCCGGGAGGCCGCCGCGACGAGGCGGGCGTGGTAGTAGTCCAGCATCTCGACGACCCCGGGGATCCAGCCCGAGCCCTGCTCGGTGAGGACCAGTCTGAGCTCCGGGTGGCGGCTGAAGGCGCCGCCGAAGACGAGGTGCCAGAGCGCCCGGTGCGAGAACCACGTCGTCTCCACCATGAAGACCGCGCGCGCCGCCGGTTCGTCGCCGAGCGGCGGCGAGGCGGAGCCGCCGTGGTGGTTGACCGGGACGTCCAGCTCCGCGCAGACCGCCCAGATCGGGTCGTACGTCTGCGAGTACAGCTCGGGGATCCCGCTGCCGGGCGGCGCGCCCGGCAGGAGGATGCCGCCGGTGAGGCCGGCCTCCTTGGTGCGGCGGATCTCCTTCACGGCCTCGTCGACGTCGTTGAGGAGGATCTGCGCGACGCCCGCCCGGCGGCCGGGCGCGTCCGCGCAGAAGTCGGCCAGCCAGCGGTTGTGCGCGCGCAGCCCGGCCCAGCGCTGCTCGAACTCCTCGCGGCTCGGCGCGGGGGCCATCAGGGAGGCGGAGGGGAAGAACGGCGGGATGGTGTTGGGGAAGACGACCTCGGCGACGATGCCGTCCGCCTCCAGCTCGCGCAGCCGGCGCCCGGAGTTCCAGTTGCGGTCGGCGGTGTCGGCGAGCAGGTCCTCGTACGGGTTGACGTAGCCGGCCGCCCAGGCGTCGAAGGCGTCGTGGTGCCTCTTCTCCAGGTACGGCCTGTAGTCGAGGAGGTCGGCGCCCGCGTGGCAGTCCGCCGAGATGACGGTGTAGCGGTCCATCAGTTCACCCCCAGGGCGGGGAAGTCGTGGTCCGTCAGCCAGTGGCGGCCGACCTCGCGGGAGCGGGCCCAGGAGGCTTCGACCGCGGTCTGGTCGGGCGACTGGCCCAGTTCGGCGGGGGTGGGGCCGATGCGGCGGGCGAGCGGAGCCAGCGCCTCGGTGTCGAATCCGAAGACCTCGGCCGCCGCGAGGCCCAGCATCCGCCGCGTCTCCGCGACCGGGATGTCGTGGAAGGTGTTCGCCAGCCACGCGCGCGTGTGGGGCCAGGTCCCCTCCGGATGGGGGAAGTCCGAGCCCCACAGGATGTTGTCCACGCCGATCTCGTACCGCTGGGCCAGCTCGCGCCGCTTGGTGTTGGTGGCGCAGATGAAGACCTGGCGGTCCAGGTACTCGCTCGGCGGCCGCCTGAGTTCGGCGAACGGGGACAGCTTCTTGCCGCCGTGCGCCCCGAGGTAGAGGCGGTCCATGAACCAGAGCAGGTTCGGCAGCCACCAGCAGCCCGACTCGGCGACACCGAACCTCAGCCCCGGGTGGCGCTCGAAGACCCCGGACCAGAGCAGGAACCACAGCGGCCTGGCGGGCCACCAGGTGACCTCGCTGACGTAGATGCCGAGGTGGTCGCCGTACTCCTCGCGCGGCGCGGCGCCGGAGTGGGTGACGAGCGGCATCCCGGTCTCGGCGGCGGCCGCCCAGACCGGGTCGTAGCGCCGGTCGTGGTACGGCTCCCTGTCCACCCACATCGAGGGGATCATCAGCGCCCCGAGCCCGGACTCCTTGGCCCGGTGGATCTCGGCGACGACCTTGGACGGCTCGGCCGTGATGGGCAGCAGCGCCACCCCGCAGTGCCGCTCGGGGTTCCGGCCGACGAACTCGGCGAGCCAGCGGTTGTGCGCCTGCGCTCCCGCCATGCCGAGGTCCGGGTCCTGGTCGCCGGAGAGCCCGAGGCCGACCCCGAAGGGCGCGGCGGTCTGGCTGTCGACGGCGTCCGCGTCGGGGAACACGACCTCGGCGGCCACCCCGTCGCCGTCGAGCTCCTTGAGCCGCTGCGCGGCGTCCCAGCCGCCCCGCAGCCCTTCCTCGTTGTCGCTGAACCACTTGTTCGCGAACGCCTCGTTGCGCACCCCGAGCCGGGTCATGGCCTCGCGGCGGGCGTCGCGGCCGGCGAGGAACTCGTCGAAGGCGCGGTGGAACCGGGAGTCGAGATAGGGCCGGTAGCGCTCGGTGGGCAGACCGGCGTGGCAGTCGGAGGAGATGATCAGGTACGGGTCCTCAAAGCTCATGGCTAAGCCCCTCAGTCGAGGATGAAGCTCTCCAGGTACGACGGGTTGGCGCGGTCGAGCATCGACTGCGAGCGCGCCCGGATCTGCCGGTCGCTGTGCTCGCTCGCCGGGAGCAGCCAGAACCGGTCGGCGCGGATGCCGTCCACGACGTGCTCCGCGACCTCCTCGACGGGCGTGAAGGCGACCTCGTGCCCGGCGGCCTTCATGGCCGCCTCCCACTGGTCCAGGCTGCGGTACGGGGTCTTGCGCGGCCGCTCCTTGGCGTACCGCTCGGGCCGGTTGCGGTGCGACTCCCAGAGCCCGGTGCGCAGCATGTGCGGGCCGGGGAAGAGCACGGACGCCCCCACGCGCGCGTGCTCGGCCTTCAGATGGGCGTACAGCGACTCGGTCATGGTGACGACGGCCGCCTTGGTGACGGCGTAGACGGAGGCGGTCGGCAGCGGCGCGATGCCGCCGTCGCCGGAGGAGGTGTTCACGACGTGCCCGGGCTCACCGCCGGCGATCATGCGCGGGACGAAGGCCTGGATGCCGTGGAAGACGCCCCAGACGTTGACGGAGAAGGCCCACTTCCAGTCGTTGGGCTCGTGCTCCCACATGCGGCCCTCGGCGCCGGAGCCGACCCCGGCGTTGTTGCACAGGACGTGCACCGCGCCGAAGGTGCCGAACGCCGCGTCGGCGAGAGCCCGTACGGATCCCGCGTCGCTGACGTCGACGGTACGGGCGAGGACCCGCGCCCCGCCCTCCGTCAGCTCCTCGGCCGCCTTGGCGAGCGCGGCCTCCTCCACGTCCCCGAGGACGACGGCCAGCCCCTCGGCGGCGAACCGGCGCGCCATCGCGAGCCCGATACCGCTCGCCGCGCCGGTGACGACCGCGACCTGCCCCTGACGCAGCTCCATCACACGCTCCCTTCCGGGGGACCGTCGAGGATCTGCTGCGGGTCGTCGTAGCGCTGGTGGATGTAGGGCAGGAGGGCCTCGGCGCTGACCCGTTCCGCGACCCGGCCCCGCTGGTCGGTGGTCTTCTCGCCGATGGTGATCTCGACGATCCGGCGTACGGGAAGGTCGGCGACGGGGTCGTACATGGACTCGCGGAGCACGACGTCGCCGGTGATCCGCTCCAGCTTGCGCACCTTCTCGGCCCGGACGCAGTGCACGAGGACGGGCTCGGCGTCGAAGCCGGTGCCGTCCACGCCCGGCAGGAACTTGAAGTAGAAGTCGGTCTTCTCGGCGGGCTCCGGCAGGGGCAGCGGGCCGGAGACGGCGCCGCGCACCTCGACGAAGTCGATGCCGTGCCGGCCGAGGGAGGCGCGGACGACGAGCCCGTCGCGTTCGACGGCGACCTCGCCGAGCTTCTTCGGCTCGCCGAAGACCTCACGTCCGCCGACGAGTGCCCGCTCCAGGGTCATCGGCATGACGAGCGGGTACCAGCCCTCCTGGTCGCCGTGGGCGGCGGCGACGGCGACCGAGCCGGCGCCCAGGGGGTAGCCGGGCAGGTCGACCTGGGAGATGTTGGCCCGCACCAGGGGCCGTTCGGTGGGTTTCAGCGGGGGCGGCAGGACGGCCGCGACCACGTCCGGATCGGTCTCCCAGACGGCGACCACTCCGGTGGACCAGATGTCGGGAAGCTTGCTGCTCTTGGCGCGGGCCGCCGTGATCTCGGCGTCGGTGCGCGCCCCGTACCGTACTCGTGCCATGACGTACCACCCTTCAGGGACCGTCGGCCTGTAACACAGTTACACCGGCGGCGATGAAGGGTAAATAGGCGTGCACGCAACAGAGTTGAGGGGGAACGATGGCGCGCACCGCGCTCACCCGCGAGGAGGTCCTCGCGACCGCCGCCGCTCTGGTGAGGCAGCACGGTCCGGACGCCCTGACCATGCGCAAGCTCGCCGCCGAGCTGGGCACCGCGGTCACCTCGATCTACTGGCACGTCGGCAACCGTGAGTCGCTGCTCGACGCGCTCGTCGAGCGGACGGTCGCCGATCTCTCCGCGATCACCCCGCGCGGGCGCACCCCCGCCGACCGGATCGTCTCGGTGGCCCGCTCGCTCCGCCGCGAACTGCGCGCGCGCCCGCATCTGGTGGCGATGGTCCACGAACGGGGCCTGACGGAGCGGATGTTCCTGCCCGCGCAGCGCGCCCTGGCCGACGAGGTGCACGCGGCGGGCCTGCGCGGCGCGCGGGCGGCGGAGGCGGTCCGGGCGGTCCAGGTCCAGGTCGTCGGCTACGTCCTCGTGGAACGCAACCGCGAGCGGGCACCGGTCCAGTCCCCCGCCGAGGAGGAGCTCTGGGAGACGGAGACGACCGGCCCGGCCGACCCCGCACTCATCCGCGCCCTCGCCCGGCCGATCGACCCCGAGCGCCTCTTCACCACCTCCGTACGGGCCCTGGTGGACGGCCTGTTGGGACCGCGGGGCGGGACGGCCGATTAATTCGGTGGCACGCGCGCGTGGGGCCGTCCTAGGCTTCTTCACGCGGGGACGGCTCCGCAAGCGTGCTTCCTTCTCTTTCTATGACATCCGTAGCGCGCTCACTCTCCGTCTCCCGCCTCACTCTTCCCCTCCCTCCTGGAGATCCCTTTTTGTCTGTGGTGTCGTCCGTCCTGCTCCGCCGTCTCCGTACGGTCTACGTCGATCAGGCCGGGCCCCGCCCCGGCGACCCGTCCACCGCCGAGGGCCTCACCGCTCTGGAGGCCGAGCTGCTGGACCGGGGCTTCGCCCCCACCGCCGAACTGCGCGCGGCGCTCGCCTGGCTCGGTCCCGCCGGACTCGCCGAAGCGGGCCGGCAGTTGCTCCGCCGTCTGGACGCGGAGTCGGGGGCCGACCGCTCGCACATGCCGCTCTTCCGGTCGTTTCCGGCCGCCGTCCCCGACGACACCTCCGCGCTCTACGTCGACCGGGTCTTCACCCTGCTGCTCCAGTGGCCCACCCAGCCGTGCGTGCTGTGCGGCACCGCGGGAAGCGTCCACGCGGTCTCGCCCTGCGCCCACCTCGTGTGCCGTCGCTGCTGGGACGGGGCCGAGTACGGCGGCTGCCCGATCTGCCACCGCCGGATCGACCCCGCGGACCCGTTCCTGAGGCCGAGGGCAGCGACCGCTCCCGCCGACGGGGAGGACGAGGAGTCGTCCGCCGGACCGCTCCGGCTGCTCGCGCTCGGCCGCGACCGCTCGGCGGACGCCGCGAAGGCCCTGCTCACGCTTCTCGCCCGGCGCACACCGCTCTCGCCGGCCGACCGCGACGACCTGAAGGTGCTGCTCACCGAGGCGCCCACGGCGCTCGACTGGCTGCCCGACGAGATTCCGGTACGCGAGACCAAGGCGCTGCTCCTGGGCAGGCTGCTGCTCGAGCCGGCCACCCGGGACGCCGTGCTGCCCGAGCTGGACGTCCGGCTGACCACCGCGACCGACGTCCTCCGGCTGCTCGCCGTCCGCTCGGGCGGTGAGGCGGACCTGCTGGAGCCCCGGCGCTTCCGCTCGCTGCCGCGCGCGCTGCGCCGACGGCTCCTCGCCGTCCTGGACGGCCTCGACGTGGCCTCGCTGGTGGAGGACCTGGCGCGCCACCCGGGTCTGTGGAAGAAGGCCGCCGAGACCCTCCACCCCTTCGAGCGGCACGCTCGTCACCCCCGGGCGGCGATGGCGTTCGCGGTGCTGCGCGGGACCGACACGACGGCGGTCTCGCACGGGGAGGCGCTGCTGCGCACCGCCGCCGAGCACCCCTACGCGGTACGTGTCGACGGCGGCCGGCTCAAGCCGCACACCTGGTCGGGGCGTGTCGAGACCGCCCTGGCCGAGGGCGACCCGGACACCGCCCTCCCGCTGCTCGCGCAGCGCCCGGGCGAACTGGTGCGCCGCCTCGACCATCTGCTGCGGCTGTACGGCTCCGGCACCCTCCACGCGCGCGTGGCCGAGACGCTGCGCCGCGCTCTGCCCGGCGCGGGCCCCGGCCCGCTCCTCGCGGCGCTCGGCCGGCTGCGGATCCGCCATCTGCCGGGCGACCGGCGGGTGTTCTTCCCGCGTGGCCGGGTCACGCACGCGTTCACCACGGACGACCGGCGCGCACCCCTGCCGGCCGCGCTCACCGAGGAGGTCTGCCGGCTCCTCGAGGGCGAGGTGCTGCGCAGGCTCGGCGCCGCGCCCCGGTTCGACACCGCCGTCCTGGACTCCGCGCTCGCGGGGCTCGCCGTGCCGTCCGCGGAGGGCGCCGCGGCCAAGGCCCTGGTGGCGGTCCCGCGCGGCTCGACGCAGCCGCTCCCCCGGGGCGAGGTCCTGCGCCTGTTCCTGCACTGGACCCAGCCGACGAAGACCCGGGTGGACCTGGATCTGTCGGTCGCCCTGTACGCCGCGGACTGGTCGTACGTCGGGCTGTGCGACTACACCAACCTCGTCTACGGAAAGCGGGCCGTCGTCCATTCCGGTGACCTTGTCTCCGCGCCCGCGCCCAAGGGCGCGACCGAGTACGCCGATCTGGACCTCGCGGCGCTCGCCGAGGCCGGCGTGCGGTTCGCGATGCCGATCGTCTTCAGCTACAACAACGTGCCGTTCGAGCAGCTCCTCGACGCGTTCGCCGGTTTCATGGCCCTCCCTTCCCGGGAGGGCAGGGACGCGTCGTACGACCCGAGGACCGTGCGTCAGCGCTACGACCTCGTCGGCGACTCCCGGATCCATGTGCCGATGCTGGTGGACCTGGAGCACCGCACCTTCCTCTGGACGGATCTGCATCTGCCGCCGTCCGAGGGTTTCCAGAGCGTGTGGTCGCACAGTGCGGACCTGGGCCGGGTCGGAAAGGACCTGTACCAGTACTTCACGGCCGGCCGGACGACGCTGTGGGATCTGGCGGTCTGGCACGCCGCCGCCAGGACCGACGCGGTGACCGTCCTGCGGCGGGCGCACGAGGGCCCGGACGAGGTGTGGGAGTACCGGCGCGGGAGCGAGGAGCCGGCGGAGTCGTTCGCGGACCGGATCCGTACGGCCGCAGCGCCCGACCGGCGCCGTACGGCCGGGGACGGACGGGCCGTGGCGGCGGCCGCCGCGAGCGGCCGGAACACGTTCCTCGCCCTCCTCGACGGCGACGTCGTGCCGCGGAGCGCGACCGGGACGGTCTACCGTCTGCTGCCCGGACCGGTGGACGGCTGCGGTCTCGAACAGGCCGCCGCCGGTGACCTGGTGGCCGCTCTCGGCTGAGCCCGTGCGACGGCTCCCGTGAACTCCCCCGCGGGGCGGGCGTCATGGCCGCCGCGCGTTCGGCGGCGCGCCGACCGGTTGGCCGGTTCCTGTCGCCGTCGGGGCACCGGGGGACGGGGGTGTCAGCAGGGGCCCGTATTCTCAGTGACCATGCTCGACGACCGTACGACAGCAGCGACGTGGCCGGCCGCCTACCCACAGGGGTACGCGGTCGTCGACGTGGAGACCACCGGACTCGCCCGCGACGACCGGATAGTGTCGGCTGCCGTCTACCGGCTGGACGCCCAGGGCGAGGTCGAGGACCACTGGTACACGCTGGTGAATCCGGAGCGGGACCCCGGACCGGTCTGGATCCACGGGCTCACCCGTGACGTGCTGAAGGACGCTCCGCTCTTCCCGGAGATCGCCGCGGAGTTCTCCGAGCGGCTCGACGGCCGGGTCCTGGTGGCGCACAACGCGCTCTTCGACTGGTCGATGATCTCCCGGGAGTACGCACGGGCGGAGCGCACCGCACCCGTGCGTCAGCGGCTGTGCACGATCGCGCTGGCCAAGGAGCTGTCGCTGCCGCTGCCGAACCACAAGCTGGAGTCGCTGGCGGCGCACTTCGGGGTGGTGCAGCAGCAGGCGCACAACGCGCTGGACGACGCGCGGGTGCTGGCCGAGGCGTTCCGGCCGAGTCTGCACGCGGCGGCCGAGCGGAACGTCCGGCTGCCGCTCCTGGAGTGCCGGCCGCTGACGGAGTGGGTGTCCACGCCCGCCCCGGCACGGATCGGCCACCAGGCCTCGTACCACGCGAACGGCTGGCGCCCCTCCCGGAAGCGTCCGCCGTGCCCGCATCCGAACCCCGGGCGTTACGAAGCGGACAAACCACTCAAGCAGGGCATGCGGGTGGCGTTCTCGGGCGACACGTCCATCGACCGCGAGCTGCTCGAGGACCGTGCCGTCGAGGCGGGGCTCCATGTCGCCACGAGTGTCTCCCGGCTGACGAGCCTGCTGGTGACGAACGATCCGGACTCCGCCACCTCCAAGACGGTGAAGGCGAAGTCCTTCGGCACTCCGGTCGTCGACGAGGCCGCCTTCACCCAGCTGCTGCGCGACGTGGCCCCGGCAGACGGGTGACGCGCCGGGCGTGCCGCCCGCGCCTCGCCCGGCTCACGTCGCACCCTGTGGCGCATGGCACGTTGTGAGGTCTGCGGAAACGATTACGGCATGTCCTTCGAGGTGCACGCGCAGGGCGCGGTGCACGTCTTCGACTGCTTCTCCTGCGCCATTCACCGCATGGCGCCCATCTGTGAGCACTGCAAGGTCCAGATCATCGGCCAGGGCGTCGAGGTCGAGGGCAACTGGTACTGCGGCGGGCACTGCGCCCGGGCGGAGGGAAAGGTGGGGATCGTCGACCACGTCTGAGCCCCCGGCCGCTCCCCGGCGACCGGAACCCCCGTGCGTGCACCCCATGACCACAGTTGTACGGTCATGGGGTGTACCGCTTCCTGTTGTCCCGGCAGTGGGTGATCCTCACCCTCGTGGCCCTCGTCCTCGTCCCGACGATGATCGAGCTGGGCTTCTGGCAGTTCCACCGGCACGAACGCCGGGTCGCGCAGAACGCCCTGATCGCGGAGAACCTGAAGGCGGAGCCGCTCCCCGTCGAGAAGCTGACCTCCCCCGGCCACACCGTGCCGCGCGCGGACTACTGGCGCCGGGTCACGGCCACGGGCACCTTCGACACCGCGCACGAGGTCGTCGTCCGCCGCCGCACCAACGCCGACGACCAGGTCGGTTTCCTCGTCCTGACGCCGCTGGCGCTCGCCGACGGCCGGGTCGTGCTCGTCAACCGGGGCTGGGTCCCCGCCTCGGCCGACCAGAAGGCGTACCCCCCGGTCCCGCCCGCCCCCAGGGGCGAGGTGACCGTGACCGGCCGGCTCAAGGCCGACGAGACGACCGGCGCCAGCGGCATCAAGGACCTGCGCGGGCTGCCGGACCGTCAGGTGATGCTGATCAACAGCGCACAGCAGGCCGAGCTCACCGGCCGTACGGTGCTCGGCGGCTATGTCGAGCAGACCGCGCCCGAACCGGCCGGGAACACCCCCGAGCTCATCCCCGAGCCCGACCACGACTCGATCGGCGCGCACATGGCGTACGCCGTGCAGTGGTGGCTCTTCACCGCCGGTGTACCCGTCGGGTGGGTGATCCTGGTCCGCCGCGAGAAGCGCGACCGGGAGGCGGCGGCCCACACCGAGGGCGGCGCGGACACCCCCGGGCCGGCTCCGGCCGCGGTGCAGGCCACACCGTCCCTCTGATTGACCGTCGCCCCATCCGGGAACACGCCAGAGCGTGACGCAACGTATCGACGACTACGCCCTCATCGGCGATCTGCAGACCGCCGCGCTCGTCGGACGCGACGGGTCGATCGACTGGCTGTGTCTGCCGCGCTTCGATTCGGCCGCGTGCTTCGCCGCGCTGCTCGGGGACGAGGACAACGGCCACTGGCGGATCGCACCCAAGGGCGCCACGACCTGCACCACGCGGGGCTACGCCGGCGACTCGCTGGTCCTGGAGACGTACTGGGAGACGCGCAGCGGCACCGTGAAGGTCGTCGACTTCATGCCGCAGCGGGACACCTCGCCCGATGTCATGCGGATCGTGGAGGGCGTCAGCGGCACCGTCGAGATGAGCGCGGTGCTGCGGCTGCGCTTCGACTACGGCTCGATCGTGCCGTGGATGCGGCGCAGCGAGGGCCACCATGTGGCCGTCGCCGGTCCCGACTCGGTCTGGCTGCGCAGCGAGCCGCCCGTGAAGACCTGGGGCCAGCAGTTCTCGACCTGCTCGTCGTTCACGGTCGACGCGGGCGAGAAGGTCGCGTTCGTGCTCACCTGGCACCCCTCGCACGAGCCGCGCCCGGAGCTGATCGACCCCTTCGGCGCGCTGGAGGACTGTCTGCGGGACTGGCGGGACTGGTCGGCGCGGTGCGTGTACGAGGGGCCCTACCGCGAGGCGGTGATGCGCTCGCTGATCACGCTCAAGGCGCTCACCTACGCACCGACGGGCGGCATCGTCGCCGCGCCCACCACCTCGCTCCCGGAGGAGCTGGGAGGCGTACGGAACTGGGACTACCGCTCCTGCTGGCTGCGCGACTCGACCCTGACGCTGGGCGCGCTGCTGTCGGCCGGCTATGTCGACGAGGCGGCGGCCTGGCGCGACTGGCTGCTGCGGGCGGTGGCGGGCGACCCGGCGGATCTGCAGATCATGTACGGGCCCGGCGGCGAGCGGCGGCTGCCCGAGACGACACTGCCCTGGCTGAGCGGCTACGCGGACTCGGCGCCGGTGCGGATCGGGAACGCGGCCGTGGACCAGTTCCAGCTCGATGTGTACGGCGAGGTCATGGACTCGCTGAGCATGGCGCGGGAGGCCGGCATTCCGCCGGTCCGGCACGCCTGGAACCTGCAGCTGAGCCTGCTCGGCTTCCTGGAGTCGACGTGGCGGGACCCGGACGAGGGGCTGTGGGAGGTACGCGGGCCGCGCCGCCACTTCGTGCACTCGAAGGTGATGGCCTGGGTCGCCGCCGACCGGGCCGTGCGCACCCTGGAGGACGATCCGTCGCTGCGCGGGGATCCGGCGCGCTGGCGGGCGATGCGGGACGAGATCCACGCGGACGTGTGCGCCAAGGGGTACGACCCCGAGCGCAACACGTTCACCCAGTCGTACGGATCGCGGGAACTGGACGCGGCGACGCTGCTGATCCCGCGGGTCGGGTTCCTGCCGTCGGACGATCCCCGGGTGGTGGGGACGGTGGACGCGGTGCGCAAGGAGCTGACGCACGGCGGGTTCGTCCGCCGCTACAGCACCTCGGGTGCCTCGGTCGACGGCCTTCCCGGCGGGGAGGGAACGTTTCTGGTCTGCTCCTTCTGGATGGCGGACGCGCTGCGGATGACCGGGCGGGAGCGCGAGGCGCGGGAACTCTTCGAGCGCCTCGTGGAGCTCTGCAACGACGTGGGGCTGCTCGCGGAGGAGTACGACCCGGTCGCGCGGCGCCAGCTGGGCAACTTCCCGCAGGCGTTCAGTCACATCGGCCTGGTGGGGACCGCCCTCGCGCTGCCCTGGGAGGACCCGGCAGGATAGGTCCATGGATCTTGGGCTGAAGGACCGGGTGTACGTGGTGACCGGCGCGACGCGGGGGCTCGGCCGTGCCTCGGCCGAGGCGCTGCTCGCCGAGGGCGCGAAGGTGCTGGTCACCGGACGCGAGGAGAAGTCGGTCGCCGAGGCGGTCGCGGAGCTGGGCCCGGACGCGGCCGGTCTCGCCGTCGACAACGCCGATCCCGGGGCGCCGGCCCGGCTGATCGCCGAGGCGCGGTCCCGCTTCGGACGTTTCGACGGCATCCTCGTCAGCGTCGGCGGTCCCGCTCCCGGCTTCGGCGCGGACAACACCGACGAGCAGTGGGCGTCGGCGTTCGACACCGTCTTCCTCGGGGCGGTACGGATGGCCAGGGCGGCGGCGGACGAGCTGACCGAGGGCGGGGTCATCGGCTTCGTGCTCTCCGGCTCGGTCCACGAGCCGATCCCGGGCCTGACGATCTCCAACGGGCTGCGCCCGGGCCTCGCCGGGTTCGCGAAGTCCCTGGCGGCGGACCTGGGGCCCCGGGGCATCCGGGTGGTGGGCGTGCTCCCGGGCCGGATCGACACGGACCGGGTGCGTCAGCTCGACGCCCTCTCGGGCGACGCCGAGGCGTCGCGCGCGGCGAGCGAGTCCCGCATCCCGCTGCGGCGCTACGGCACCCCGGAGGAGTTCGGCCGCACGGCGGCGTTCCTGCTCTCGCCCGCGGCGTCCTATGTGACGGGCGTGATGTTGTCGGTGGACGGCGGGGCCCGGCACGGCTTCTGAGCCCCCGCCACCGTCGTGGCAGCCGGCCGACGGGACGGCTGCCACGCCGGGGCGTCAGGTCACCCGGCGCGCGCGGTGCTTGACCGCGCGGAGGCGGGCCTCCGCCGGGAGGGCGCTCAGGCCGGTCGAGGTGCGGGCGTGGTCCAGGGCCTCGGTGGCCAGGGTGGTCAGCGCGGCAGCCGGGGAGGCGTACGGCTCCAGGCGCAGCGCCACGCGCGTGCGCGGGGCCGTGCGGCGCCCCGTCAGGAAGATCCGGGCCCGGGCCACCCCTGGCTGGGCCGTCGCGTCCGCTTCGATGACGGTCTCCAGGGAGCGGCACCGTACGGTCGCCGCCTCGCCGTCACCCGTGTCGACGAGGATCTCCGCGAGCCGGGACCGCCGGGGCTGGGCGAGCAGCCACCACAGGGCCAGGAGCACGATCACGCCGAGGACGGCGATCACCACGGGCCACCACCAGCCCTCGTCGCGCCACCGCGTCCGGTCGGCCCGGCTCAGCAGGACGTCGGAGGGGCCGGACCACGGCCACCACGAGGGAACCGGCAGATCGAAGCCGGCCGCGAGCACCGCGCCGCCCAGGACGACGAGCACCAGGCCCACGAGTCCGAGCACCACGCGGTTGACGCGCCGGAGAATGACGGGCACTGCCTCACCTCTTCTTCAGCGGGCGGCCCACCCGTACGGTCAGCGCCGGTGGCCGGGCGAGGCCGAGTTCGTCGATGCCGGTCCCGAGGACGCTCTCCACGTCGGCGCGCACCTCGTCGAGTTCGCGGAAGTGCGAGACCGCCCGCACCGCCACCTTCCTGCGCTTCATCCTCACCCGTACCGACTGCACGCCCGAGACCTCCATCGCCCGGTCCCGCAGGGTCAGGGCCGCCGCGTCACGGTCGAGTCCGGCCCGTACGTCGGCGTGGTCGCGCCGCATCGGGAGGACCGCCCGCAGCCCGGGAGTGGCCGCCAGGATCAGGAGCCAGACCCCGATCAGGGCGGCGAGGCCCGCGCCGGCCCGCAGCCAGGTGTCGTCCAGGGGCCGGGTCGCCAGCTCGTCGGCGAGTTCGCTGCGCCAGCTCATGGCCGTGCGGTCGGCCCGTACGGCGGCCACGTCGTAGAGCAGCAGGCCGGCGCCGCCAAGGATGATCAGCGCGAGGAGGGCCGCCGGGATGCGCCGTACCGCCCAGAAACGGCGGGCCCGGGGCGCCGGTGGCTTCGCCGGTTCGCTCGGTGGGTCCTCGGGTGCGGGCGCGGGGTCGGTACCGGTACCGGTGTCCGTGGTCATCGCAGTCTCCGCCCGTCCCGGTCGCGTTCCGCCGTGCGCGGGGAGTGCAGGCGCTCCACGTGGACGGCCACCTCGGGGACCTCCATGCCCGCCAGTTCCCGCACCCGGTGGGTCACCCGGCTGCGGACCTCGAGGCACTGCCGGGCGAGGTCGGAGGGGTAGCCCAGCTCCAGGCTGACCGAGACGCGCACCGCGTCACGCCGCACGACGACCGAGGCGTGCGGCGCGGAGCCGCCCCGGGGCAGCACGCCGATCGCCTCCCGCGCGGCGCGGGCGGCGATCTTCGCGACGACCCGGTCGGCGATCGTCGTCGCCCCCCGGCCGGCCGGTCCCATGCTGTCCGCTGTCACCTCCGCTCACCGCAGCCGGTCGTCGCGCTCGCGACCCCGGAAGTCGCCGCGCTCACGGCTGCGGAAGAAGTCGCCGGGTTCGAGGTCCCCCTCGAGGAACCGCCCGACGACGAAGCCGATCGCGCCCAATGCCGCGATCAGCACGAACGCCCCGAAGCCGCCGAAGTATCCGGCGAATCCGAGGGCCATCCCGGCCATCAGGCCGACCACCGCCATGCTCATGCCGAGCCCTTTCGGTCACACCGCCGTCGGCTACTGGAGCCTCGACTCCGGCTCTTCTTCCTCTTCCTCGGGCAGCTTCACGTCGCTCACGGCGATGTTGACCTCGACGACCTCCAGGCCGGTCATCCGCTCCACCTCCGCGATGACGTTCTCGCGCACGGACCCGGCCACTTCGGCGATGGAGGCGCCGTACTCGACGACGATCTCCAGGTCGAGCGCGGTCTGCACCTCGCCGACCTCGGCCTTCACGCCACGGGTCGCGCCCGCCTTGGTCCCTCCGCCGCCGGGCACCCGGTCGCGGACGGCGCCGATGGTGCGGGAGAAGCCGCTCCCCATGGCGTGGACGCCGGGGACCTCACGTGCGGCCAGGCCGGCGATCTTCTCGACGACTCCGTCGGCGATGGTGGTGCGGCCACGGCTGGCGGGGTCGCCACCCCCGCGCTTGGTCACGGACGGCTCTCTGGGGTGTGCGGGGTCATTCATCACCGTTCATCCCTTCCATGCATCTATCAATGCCTTTGCCCACATTAGGCTGAGCCAATGACGACGACATCTGGGGCGGGACGATCGGCAACGATGCGCGAGCGACTCGGGCCGGGGCGCTTGCTACCGCTCGGGGAGGCGGAGGACGGCGCCTGGCTGACGGAGAGCGCCGCACGCGCGGTGCTGCTGCGGAGCCTGACTCCGCTACGAGGTGTGGTGCCGGGAAGGCTGCGGGTGGGGCTCGCGGAAGTGGGCCCCGAGGCGCCGTTTCCCGTACCGCCCGGCGGGCTCCCGCCGGGGCCGCTGCGGATCACCGCGGATTTCGCTGTGGGGGCGGGCCGGCTGGTGGACCGGTCGCTGCCGGCCCTGGCGGAGGAGGTGCGACGGGCCCTGTTCGCCGAGGCGGAACGCGCGCTGGGCCTGGTGATCACGGCGGTGGATCTCCGGGTGACCGGGCTGGTGGAAGCCGTTCCGGATTCGCCGGGCACCACTCCCCCACCCGGGCGAACCGCGCCGCTGGACGAGGAGGACCCGGTGGCCCGGGCGATGCTCGGCGTGGAGGGCGTGGCGGGACTGACGTCCGTCCTGGGCGCGCCGGTCCACCGCACGGCGGGCGCGCTGAGGGTGGAGCTGGCGGTGGCCGACGGCCACCGCGCCCTGGATGTGGCCCGCACCGCCCGCACGCGCGCGACCGTGACCGCGCCCGAGGGGACGGCGGTCACGGTCCTGATCTCCGAGGTCCGCTTCTCAGAGGCCCGCTGAGACCGCGCGCACGCGTGCGTCAGTCGCCGAGGCCTGCCAGGTCGCGCAGACGGCGGGCCTGGGCGGCGCGCTCGGCGGTGCGCTGGGCCTCGTAGGTGCGGTCGGCGGCGCCCTGGAGGAGCGCCTTGGTCTCGATCACGGCGTCGCGCGGCCCCGCGAGCAGCGCGGCGCTCAGGTCCCGTACCGCGGCGTCGAGTTCGTCGACGGGCACGGCGATGTTGGCGAGGCCGATGCGCTCGGCCTCCTCCGCGTGGACGAAGCGGCCCGTCGCACAGATCTCCAGCGCGCGGGCATAGCCGACGAGGCCCACGAGCGGGTGCGTGCCGGTGAGGTCCGGAACGAGTCCCAGGCTGGTCTCGCGCATGGCGAACTGCACGTCGTCGGCGACGACCCGCAGGTCGCAGGCGAGGGCGAGCTGGAACCCGGCACCGATGGCGTGCCCCTGGACGGCCGCGATCGACACGATGTCGCTGCGGCGCCACCAGGTGAACGCCTCCTGGTACTCGGCGATGACCGCGTCCAGGTCCTCGTCCGAACCGCGTGCCAGGTCCAGGAAGGACGGCTCTCCGTCGAAGCCCTCGGGCGTGAACGCCTGCCGGTCGAGCCCGGCGGAGAAGGACTTGCCCTCACCGCGCAGGACGACGACCCGCACGCTGCCCGGCAGTGACCGTCCGGCCTCCGTCAACGCCCGCCACAGAGCGGGAGACTGGGCGTTGCGCTTCGCCGGGTTGGTCAGGGCCACCGTGGCAACGGCGTCCTCGACGGTGAGCCGTACACCGTCCTTGTCGAACACGAGCACAGAGTCGAGCGAAGTCATGGGGCGCCTCCGGTTCCGGTGCAGCACTGCTAAGTGACTGCACAGTAACCACCCGGTCGACCGCACGGGCGACCGGGTGGCCACCGCGAGAACCGATGGACCCGACGAACCGCGCCCCGTCAGGCCGAGGCGGCCTTCTTGCCTCGAGTCGCCCCGCCGCGTCCACGCAGCGTGACTCCGGACTCACTGAGCATCCGGTGGACGAATCCGTAGGAGCGGCCGGTTTCCTCGGCCAGCGCCCGGATGCTCGCACCGGAGTCGTACTTCTTCTTCAGGTCTGCCGCGAGCTTGTCGCGCGCGGCGCCGGTCACCCGGCTGCCCTTCTTCAGAGTCTCGGCCACCCGTGCCTCCTCATGGGAAGTGCGCTCTGGACTTCTCATGATCACCCCTCCCGGACGTCCTGGCCACCCATTCGACAAGGTCTGTGCCGCCAGGTTTGCGGACGGCGAAGCTCTCCTCACAACCGGAATTCGATATTCCGGAGCGCGTGATCCACCCTCCGCGACACGCCCGGCCAGGAAGTGCCAGGTCAGCGCGGCAGTGGCAGGCAGACGACAGCGCGGCCCCGGCGGAGGGATTCCGCACGGAGCCGCGCCGAGGAGTATGAGACACCCTCACTCAGATGAAGGATCACCCATGAGCCGAATGATCCATACCGAGATGATCAGGCGAGGGCCACGAGGTCCTTGTAGTCCGGACCCCACAGGTCCTCGACGCCGTCGGGGAGCAGGATGATCCGCTCCGGCTCCAGCGCGTCCACCGCGCCCTCGTCGTGCGTGACGAGGACGACCGCGCCCTTGTAGGTGCGCAGCGCGCCGAGGATCTCCTCGCGGCTGGCGGGGTCGAGGTTGTTGGTCGGCTCGTCGAGGAGCAGCACGTTCGCCGAGGAGACCACCAGGGTCGCGAGGGCCAGCCGGGTCTTCTCGCCACCGGAGAGGACCCCGGCCGGCTTGTCGACGTCGTCACCGGAGAAGAGGAAGGAGCCGAGCGTCTTGCGCACCTCGACGAGGTCGAGGTCGGGCGCGGAGGACCGCATGTTCTCCAGGACCGTGCGGTCCGGGTCGAGCGTCTCGTGCTCCTGGGCGTAGTAGCCGAGCTTGAGACCGTGGCCGGGGGTCACCTCGCCGGTGTCGGCCTTCTCGGCCCCGGCGAGCAGACGCAGCAGCGTCGTCTTGCCCGCGCCGTTGAGGCCGAGGATGACGACGCGCGATCCCTTGTCGATCGCGAGGTTCACATCGGTGAAGATCTCCAGCGAGCCGTACGACTTCGACAGGCCCTCCGCGGTCAGCGGGGTCTTGCCGCAGGGCGCGGGCTCGGGGAAGCGGAGCTTGGCGACCTTGTCGTTGACGCGGACCGCCTCCAGGCCCGAGAGCAGGCGCTCCGCCCGCTTGGCCATGTTCTGCGCGGCGACGGTCTTGGTGGCCTTGGCGCGCATCTTGTCGGCCTGCGAGTTGAGGGCGGCGGCCTTCTTCTCGGCGTTCTGGCGCTCGCGCTTGCGGCGCTTCTCGTCGGCCTCGCGCTGCTGCTGGTAGAGCTTCCAGCCCATGTTGTAGACGTCGATCGCCGAGCGGTTGGCGTCCAGGTAGAAGACCTTGTTCACGACGGTCTCGACGAGGTCGACGTCGTGGGAGATGACGATGAAGCCACCGCGGTAGGTCTTGAGGTAGTCGCGCAGCCAGACGATGGAGTCGGCGTCGAGGTGGTTGGTGGGCTCGTCGAGCAGGAGCGTGTCGGCGTCGGAGAACAGGATCCGGGCCAGCTCGACCCGGCGGCGCTGACCGCCGGAGAGGGTGTGCAGCGGCTGGCCGAGGACGCGGTCCGGGAGCCCGAGGGCGGCGGCGATGGTCGAGGCCTCGGCCTCGGCGGCGTATCCGCCCTTGGTGAGGAACTCGGTCTCCTGGCGCTCGTACTGCTTCATCGCCTTGTCGCGCGTGGCGCCGCTGCCGGTCGCGATGCGCTCCTCGTTCATCCGCATCTTCTTGATGAGGACGTCGAGGCCACGGGCGGAGAGGATGCGGTCGCGGGCCAGGACGTCGAGGTCGCCGGTGCGCGGGTCCTGGGGGAGGTAGCCGACCTCGCCGGAGCGGGCGATCTGCCCGGCGGCGGGCATGCCCTCGCCCGCGAGGCACTTGGTGAGGGTGGTCTTGCCCGCTCCGTTGCGGCCGACGAGGCCGATGCGGTCGCCCTTGGCGATACGGAAGGAAGCGGACTCGATGAGGATGCGGGCGCCGGCGCGCAGCTCGATGCCGGAAGCGGTGATCACGGACAGACTCCAGGGCGGACGGTTCGGCGGGAAGGGCTGTATGCGGATTCGACGCCGCTAGTCATGCGCGGGGAGAATGGCCATACGGCCAGTCTAACGGGCGCATGCAACTGCTTTTCGGCCACAGTCCGGCACCGGCACCTCACCCCTCGTATCGCCGACTGTCACCCATGCCCGACAAAAGGGGCGTTCCCCATCGGATTCTCCGATACTCGGGCGCAGGGCGGCGGCCACTGCCGCGGCGAAGACGCGGAGGGTGGTGGCGCATGCAGTTCGACGACGACGCCGACCTGGACACCTCGGAGGTACGGGACGTCCGAGGCAGCCGCATCCCCGGCGGGAAGGCCACCGTCGGGGGCGGCATCGTCGGCGTCATCGCCCTGATCCTGGGGCTGCTCCTCGGGGTCGGCCCCGAGCAGCTGGGGCTCACCGCGGGCGACCCCGCGCCGGTCGCCACCTCCTCCTCGGTGGACCGGATCGAGCAGAGCTGCCGGACCGGCGCGGACGCGAACGCCCGCGAGGACTGCCGGATCGTGGCGGTCGTCAACAGCGTGCAGGACTTCTGGCGGGCCGAGTACGAGCGGCGCGGCGGGCGGTACGGGGACGCCCGCACGGTCGTGTTCACCGACCGGGTCGGTACGGCCTGCGGCTCGGCCACCTCGGCGGTCGGGCCGTTCTACTGCCCGGGCGACCGCCAGGTCTATCTGGACCTGGGCTTCTTCGACGAGCTGCGGACGACGTTCGGGTCGAGCGGCGGCCCCTTCGCGCAGGCGTACGTCGTGGCGCACGAGTACGGCCACCACGTGCAGAACATGATGGGGACCCTGGCCCGCGCCCAGGACGGCCGGGCGGGCGCGAACTCCAACGCCGTACGGGTCGAGCTGCAGGCCGACTGCTACGCGGGCGTGTGGGCGCGCCACGCGACGACCACGCCGGACGAGAAGACGGGGCGGCCCCTGATCACCAGCCTGACCGAGGCGGACATCCGGGACGGCCTGGACGCGGCGGCCGCGGTGGGCGACGACCGGATCCAGGAGAGGTTCCAGGGCCGGGTCACGCCGGAGAACTGGACGCACGGCTCGGCCGCGCAGCGACAGCAGTGGTTCGCCACCGGTTTCAGGACCGGTGACATGGCACGCTGCAACACCTTCCGCTGACGCGTCCGATGTCCGCACCTGATGCCAGACTGAGACCCAGGTCACATTCCCCCGCCGCGAGAAGGAGTGATCGGGATGGCTGAGGCACCCCACATCTGTCCGACCCTGACCTACCACGACGCGCACGCCGCGATCCGGCAGCTCACCGAGGCGTTCGGCTTCACCCGCACCGCGGTGTACGAGGGTGAGGACGGCAAGGTCGTGCACGCCGAGCTGTCGTACGGCAACGGCATGGTGATGCTCGGCAGCAAGGGCACCGGCAGCGAGTTCGACAAGCTGGTCGAGGGCTCCGGACCCAGCGGGGTGTACGTCCACGTGGACGACGTGGACGAACACCACGCCCGGTCGGTGGCCCACGGTGTCGACATCGTGATGCCGCCGACGGACCAGGACTACGGCTCGCGGGACTACATCGCGCGCGACGGCGAGGGCAACGTGTGGAGCTTCGGCACCTATCTGCCGGGGGCCACCGGCTGAGAGCCGGCGGGGCGGTCAGGCTCCCCCGGTGTGGACCATGAAGGCCGCCCGGCGGACCGCCTTGGCGAGGGCGGGGTCGGGGTGGGCCGCGGCGAGGGCCACGAGGACCTGGACCGTACGGGGGTGACCGACGGCGCGGACCGCGTCGAGGAGCGCCGGGACCGTGCCCTGGACGGCGGAGTCGAGGTGGCGCACCAGAAGCGTGCTCTCCCCGTGGTCGGCGACGGCGGCGGCGGTGTCCACCCAGAGCCAGGTGGCTTCCTCCCGGGTGAGCACCTCAGGGGCGTCGTCGGGGTCGGCACCCTCGTACTCGGCGATCCACAGCAGGGCGTACGGACGGAGCGAGGCCTCCTCGGCGGCCGCCCTGACCTCGGCCTCGGCGGGGGCGCCGACGACACGGAGCGCCTCGAAGGCCAGTCCGCGCAGCAGGGCGTCCTCGCCGCGGGCGACGGCGAGCAGCTCCGAGACGGCGCTGCTGAGCGTGCGGGCGGCGAGCCAGGCGCGGTACTCGTCGCGGGCCGGACCAGGGGTGAGGCTCGCGCAGCCGCGGAGCATGTCCTCGGCGGACTGCTCGATGTTTCCGGCGGGGCTCTGGGCGGCGACGCAGATCTGCTCCAGCTTGACCCACACCGCCCAGTTGCCGAGCGGGGTCAGTGTGGCCTGGCGGCCGTCGGACCCCTCGCCGAGGGTCAGGGCGCCGACGGCGGCGAGCCCTTCCAGGGCCCAGTCGAGCAGGGCGTCGAGCCCCACGGGCCCGGCGAGGGCGGCGGCGGAGGCGGCACCTGACGCGGCGTCGGGAGCGGTGCCGGACGGGATGTCCGCGCCCTCGACGGGCACCTCGCAGCGCTCCTCGCGCAGCTCCTCCACCCGCTGCCGGAGCAGGTCGAGGAGGGCGGGGACCGCCACGGGGCCGGCCGAGAGCTGAAGGAGCGAGAGCACCTGGGGGACGGCTTCGACGACCTCGGCCACGGCGCCGGGCGCGACGTCCGCCGGGGCGGGGTGGACCAGGGACCAGGCGTCGAACAGGGCGACCCAGCCGCGCAGCACGGCGGAGTCGTCGCGGTCCCAGGCGTGCAGCCGCCAGCCGGGGCGGGCGGTGTCGCCGTGGAGTTCGACGAGGCCGGCGAGCCGGGCCCGGTCCCACCCGGCCCTGATCTGGCCGGGTGTCAGGTCCAGTGCGGCGGCGGCCCGTTCCGGGGCGGGGACGCCGTCGGGCGCGGCCACGGAGGCCCGGGGGTTCGCGGCGCCCGTCGCGGAGGCGGTCGGGGCGCCCGTCGCGCGGAGGGACCGGGGACCGGATGCCGCCGCGGTCCGGTCACCGCCGTCGAGGGTGACCCAGCGGGCGATCCGGACGGCGTCGGCGAGGACGGTCCGCGCCTGGCGGGCGAGTTCCGCGCGGGGCGGAGTGCCCTCCGGCGGCCGGGGGGCCGGGCGGGTCCGCCGGGTCGTCACGGCACGCCGGGCGGTGGCGAGTGCCCGCGGACGGACGAGTCGGAGTCTGGAGTTGCGCGCCAATTGCTCATCGGGCTTTCGAGACGTCACGGGGGCAGTCTTCCCGTTGGCGGCCCGAAAGCCCAATCGGAATCGGAGGGCCCGCCGGAACACCGGCCGCACGTTCCGGGCCGAGGCCCTGGCGAAGGGGTGCGCCGGGGCCTAGAGGAGAGGCGTGACGAACCGTCGCAGGGCCTCTTCGTACCGGACCGGGTCGGCGTTCCACATCGCCGCGTGCGGGGCCCCGCGGACGGTGTTCAGGGTGACCAGTTCCGGTCGCCGGGCGGCCAGTTCGAGGGACCGCTCCCAGGGGGCGATCGTGTCGTCGGGGCCGTGGAAGACCAGGGTCGGCACGCGCAGGGCGGCCGGGTCGGCGGCCTCCCGGACGCGGTCGTCGTGCAGCCCTGCCCTGCCCTGTGCGGCGTGCACGGCGAGCGGCAGCAGCGGGCCGGGCACGCGGCGGGCCGCGGCGAGGTTGCGCAGGGTGGCCTCCCGGTCGAGGACCGGGGAGTCCAGGACGAGGCCGCGGATCACGTCCCGTACGCCGGAGTCGGCGGCGGCGTGCAGGGCCATCGTGGCGCCGGGCCCCCAGCCGTGCAGGACGACGTGCTCGGCCCCCCTGCGGACGGCGTAGCGGACGGCGGCGTCGACGTCGCGCCACTCGGTGTCACCGAGGTGGCCGAGGCCGTCGGGCGACGGGGGCGCTCCCTCGTCGCCGCGGTAGGAGAGGCAGAGGACGGGGATCTGCCGCCGGGTGAGGAAGGGCACGAGGTTGAGGGGGTGCCGTCGGGTGGTGCCGATGCCGTGCAGGGCGATGACCCAGGTGGAGCGCGGGCCGGGGACGAGCCAGGCGGGCAGGGGGCCGAGTTCGCCGGGGATCTCCACGTCCTCGTAGATGATGCCGAGGGAGCTGTGCGGGGTGCCGCCGTGCAGCTCGGGGGTGAGGCGGACCCGGGCGCCGGGCTCCAGGTCGCCGAGCTCGACGCGTTCCAGGCGGCGTACGACGGTGTCCGCGGTGTGCGGCACCCGGTCGAGGGCGGGGCCCACGACCGCGTGGACGCCGGCGCCCTCGATCCCGTACGTACCGGGGCGCAGCGAGGCGAGGCTGCGGGTGAGGGTGACCCGGTCGGGACCTGTGGCGTGCACGGTGAGCCGGGGGTCGCCGGGCAGGGGCCGGCCGGACGCGGCCTTGAGGGCGACGTCGCCGGCGTACCGGCCGGCCGCGATCGCGGCCGCGCCGACACCGATCAGAGTGGTGACGGCCGCTGCCGTCGCTGTAGCCGGGCGCACGGTCCCAGTGTCGACACCTCCGGCCGGGGCTGCCACCGGACGGAGCCGCCCGTGGTCCGGCCCCCGTTCGCGCCCGGCCGCTACCTCCGGGGAGTGACATGGGTCTCGTCCGGGGGTCCCTCGGTCGGCTGACACGGCTCCTGGAGCGTCCACGGGCTGACACGGGCGGTCGGGGAGGAAGCGGCGGGAGTCCTCCATGTCCGTTGATGGCACGGATTACCCGGGGTCGCACCCTGCTCACATCGTGGACAGGCCGTCCACCCGAACCGTAAGCGGAATGTCCGGACCCCGATTCGAGTCACCACACCGCCCGACCCAGTTCACCTTCCGTTCACTCAGGTTGCCTACGTTCGTCCAGCCACTGACGTCAAACGATTGCCTGGGTAAATGGAACACATCACGCTGCTGCTCGCGATTGTGGTCGTGACAGCTCTCGTGTTCGATTTCACGAACGGTTTCCACGACACCGCCAACGCGATGGCGACGACCATCTCGACCGGTGCCCTCAAGCCCAAGACGGCGGTGGCCATGTCCGCCGTGCTCAACCTGGTCGGCGCGTTCCTGTCCGTCGAGGTCGCCAAGACGATCTCCGGCGGGATCATCAACGAACAGGGCATTCGTACCGAAGTGATCTTCGCGGCGCTCGTCGGCGCCATCCTCTGGAATCTGCTGACCTGGCTCCTGGGTCTGCCCTCCAGCTCCTCCCACGCCCTCTTCGGCGGACTCATCGGCGCGGCCGTCATGTCCGCCGGCTGGTCGGCCGTCAACGGCTCGACCGTGGTCAGCAAGGTCCTCATCCCCGCGATCGCCGCGCCGCTCGTCGCCGGTCTCGCCGCGATGGCGGCCACCAAGCTGACGTACAAGATCGGCTCCAAGTCGGAGACGAAGGCCACGGCCAAGGGCTACCGGGCCGGTCAGATCGCCTCCGCCGGTCTCGTCTCCCTCGCGCACGGCACCAACGACGCGCAGAAGACGATGGGTGTCATCACCCTCGCGCTGGTCACCGGCGGCGTCCTCGCCCCCGGCTCCAACCCCCCGATGTGGGTCGTCGTCTCCGCCGGTGTCGCGATCGCGCTCGGCACCTACCTCGGCGGCTGGCGCATCATCCGCACCATGGGCAAGGGCCTCACCGACCTCCAGCCGCAGCAGGGCTTCGCCGCCCAGACCAGCGCCGCCACGGTCATCCTGGCCTCGTCCAACCTGGGCTTCTCCCTCTCCACCACGCAGTCCTGCTCCGGCGCCGTGATGGGCGCGGGCCTCGGCCGCAAGGGCGGTGTCGTCCGCTGGTCGACCGCGACCCGGATGTTCGTCGCCTGGGGTCTGACCCTGCCCGCCGCGGGTCTGGTCGGCGCCGGCGCCGAGTTCCTCACCAAGCAGGGTCCCTGGGGCGTCGCCGCCGTCGCGGTCCTCCTGGTGGCCGGCTCGGCGGTCATCTGGGCGCTGTCGCGCCGCAAGCCGGTGGACCACAACAACGTGACCGCCGACGAGATCGACGGCGAGCCCGCCGGCGTCGTGACCACCGCCATCGCGGCCGTCACCCCGCCCGCCACCGCCGGTGCCTACGCCGCCGCCGCGGACGAGGACCTCAAGACCACCATCCCCTCGCCGGCCCCCACGGACCCGGCAGCCCCCGCGGCCCCGGCCGCGGTGTAAGGAACGACAGACATGAAGATCGACTGGGCAGCTCTCGGCTCCGTCTTCGGAGTCAGCCTCGTGGCGACCGTGGCCCTGGTGGGCCTGTTCACCCTCGGCATCGTCGGCCTCTCCAAGCAGGAGCAGGCCGCCGCCCAGGGCGGCTCCGCCGCCCTGGCGCGCACCGGCGCGTACGCCTGCTTCGCCCTGTGCGCGGCGGCCGTCGTTTCCCCGGGGACGGCGGGGTCGTGTGGTGCTCCGCACACTGTCCCGCCGCAGGTCAAACGTGAGTTGACGGGTGTTCGCGGAGCGTGGTGGACTTCCGGGGCCATTACGGCGGCAAGCAGAGGAAGCCCGGTGCGAATCCGGCGCGGTCCCGCCACTGTGACCGGGGGGTCGATCCCCGGGAGCCAGGAACTCTCGCCGCCGGTCACGTCGAGCCAGGGCGCGGACCCTGAGTGAGGACACAGCGCCATGCCCGGCCGCAGTGCAGCCACAGGTGTATTCGCGTACGGCGCCGCCGCCGGTCTGGCCGCGGACCTGATCGTCGGCGACCCCCGCCGCGGCCATCCGGTCGCCGCCTTCGGACGTGCCGCGGGCGCGGCCGAGAAGCTGTTCTGGCGCGACCACCGCGGGTGGGGGGCGCTGCACACCGCCGTCTGCGTCGCCGGCGCCGCGGGCGCCGCCGCGCTGGCCGCCCGTACCGTACGCCACCGTCCCGCGGCCTCCGTCGCGCTGACCGCCGCCTCCGTGTGGGCCGTCGTCGGCGGGACGACCCTGGGCCGGGAGGCCCGCGCGATCGGCGGGGCGCTCGCCGCCGGGGACCTGGACGTGGCCCGTGAGCGGCTGCCCCATCTGTGCGGACGCGATCCGCACTCCCTGGACGGTCCGGCGATGGCCCGCGCGGTCGTGGAGTCCGTCGCCGAGAACACCTCCGACGCCGTGGTCGGCGCGCTGGTCTGGGGCGCGGTCGCGGGCGTTCCGGGCCTGGTCGGCTTCCGCGCGGTGAACACCCTGGACGCGATGGTCGGCCACCGGTCGGCCCGGTACCGGCGCTTCGGCTGGGCCTCGGCGCGGCTCGACGACGTGGCCGGCTGGCCGGGCGCCCGGCTGACCGCCGCGCTCGCGACGGTGGCCGGGGGGAACCCGCGCGGGGCGCTGCGCGCCTGGCGGGCGGACGCGGCGAAGCACCCGAGCCCCAACGCCGGCCCGGTGGAGGCCTCGTTCGCGGGGGCGCTCGGCGTGCGGCTCGGCGGGACGCTGTCGTACGGGGGCCGGGTCGAGCACCGGCCCGTACTCAACGGGGAGGGACGGGCCGTGGAGGTCGGGGACATCGAACGGGCGGTACGGCTGTCGCGCCGGGTGACGGGGCTGACCCTCGCCGCCTGTGTGGGCGGGCGGATCGTGGCGGGCGCGCTGAAGCGGAGGACGGCATGAGAGGCGGGGGGCTGCTGGTCGCCGGGACCACGTCCGACGCGGGCAAGAGCGTCGTCACGGCGGGCATCTGCCGCTGGCTGGTCCGGCAGGGCGTGAAGGTCGCCCCGTTCAAGGGCCAGAACATGTCCCTGAACTCCTTCGTGACCCGGGAGGGCGCGGAGATCGGCCGTGCCCAGGCGATGCAGGCGCAGGCCGCCCGTGTGGAGCCGACCGCGCTGATGAACCCGGTGCTCCTGAAGCCGGGCAGCGACCGCTCCAGCCAGGTCGTCCTGATGGGCAGGCCGGTGGGCGAGCTGAGCGCCAGGGGCTACCACGGAGGGCGTCAGAAGGAACTGTTCGAGCCCGTCCTGGCGTGCCTGGAGGAGCTGCGGGGCACGTATGACGCCGTGATCTGCGAGGGGGCGGGCAGTCCGGCCGAGATCAACCTGCGGCGTACGGACATCGTGAACATGGGCATCGCGCGGGCCGCGCGGCTGCCGGTCCTCGTGGTCGGGGACATCGACAGGGGCGGGGTGTTCGCGCAGTTCTTCGGCACGACGGCGCTCCTCGCGCCCGAGGACCAGGAGCTGGTCGCGGGTTACCTCGTGAACAAGTTCCGCGGTGACGTGACCCTGTTGGAGCCGGGCCTCGACATGCTGCTCGGGCTGACCGGGCGCCGCACGTACGGCGTCCTGCCCTACGCGCACGGGCTCGGCATCGACGAGGAGGACGGGCTCCGCGTCTCGCTGCGCGGCGCCGTCCGCGAGTCGGTCGTCGCGCCGCCGGCCGGCGAGGACGTCCTGCGGGTCGCCGTCTGCGCGGTGCCCCTGATGTCGAACTTCACCGACGTGGACGCGCTGGCGGCCGAACCGGGCGTGGTCGTGCGGTTCGTGGACCGGGCCGAGGAGCTCGTCGACGCGGACCTGGTGGTCGTGCCGGGCACCCGGGGGACGGTCAAGGCGCTGGCGTGGCTGCGCGAGCGCGGTCTCGCGGACGCGCTCGCACGGCGGGCCGCGGAGGGCCGGCCGGTGCTCGGCATCTGCGGCGGCTTCCAGGTGCTCGGCGAGCGGATCGAGGACGAGGTCGAGTCGAAGGCGGGCACGGTCGACGGGCTCGGACTGCTGCCCGTACGGGTCCGGTTCGCGGCCGGGAAGACGCTGGCCCGTCCGGTCGGCGAGGCGCTCGGCGAGCGGGTCGAGGGGTACGAGATCCACCACGGTGTCGCGGAGGTGCTGGGCGGCGATCCGTTTCTGGACGGGTGCCGGGTCGGCGCGGTGTGGGGCACGCACTGGCACGGCTCCCTGGAGAGCGACGGCTTCCGCCGGGCGTTCCTGCGAGAGGTCGCGGCGGCGGCCGGCCGGCGCTTCGTGCCGGCTCCCGACACCTCCTTCGGGGCGCTGCGCGAGGAGCAGCTGGACCGCCTCGGCGACCTGATCGAGGAGCACGCGGACACCGACGCGCTGCTGCGCCTGATCGAGAACGGGGCTCCGGCGGGGCTGCCGTTCGTGCCGCCGGGGGCGCCGTGACGCCCCTCCCCCCGCCGGTGCACCTCCCCCCCGCCGGTGCGCCTCGTCCCACCCGCGCGCCCGCGCCCCCGTCCGCGAACCGAACGCGAAGAGAGGACCACCCGATGAGCACCCGGTACCCGTTCACCGCCGTCGTCGGCATGGACGACCTGCGGCTGGCGCTGCTGCTGAACGCCGTCAGTCCGGCCGTGGGCGGTGTCCTCGTGCGTGGCGAGAAGGGGACCGCCAAGTCGACCGCCGTCCGGGCCCTCGCCGACCTGCTGCCCGAGGTTCCGGTGGTCGCGGGGTGCCGGTTCAGCTGCGACCCCGGTGCGCCCGACCCCGGCTGCCCCGACGGGCCGCACGAGACCGCTCCGGCCGCCGCGCGCCCCGCCCGGATGGTCGAACTGCCCGTCGGTGCCTCCGAGGACCGGCTCGTCGGCGCACTGGACATCGAACGGGCCCTCTCCGAGGGCGTGAAGGCCTTCGAGCCCGGGCTGCTCGCGGACGCGCACCGCGGGATCCTGTACGTCGACGAGGTCAACCTCCTCCACGACCACCTGATCGACCTTCTCCTCGACGCCGCCGCCATGGGCTCCTCGTACGTCGAGCGCGAAGGCGTCTCCGTGCGGCACGCGGCCCGCTTCCTGCTCGTCGGCACGATGAACCCCGAAGAGGGCGAGCTGCGACCGCAGTTGCTGGACCGGTTCGGGCTGACCGTCGAGGTCGCGGCCTCCCGCGAGCCCGAGCAGCGCGTGGAGGTCGTCCGGCGGAGGCTGGCGTACGACGACGACCCGGCCGCCTTCGCCGGCCGCTGGGAGGGCGAGGAGAGCGCCCTGCGGGAGCGGATCGTCGCCGCCCGCGCGCTGCTGTCCGACGTCGTGCTCGGCGACGCCGCCCTGCTCCAGATCGCCGCGACCTGCGCCGCGTTCGAGGTGGACGGCATGCGCGCGGACATCGTGATGGCCCGGACGGCGACCGCGCTCGCCGCGTGGGCGGGCCGGACGGAGGTCACCTCCGACGACGTACGGCAGGCGGCGCTGCTCGCCCTCCCGCACCGCAGGCGGCGGAACCCCTTCGACGCGCCGGGGCTGGACGAGGACAGGCTCGACGAGACGCTGGAGCAGTTCAAGGGCGAGGACGAGGGCGACGACGACCCGGACCCCGGTCCCGACGGCGGACCGGGCGGCGGCCCCGGCGGCGGCGTGCCGCCCCAGGGCGAAGGGCCCGAGGAGAGTGCCCCCCGTGACGCGGGTGCGGACGAGGCCCCGGCGCCCCCTCCGGGCGGGGGCGGCGCCGGTGAGCGCTCCGCCGTCAAGGCCGCCGAGCCGTTCCGTACGAAGATGCTCAGCGTGCCCGGACTCGGCGAGGGCGCGGCCGGGCGCCGCTCCCGGGCCCGTACCGAGCACGGCAGGACGACGGGCGCCGTACGGCCCCGGGGCGCGCTGACCAAGCTGCACCTGGCCGCGACCGTGCACGCCGCCGCCCCGCACCAGAAGGCTCGCGGGCGGACCGGCCCCGGGCTCGTGGTCCGCCGGGACGATCTGCGGCAGGCGACCCGCGAGGGCCGCGAGGGCAACCTCGTCCTCTTCGCGGTGGACGCCTCCGGCTCGATGGCGGCCCGGCAGCGGATGAGCGCCGTGAAGGGAGCGGTGCTCTCGCTCCTGCTCGACGCGTACCAGCGACGCGACAAGGTCGGCCTGGTCACCTTCCGGGGCCGCGACGCCGAGGTCGCCCTGCCGCCGACCTCGTCCGTGGACGCGGCCGCGGCCCGGCTCGAACAGCTCCCGACGGGCGGCCGCACGCCGCTGTCGGCGGGGCTGCTCAAGGCCCACGACGTGCTGCGCGTCGAGCGGCTGCGCGACCCCTCGCGCCGGCCCCTGCTCGTCGTCGTGACCGACGGCCGGGCGACCGGCGGCGGCGCCGACCCGGTGGCGCTCGCCGCGCGGGCGGCGCGGCTGCACGCCTCCGAGGGCACGGCGGCCGTCGTCGTGGACTGCGAGACCGGTCCCGTACGGCTGGGGCTCGCCGGGGACCTCGCCCGCGAACTGGGCGGCACGGCCGTCACCCTGGACGAGCTGCGCGCCGACTCGATCGCCGGGCTCGTCAGGAACGTACAGGCAGAGCACGCAACGAGGAGGGCCGCTTAATGCCGCAGGGACAGCCGACCGTCGTTCCCGACGACGGTCTCACGACCCGTCAGCGCCGCAACCGCGCGCTGGTGATGGTCCACACCGGTGTCGGCAAGGGGAAGTCGACCGCCGCCTTCGGCATGGCGCTGCGCGCCTGGAACCAGGGGTGGCCGATCGGGGTGTTCCAGTTCGTCAAGTCCGCCAAGTGGAAGGTCGGCGAGGAGAACGCCCTCAAGGCGCTCGGTGAGACCGGCAAGGGCGGCACGGTCGTCTGGAACAAGATGGGCGAGGGCTGGTCCTGGATCCAGCGCGAGGTCGCCGAGGGCGAGCAGTCGCACGAGGACAAGGCCCGCGAGGGCTGGGAGCAGGTCAAGCGCGACCTCGCGGAGGAGAAGTACAAGTTCTACGTCCTCGACGAGTTCGCGTACCTGCTCCACTGGGGCTGGATCGACACCGCCGAGGTGGTCGAGGTGCTCCGCGACCGCCCCGGGCAGCAGCACGTCGTGATCACGGGCCGCAACGCGCCGCAGGAGCTCCTGGACTTCGCGGATCTCGTGACGGACATGTCGAAGGTGAAGCACCCGATGGACGCGGGTCAGAAGGGCCAGCGGGGCATCGAGTGGTAGCACGTCTCGTCATCGCCGCGCCGTCCTCCGGCGCCGGCAAGACCACGGTCGCGACCGGTCTGATGGCCGCGTTCGCGGGCCGTGGCCTCGCGGTCTCGCCGCACAAGGTCGGTCCCGACTACATCGACCCGGGGTACCACGCGCTCGCGACGGGCCGGCCGGGCCGCAACCTCGACGCATACATGTGCGGTACGGGGCTGGTCGCGCCGCTCTTCGAGCACGGGGCGCGCGGCTGCGACCTGGCGGTCGTCGAGGGCGTCATGGGCCTGTACGACGGCGCCGCGGACCAGGGTGAGCTGGCGTCGACGGCGCAGGTCGCGAAGCTGCTGAAGGCGCCGGTCGTCCTCGTCGTGGACGCCTCGTCGCAGTCCCGGTCGGTGGCGGCGCTGGTGCACGGGTTCGCCTCGTGGGATCCGGAGGTGCGGATCGGCGGCGTCATCCTGAACAAGGTGGCCACGGACCGTCACGAGCATCTGCTGCGGGAAGCTCTTGGCGGGTCGGGGGTGCCGGTGCTCGGCGTGCTGCGGCGGGCGCCCGCGGTGGCGACGCCGTCGCGGCATCTGGGTCTCGTGCCGGTCGCCGAGCGGCAAGCAGCCGCGGTAGAGGCGGTTGCTGCGCAGGCGGAACAGGTGCTTGCAGGGTGCGACATGGACGCGTTGCTGGCCCTTGCGCGGTCGGCGCCGCCGTTGCCCGGAGCTGCCTGGGACGCCGTGGACGCCGTGGACGCCGTTCGGATGCGGGCCGGGAGCGGGACGGTGCACCCCACCGGTCCGGCCGGACCCGTGCCCGCGAGGCCCGTGGTCGCCGTCGCCGGGGGCGCCGCGTTCACGTTCTCCTATGCCGAGCACGGCGAGCTGCTCACCGCCGCCGGCGCGGAGGTCGTGACCTTCGATCCGCTTCGGGACGAAGGGCTTCCGGCCGGGACCTCCGGGCTCGTCATAGGCGGCGGCTTCCCCGAGATGTACGGGGCCGAGCTGTCCGCCAACGCGCCTCTGCGGAAGGCCGTCGCCGAACTGGCCGCCTCCGGGGCGCCCATTGCCGCCGAGTGCGCCGGGCTGCTGTACCTCGCCCGTTCGCTCGACGGGACGCCGATGTGTGGGGTGCTCGACGCCGAAGCGCGGATGTCGGAGCGGCTCACGCTCGGGTACCGGGACGCCGTGGCCGTCAGCGACAGTCCGCTCGCCGCCGCGGGGGCGCGGATGCGGGGCCACGAGTTCCACCGGACCGTGATCGAGCCGGGCGCCGGGGCGGACGCGGCCTGGGGACTGCGGCAGCCCGAGCGGCGGGTCGAGGGGTTCGTCCAGCAGGGGGTGCACGCGAGTTACGTGCACACCCACTGGGCGGGGGCTCCGGAGGCAGCCGTGCGGTTCGTCGAGCACTGCGCGAACGGGCCGGTGGCGTGAGATCAGCCGCCGGACAGGCCCACCACGAGCCAGATGAAGCCCACGCCCGCCACCGTGCACAACAGGGTGGAGCGGGCGGGGTGCTCGTGGTGTGCCTCGGGCAGGATCTCGGCCGCGGCGAGGTAGAGCAGGGCGCCGCCGAAGAACCCGAGATAGCTGCCGAGCATTTCCTCCGGAAGGGTGAACAGCAGAGTCGACGCGGCGCCGACGATCGGCGCGAGCGCGTCCGCGACCAGCATCATGACCGCCTTGCGACGGGCGTTCCCGTACAGGCTGGTGATCGTGTACGTGTTGAACCCGTCGGCGAAGTCGTGGGTGATGACGGCGAGCGCGACGGTGGCGCCCATGCCTCCGCCGACCTGGAAGGCGGCGCCCAGCGCGATGCCGTCCATGAGGCTGTGGACCACCATGGCGGCGGCCGCGGTGAGACCCACCTGCGGCACCCGCTCGTCGGCCCCGACGCCGTGCGCCGCCTGACGGACCGCCAGCAGCCGTTCCACGACATGGGCGAAGAGGAACCCGCCCACGAAGAGGAGCAGGGCCTGCGGCACACCGAAGACCTTGGTCCCGGAGGCCTCCAGGGCCTCGGGCAGGAGGTCGAGTCCGACCACGCCGAGCATGAGCCCGCCGGCCAGGCCGAGGACCAGGTGACGCCGGTCGGTGACGCGCTGCGCCGTCCAGCCGCCGAACAGCGTCATGAGGAACGCGCCGAGCGCGACGATAACGGCCATGCGCCTTTGCTATCCGATCGGACACGCTCCGCGCACATCAGCGGCGCCGTCGTGGGGATGCTGGTCGCATGATCACGGTGATCGGCAGCGGTGCGGGCGCGGACCTGGGCTCCTGGGCGGGCGAGGCGGCCCTGGTGGTGGACGTGCGGAGCGACGAGTTGACGGACACGGACCTCGACCTGGTCGAGAAGCACGTGTCCGAGGGCGGGACACGGGTGATCGTGCGGGTGCTCGGGGACCCCGGGTTCTTCGGGGTGGTGCGGACGCTGGAGCAGCGCTTCGGGACCGAGGGGATCGATGTACGGCCCGGGCCCACGGCCGTCGGGCTCGCGTTCGCCCGGCTGGGGCTGCCGTGGGACGACGCCCTCGTGGTGGAGGGCACGGCGCTCGACCGCGCGGTGAACGTCTGCCGTGCGCATCCGAAGGTCGCCGTGCTGCCCGGGCCCGGCGTGGGGCCTGCCGAACTGGGCGGGGAGCTGGTGCACCGGGTGGCGTCGAGGACGCTGGTGGTGTTCACCGCGCTGGGCGATCCCTTCCGGGAGCGTTTCGAGCGGGTCGAGCCCGCGGAGGCGATGTGCCGGAGCTGGGAGGGCGTGAGCCTGGTCCTGTGTCTGGACGAGTCACGGCAGGAGGGGCCGGCTCCCGCGGTGACCGGCCCGCTCACGGGTCCGGGCCGATGGGCGCTGCCCGACGGGGAGTTCGGGACCCGGTCCGCTGCGGACGGCGGGGCCGGGGCGGACGGTGCGGACGCTGCGGAAGGCCGTTCCGTACTGCCGTACGAGGCGCGCGCGCTGGCGCTCGCCCGGCTCGGGCCGCGGGCCGGGGACCTGGTCTGGGACATCGGCACGGCCTGCGGCGCGGTGGCGATCGAGTGTGCCCGGCTCGGCGCGGCGGCGGTCGCCGTGGAACAGACGGCGTCCGGTGTCGAGCGGATCCGGGCGAACACGGCCGCGCACGGCGTGGAGGTGCGGGCCGTGCACGGGTCGGCACCCACGGTGCTGTCCCATCTGGCCGATCCCGACGGGGTGTTCGTCGGCGGCGGTGGGCGCGAGCTGAGGTCGATCGTGCTGGCGGCGGGGCGCCGGGCGCGGCGCTCGGTCGTGGTGGCGGTGACGGCCCTGGAGCAGGTGGGGGCGGTCCGCTCGGCACTGGCGTCCTGCGGTCTGGCGGTCGAAGGCGTGCTGCTGCAGTCGCAGCGTCTGCTCGCGCTGCCGGACGGGTCCTCGGCGATGGCGCCGACGGCGCCGGTGTTCCTGGTGTGGGGGACGCGGTGAGCGGGGCGACGGTAGGGGTCGGCGCCCGCTCGGGGGTCTCGGTGGACGAGGTCGTCTGCCTGGTCACGGAGGCGCTGCGGGAGGCCGGTCTCACGGGTTCGGACGTGACGGCGCTCGCGACGCTGGAGGCACGTGCGGCGGAGCCGGGGATCGCGGGCGCGGCCGGGCGGCTCGGGGTGCCGCTGCGGGCGTACGGGGCGGAGGAACTGGCCGCCGTCTCCGTGCCGCACCCCTCGCGGGCGCCGCTGTCGGCGACCGGAACGGCGTCGGTGGCGGAGGCGGCGGCGCTGCTCGCGGCGGGCGCCGGTGCCGCACTCCTCGTACCGAAGCGGAAATCGGCGCGCGTGACGTGCGCTATCGCCCGGTCCCTCCCCGTTCGTCCGAACGAAGATGCCTCTGCCGTACGGTTGTTGCCCCAGAGACAGGGGTACATCGCTGGTCAGACGGAGCCCCGTACACCCCCCACTCATCACCCGACGGCGGCCATGGATACCCACGCGCACACTGATGCCCACGATCTGCGCCACCACGGTGACGCAGAGGTACGGGACGAGAAGCTGATCGACCTCGCGGTCAACGTCCGGACGAACACGCCCCCGGAGTGGCTGCGGGCGCGGATCGCCGACAGTCTGACCGGCCTGGCGCACTACCCGGACGGCCGGGCCGCGCGCGCCGCGGTCGCCGAGCGCCACGATCTGCCGCCCGGCCATGTGCTGCTCACGGCCGGGGCGGCGGAGGCGTTCGTGCTGCTCGCGCGGGCGCTGCCGACGCGGCGGCCGGTGGTGGTGCATCCGCAGTTCACCGAGCCCGAGGCGGCCCTGCGCGACGCGGGCCACGAGGTGGGCCGGGTACTGCTGCGGGAGGAGGACGGGTTCCGGCTCGATCCGGCGGCGGTTCCGGAGGACGCGGACCTGGTGGTGATCGGGAATCCGACGAACCCGACGTCCGTCCTCCATCCGGCGGCGGCGATCGCGGCTCTGGCGCGGCCGGGACGGACGCTGGTGGTGGACGAGGCGTTCATGGACGCGGTGCCGGGCGAGCGGGAGTCGCTGGCCGGGCGGACGGACGTGCCGGGTCTCGTGGTGCTGCGGAGTCTCACGAAGACCTGGGGCCTGGCGGGGCTGCGGATCGGCTACGTCCTGGCGCACCCGGAGACGATCGCGCTCCTCGATCGGGCGCAGCCGCTCTGGCCGGTGTCGACCCCGGCGCTGGTGGCGGCGGAGGCCTGCATGTCACGGGCCGCGCTCGCGGAGGCGGAGTTCGCGGCCGAGCGGATCGGGGCCGAGCGGGCCCATCTTCTGGCGGGGCTTGCGGAGTTCGACGAGGTGCGGGCGGTGACGGCGGCGGAGGGTCCGTTCGTCCTGGTCCGGATCGATCGCGCGGACGCGGTACGGGAGCGGCTGCGGGCACTCGGCTTCGCGGCACGACGCGGGGACACGTTCCCGGGCCTGGACCGGAACTGGCTCCGGCTCGCGGTCCGGGACCGGGCCACCACGAACAGATTCCTGCAGGCCCTGGACCAGGCCCTGTTGATCGAGGGCTAGGGCACGGCACCCGCCGCCCCCTACGCCCCCTGGGTCACGGCGGCGGGCAGGCGCCGGGTGACCTCGTCCGCGAGGCGCTCGAAGTCCCCCCTCAGGAACGGCGTCGCCAGCCTCGCCAGGCCTTTGAACCGCAGGGACGCCTCGTACGTCATCGAGGTCGTCGTCGCCGACCGGGCCTCGAAGCGCATCTCGTCGGTCGCGGTCACGGTCTTGTTCGTCCCGACGAACACCAGGCGGGCGGGCTCGCGGGCCTGCAGCCGGTAGTCGAGTTCGGTGAGGCGTCCGCGGAAGCGCGAGGTGTTGCGCCAGACGGAGCCCTCTCGCACGGGCCCCTCGTCGACCCTGACGCAGGAGACCGTGCCGGGGTCCCATTCCTCCGCCCGGCCGAAGTCCTCCAGATAGGCCACCAGGCTGTCCAGAGGTACGGAGAGGAGGAAGTTTCGTTCGACCGTGATCACTGCGTCAGCCTCCGGCGTCGGCCCCGAGGGGGAGCTGCCCCCGAGGGGATCTGTTCGTTCCCGCTTCGTTCCCCCTTCCCCTGACGCGGCACCCACGGATGCGCCCGCTCCCGGCGGGCGGCGGGCGGCGGGCGGCGGGGAGACGGAACGGAGGGCGGCGCGGTCGCCGCCCTCCGTTCCACTCCGCGTCCCGCCTTCGGGCCGGTCAGCCGCGGGCGCGGCTGCGGGCCAGGACGAGCGCTCCCGCGCCGCCGCCCAGCAGGACGATCGCACCGCCGGCCAGGTACGGGGTCATCGAGCTGCCGCCCGTGGCGGCGAGGTTCTGGTCGGCGGGGTTGGTGCCGTCGTTCTGGGTCGTCACACCGCCGTCGTCGGAGGGCTCGGCGGAGGGCTCCTGCGAGGGCTGCTCGCTCGGCTGCTCCGTGGGCTTCTCGGTCGGCCTGTCGGTGGGCGGGTCCGTCGGACCCGAGCCCTTCGGCGTCTCGCAGGTGGCCTCCGCGAGGGTCACCACACCCTTGACCTCGGCGACGCCCAGCTTCAGCGGGTTGACCTCCACCTTCAGTTCGAGCGCGGTCGCCGCGGCGGTGCGGGAGGTGGTGGAGGTACGGGACAGGTCGAGGGTCACGTCGCCGATGCCCGGCACGGTGACCTTGGTCTGTCCGGCCGTCGACAGGGTGGTCTTCTTGCCGAAGACGATCACGTGCCCGAGGACGTCGGCCTCGGCGACGGGCTGCTTGCCCGTCTCGCAGACCGCCCTGGCGGTGACCTTCTTGACCTCGATCAGGGAGAGCAGGGGCACGCCGGGGACATGGACCCGGGCCTTGACCAGGTTGACGTATCCCTCCGCCTTGTTCTCGTCCACCGTGGCCTTCGAGGTGGCGACGTCGGCACGCAGCACGTCGATCGGCTTGTTGTTCTCGGCCCCCTGGACCTTCACCGTCAGCGCGGTCTTGTTCTCGCTCTCCGGCGCCTTGACCTCGTTGAGGGTGGTGCGCAGCGGCACCTGGACCGACTTGTCGAGCAGGGAGACGTCGAGACCGGTCCGCAGGACGACGGCGGTCGCGCGCCCCTCTCCGCCGCCCGTGGCGTGCGCCGCGGGGGCCAGGAGGAGCACGGGCCCGACGGCCAGCGCGACGGCGGTCGCCGCGGCGGCGGTGCGGCGTACGGGCATGCGGAAGGTGTCGCTGTTCAAGATGGTGGTACCCCCACAGGAGACATGGCGTCGCCGGCCGCTCACCACGGGGACACGGGGTCGACGCGGCCTCGGCGACTTGAGACACCGGAATCTTTACGCACGGAGAGTGAACCGACAGCCACCTGGCGTGAGTTCACTCCAAAGGGGGGTTTCCGCGCCCATATTCGATTCTTTCGGCACACGCGTTCCCGCGTGCCCCGCGCGTTGCGAAGAACGCGGGGCGCGCGGGAAGTGTTTCAACGATCCGCCCCGGTCAGGGGTAACGGACGGTCAACCCGACGCATCGGCGGGGCTCGTCACGTGGCGCGCCAGTAGCCCAGCGAGTGGATCCGGTCCTTGGGGAGCGCGAGCTCCTTGCGGACGTACGTGGCGAGGGTGCGGGTGGTCGCGGTGTCACAGGCGATCCAGACGTACGGGTCGTCCCCGAGCAGCTCCGGGAGCTCCTTGCGCACCTGCTCGACGAGCGTCGCGCCACCGCCCTGCCGGGGAACCCGGCGGACGTCGTGCCGGTCCGCGTCGACGCGCAGCGGAAGCTCCTCGTCCGCGTCGTGGGAGGTCTCGAACCAGAGCGTGGCCGGCACGTCGGGCGCCGAGTCGAGGAGGGAGTTGATGGCCGGCATCGAGGCCGGGTCGCCGATCACGAGCATGCGGCCGGGGCGGGGCTCGGGGGCGGTGAAGCCGGTGCCCTGGAGGGTGGCCTCGATGGTGTCACCGGGGGCGCAGGTGCGGGCCCAGTCGCTCGCGGCGCCGTCGTGGAGGGCGAACTCCAGACTGAAGGTCCCGGCGGCCGGGTCGGGGTCGACGAGAGTGTAGGCGCGCTGGTGCGGCTTGCCCGCGTTCTCGAACCAGAGCCGCACCCACATCGTCGGGTGCACCCCGGCGGCGGCGAGGAGTCCGCCGTCCGTCAGACGGACCCGGCGGTAGTGCTCGGTGACCTGCTCGGCCCCGGTCACCGTGAACGTGAAGTCCCGGCCACGGAACAGTTTGAGGACGACGCCTTCCCAGCCATGCCCTTGCCCCACCGCGATCGTCTCCCCTGCGTAGCGTAGATTAATTTAGGTCAGCCTAACCTAATCAGCGTCGGACGGGATCGGAGTCGGAGTGAGCATCGAGGTCTACCGGGACGATTGGGGCGTACCGCATCTGCGGGCCGCCGATCCGATCGAACTCGTCTTCGCGCAGGGGCGGGTGACGGCGGTGGACCGCGCCTGGCAGCTGGAGGTCGAACGGCACCGGGCCCAGGGCACGTCCGCCGCGTTCCTCGGCGCGGACGAGACCGGCTGGGACACCTTCGTACGGCAGGCCGCGCTCGCCGACACCGCGCGCCGCTGCTTCGACGCGCTGGACCCGCAGACGGCCCGTTGGGTACGGGCGTACGTGGACGGCGTCAACGACGGCCTGCCGGAAGGCGCCGCCCGGGCGCCCCAGTTCGCCCGGGTGGGGCTCACGCCCGGGCGCTGGGAGCCGTGGACGCCGCTGGCGGTCTGGCTCTCCACGCACATCCTCTTCGCGGGCTTCCCCACCAAGCTGTGGCGGGAGGAGGTCGCCCGCCGGCTCGGTGAGGAGTGGACGGAGCTGTTCGCCACGGACGGTCCCGGCACGTCCGGGTCGAACGGTTGGGTGGTCTCCGGGGCCCGGACCGCGAGCGGGGCGCCGATCGTGGCGGGCGACCCGCACCGCTTCATCGAGGCGCCCGGGGTCTACCAGCAGATCCGTCTCGCCTGCCCGGAGTACGACGTGCTCGGCCTCGCGGTTCCCGGCGTCCCGGGTCTCGCCCACTTCGGGCACACGGGCCGGGTGGCGTGGGCGATCACCAACGCGATGGCCGACTACCAGGACCTGTACCGCGAGCGGCTGCGGCGGACCGCCGACGGCGGGGTGGAGGCCCTCGGCCCGGACGGCTGGCGCCGGGCGTCCGCGCACCGCGAGACGGTCGAGGTGGCGGGCGGGGAGCCGGTGGGGATCGAGGTCGTCGAGACCGAGCGCGGGCCGGTGATCATCGGCGCGGACGGCGGCGCGGCGGACGCGGTCACGGATGCCGGTTCCGGCGGTGACTCCTCCTGGGAGGCGATCAGCCTGCGCTACCCGCCGCGCGTGACCGGTGAACTGGGCTTCGCCGTCCTGCCCGAGCTGCTCGGCGCGAGGAGCGTCGCGGACGTGGACCGTGCCGTCGACGGCTGGGCCGAGCCGGTCAACGTCGTCCAGGCCGCCGACGTGGACGGCGGTCTGCTGCACCGGGTCGCGGGCTGGGTCCCGGTGCGCGACCGGGCCAACTCCCTGCGGGTGGTGCCCGCCTGGGAGGCCGCCCACGCCTGGAAGGACGAGGCCGTCGCCACCCCCCGCGCGGACGTCGACGGACACGCCGTCATGGCCAACGCGCGGGGCATCGCCGCCCCGCTGGGCGTGGAGTTCTCCCCCCCGCACCGGGCGGCCCGGATCGACGCGCTGCTCGCCGCCTCGACGGCCTGGACGCCCGAGGGCATGACCGCCGTCCACACCGACACCGACAACCCCTCGGCGGCCCGGCTCCTGGGCCTGGTCCTGGCGGGAGGCGAGGACGGCCTCTCCTCCGGCGCCCGCGCCGTCCGGGCACGGCTGCTCGCCTGGGACCGGCGGATGGAGGCGGAGAGCACCGACGCCGGCCTGTACGCCGCCGTGCGCGGGGCCGTCGTACGGCGGGTCGCCGGCCATCAGGCCTTCGCGGCGCTGCGCGAGCCCGCCGCGCACCCCGCCGTCTTCCAGCCCTGGCTGGCGCTCGGGCCCCGCGTCGCGTTCGCGCTGGAGACCCTGCTCGTCTCGGGACCCGTACCGGCCGCCGACATCGCCGGCATCGTCCGGGAGGCCCTGGAGGAGGTCGCCGCCGGGGACGAGCCGCCCGCGTGGGGCGTCACGCACCGGCTCGCCCCGTGGGCGGCCCTTCCCGAGGAGGACGACGCGAGCTGGCCCGGCCTCGGCGGGGACCACGACTGCGTGCTGTCCACGTCCAGCGTGCCCGGGTTCACCGACCGCAGCGCCCGCGCGTCCGCCGCCCGCTACGTCTGGGACCTCGCCGACCGCGAGCGGAGCCTCTGGGCCGTGCCGTTCGGCGCCTCCGGCGTCACCGGCGACCCCCACCACCGCGACCAACTCCCCCTGTGGCTGCGGGGCGAACTCGCCCCCGTCACCACCGACTGGAACCACCTCACCAAGGAGCACCCCCGCCATGACGACCACTGACTCCAGACAGCCGGTCCACCTCCAGACCGTCGAGGGCTTCGGCACCGTACGGATCGACCCCGTCGACCCCGACCGCGACGCCGCACTCATCCACGAGTGGGTCAACGAGGACCGCGCCCGGTTCTGGGGCATGGCCGGGACCACCGTCGACCAGGTACGGGAGATCTACGCGCACCTGGACTCGCTCACCACGCACCACGGCTTCCTGGTGCGGCGTGACGGCGAGCCGGTGGCGCTCTTCCAGACGTACGACCCCGCGGCCGACCGCGTGAGCGAGTGCTACGAGGTGCAGCCGGGCGACATCGGGGTGCACATCCTGATCGCCCCAGCCGCCACCCCCGAACCCGGCTTCTCCGCTCGGCTGTTCGTCGCCCTGAACGCGTTCGCGCTGAACGACAGGACCCGCGCCGTGGCGGAGCCGGACGCCGACAACGAGAAGGCGCTCGCCCGGCTGGTGCGGGCCGGTTTCGAGCTCGGCCCCGAGGTCGTGCTGCCGGAGGTGGACCTCCCGGAGGTCTTCATCCCGGCGAAGAGGGCACGCCTCGCGTTCCTGAGCCGCTGACCTGTCGCGGGCCCGGTGCCGTCGGCAGCGGGCCCGCGGAGACCGAGGGGTATTCCGGCCCGCGTCAGGCGATCACTCGGCCGTTCACGACGACCCTGCGGGGGGCCGCCAGGGCGCGGACGTCCGCGCGGGGGTCCTCGGCGTAGACGACGAGGTCCGCGGGGGCGCCCTCCTCAAGGGAGGGGCGGCCCAGCCAGGCGCGGGCGCCCCAGGCCGTCGCCGAGAGGGCCTCGACCGGCGGGATGCCGGCCTTGACCAGTTCCTCGACCTCGGCCGCGACCAGCCCGTGCGCCAGGGAGCCGCCGGCGTCCGTGCCGACGAAGACCGGGACGCCCGCGTCGTACGCCGAGCGCACGGTGTCGTACCGGCGCTCGTACAGCCGTCGCATATGCGCCGACCAGCGCGGGAACTTCTGCTCGCCGCCCTCCGCGAGCCGCGGGAAGGTGGCGATGTTGACGAGTGTCGGGACGATCGCGACGCCCCGCTCGGCGAAGAGCGGGATCGTGTCCTCGGTGAGTCCGGTGGCGTGCTCGATGCAGTCGATGCCCGCCTCCACCAGGTCCCGCAGCGAGTCCTCCGCGAAGCAGTGCGCGGTGACCCGCGCCCCGAGCCGGTGGGCCTCGGCGATCGCCGCCTCGGCCTCGGCGCGGGGCCAGCAGGCGCCCAGATCGCCGGCGTCCCGGTCGAGCCAGTCCCCGACGAGCTTCACCCAGCCGTCGCCGCGCCGCGCCTCGCGGCCGACGTACGCCACCAGGTCCTCGGGCTCGATCTCGTGGGCGTAGTTGCGGATGTAGCGGCGGGTGCGCGCGATGTGACGGCCCGCGCGGATGATCTTCGGCAGGTCCTCGCGCTCGTCGATCCAGCGGGTGTCGGACGGCGAGCCCGCGTCACGGATCAGGAGCGTGCCCGCGTCGCGGTCGGTGAGCGCCTGCTTCTCGCTGGTGGCCTCGTCGACCGGGCCGTGCTGGTCCAGGCCGACATGGCAGTGCGCGTCCACGAGACCCGGCAGTGCCCAGCCCTCCACCGTCAGCGCCTCGCCGGACGGACGGGTGTACGTGATCCGCCCGTCGACCGCCCACAGCTCGTCCCGTACGTCCTCCGGGCCGACGAGCACCCGCCCCTTCACATGCAGCACCACGCGATCGCTCATGTCTGCACTCTACGAGGGGCGGGCACCCCGCTACAGAGGGGTCGTTTCCGAAGCGTCCGGGAACCGGCTCGGTACCCTGAAGCGACGTTCGACCCCCTGCGAAGAAGGCACCGCCGTGACCGTGACACATCCGCTGCTCGACCTGGCCCCGCTGACCGCCGCGCACTTCGCGTCCATCGAGCGGAGGGTCGCCGCCCTGCTCTCGACGGAGCAGGACGTGGTGATCACGCAGGGCGAGGCGCTGCTGCCGCTGGAGGGCTGCATCCGCAGCGGGGCCCGGCCGGGCTCGACCGCGCTGAACATCGTCACGGGGCCGTACGGCCAGACGTTCGGCAACTGGCTGCGGGACTGCGGCGCCACGGTGGTGGACCTGGACGTGCCGTTCCACACGGCGGTGACGGCCGCTCAGGTGGAGCGGGCGCTGGCCGAGCACCCGGAGATCGACTTCGTGTCGCTGGTGCACGCGGAGGCGGCGACCGGCAACACCAACCCGGTCGCCGCGATCGGCGAGGTCGTGCGCGCGCACGGCGCGCTGTTCTACCTCGACGCGGTGGCCTCGATCGGCGCGGAGCCGGTGCTGCCGGACGAGTGGGGCGTGGACATGTGCATCATCGGCGCGCAGAAGGCGATGGGCGGCCCCGCGGGTGTCTCCGCGGTCTCCGTGAGCGAGCGGGCGTGGGAGCGGTTCGCGGCCAACCCGCAGGCTCCGCGCCGCTCGTACCTCTCGCTGCTGGACTGGAAGGAGCGCTGGATCGACGGCGGCCGCAAGGCGCTGCTGCACGCGCCGGCGCAGTTGGAGATGCTGGCCCTCGAAGCGTGCGTGGAGCGGATCGAGGCGGAGGGCCTGGACGTCCTGATGGCCCGCCACGCGTCCGCCGCGGCCGCGACGCGCGCGG
This sequence comes from Streptomyces sp. NPDC127129, assembly GCF_042671585.1. Classification (NCBI taxonomy): domain Bacteria; kingdom Bacillati; phylum Actinomycetota; class Actinomycetes; order Kitasatosporales; family Streptomycetaceae; genus Streptomyces; species Streptomyces sp. NPDC127129. The sequence continues at coordinate 81,573 of NZ_JBHXTV010000003.1, forward strand.
GCGCGCGGGCGCTGGGCGGCGGCCTCGAACCGTACGTCCACGACGCCAAGGACGCGGCCCCGGTCGCGACGACGCTGCGCGCTCCGGCGGGCGTGGACGCCTCGCAGCTGGTCGCCCGGGCCCTGGAGGCCGATCCGTCGCTGCCGCTGATCGCGGGCGGCGGCGCGCTGGCGAAGGAGATGATCCGGGTGAACCACTACGGCGTGGACGCGACCCCGGGCGCGGTGCAGTCCTCGCTGGCGGCCCTGGGCGCGGCCCTCGCCGACACGGGCCGCCCGGTGGCCCTGCAGGCCGCCCACCGCGCGGCGGCGGAGGCGTGGGCCTAGAGCCACCCCCTGGGGCGCGGCACACCGGTGAGGGGCCGGGGTGACGGGCGGACGTCGTCGTCCGGCCGGTCACCCCGGCCCCTTCCGTATGGGCCCGGCGGGCCGACCTCGTGCCGCACGGCGGCGGGCCGCCGGGAAGGCACCGCGCACGGCCGGCGCGCATTCTCCCGGCACAATTCCCGAACCAATTTCACACGCGCATTATCCAAGCGAATTCCCCGTACACATTCCGAGTTTCTTCTGCCCCGGATCTCGGACCCTAAACGCTAAGGTTTCATCAGTACTTTCGAGCCATTCCGGCGCCTGTGACGGACTCCACATCGCCGCCCTTTTGCCCGTATTTACCCGGTCAAACCGGTACAGACCGGTGCTCGCGCGAATAACACATCGATCCTCTCCAGCCCACCCCTCCGCCCCATGCAATCCAAGAATTCGGTCGGTAAATTGCCTCGGCATGACCGCAGCACAAGCAGCCATGACCTTGGAAAGCCCACGCGTGGAGGACGGAGCCGCGATCTGGCGAATAGCCCGCGATTCCCGGGTGCTCGACCTGAACTCCTCGTACAGCTACCTGCTGTGGTGCCGCGACTTCGCCGCCACGTCGCTGGTCGCGCGCGCCGCAGACGGTGAGCTGGTCGGCTTCGTCACCGGATATCTCCGTCCCGACCGGCCCGGGACCCTCGTCGTCTGGCAGATCGCCGTCGACGAGAGCCAGCGCGGCCGCGGCCTCGCCGGGGTGCTGCTCGACGCGCTGACCGCCCGGGTCTCCCCGGAGGCCGTCGAGACCACGATCACCCCCGACAACACGCCCTCGGACCGGCTCTTCACCTCCTACGCGGCCCGGCACCGGCTCCCCCTGGAGCGCGAGGTCCTCTTCGACGGGGGCCTGTTCCCCGACACCGCCGACGGCGCCGCGCACCAGCCCGAAGTCCTGTACCGCATCGGCCCCTTCCACACCCCTGGAGCTTCGCTGTGACCATCACCCCGCCCGAACTGAGCGTCTTCGAGACCCTGGAGTCGGAGGTCCGCAGCTACTGCCGCGGCTGGCCCACCGTCTTCGACCGCGCGCAGGGCGCACGGCTCACCGACGAGGACGGCCACGAGTACCTCGACTTCTTCGCCGGCGCCGGCTCGCTCAACTACGGCCACAACAACCCGGTACTGAAACGGGCTCTGATCGACTATCTGGAGCGGGACGGGATCACCCACGGTCTCGACATGGCGACCACCGCCAAACGGACCTTCCTGGAGACCTTCGAGGAGGTCGTGCTGCGGCCGCGCTCGCTGCCGTACAAGGTGATGTTCCCGGGCCCGACCGGCACCAACGCGGTGGAGTCCGCGCTGAAACTGGCACGGAAGGTGAAGGGCCGCGAGTCGGTGGTCTCCTTCACCAACGCCTTCCACGGCATGTCGCTGGGGTCGCTGGCCGTCACCGGCAACGCCTTCAAGCGGGCCGGCGCGGGCATTCCGCTGGTGCACGGCACGCCGATGCCGTTCGACCACTATCTCGACGGGCGGGTACCGGACTTCCTCTGGTTCGAGCGGCTGCTCGAGGACCAGGGATCCGGCCTGAACAAGCCCGCCGCGGTGATCGTGGAGACGGTCCAGGGCGAGGGCGGCATCAACGTGGCACGGGCCGAGTGGCTGCGGGCGCTCGCCGATCTGTGCCGCCGCCAGGACATGCTGCTGATCGTCGACGACATCCAGATGGGCTGCGGCCGCACCGGCGCGTTCTTCTCCTTCGAGGAGGCCGGCGTCACGCCCGACATCGTCACGCTGTCGAAGTCGATCAGCGGATACGGGCTGCCGATGTCGCTCTGCCTGTTCCGGCCGGAGCTGGACGTGTGGGAGCCGGGCGAGCACAACGGCACCTTCCGGGGCAACAACCCGGCCTTCGTCACCGCCGCCGCCGCGCTCGACACGTACTGGGCCGACGGCCAGATGGAGAAGCAGACCCTGGCGCGCGGCGAGCAGGTCGAGCAGACCCTCCTCGCCATCTGCGAGGAGAACTCCGCCGACGGTGCCCACTACCGCGGCCGCGGCCTGGTCTGGGGCCTGGAGTTCGCCGACCGGACCCGCGCGGCGAAGGTCTGCGCGCGCGCCTTCGAGCTGGGGCTCCTGCTGGAGACCTCCGGCCCGGAGAGCCAGGTCGTCAAACTCCTGCCGCCGCTGACCATCACCCCCGAGGAGCTGGACGAGGGGCTGCGGACGCTGTCCCGCGCGGTCCGCGAGACCGTCTGATCCAGCCGTACCACCGCCAGACGAAAGGGAGTTGCACCACCGTGATCGTCCGATCCTTCAAGGACATCGAGAACACCGAACGCCATGTGCGGGCGAAGTCCGGCACCTGGGAGAGCAAGCGGATCGTCCTCGCCAAGGAGCGGGTCGGCTTCTCGCTGCACGAGACCGTGCTCTACGCGGGCACCGAGACGTCCATGTGGTACGCCAACCACATCGAGGCCGTCCTGTGCGTCGAGGGCGAGGCCGAGCTGACGAACGACGAGACCGGAGAGACGCACTGGATCGAGCCGGGCACGATGTACCTGCTCGACGGCCATGAGCGGCACACCATGCGTCCCAAGACCGACTTCCGCTGCGTCTGTGTCTTCAACCCGCCCGTCACCGGCCGGGAGGACCACGACGCGAACGGGGTGTACCCGCTGCTCACGGAGGAGGGCTGACCATGACGAACGTCCTGACCGACCTGTACCCGACCCGAGGCGCCTCCGAGGTGCTCACGCCACGCCGGGATCCGGTGGTGTGGAGCGACGCCCCGGGCCTGGAGTCCTTCGAACGGGACGGCTTCCTCGTCGAGCCCGAGCTGCTGGCCGACGACGAGGTCGCGGTGTACCGGCGCGAGCTCGACCGGCTGGTCGCCGATCCGGCCGTACGGTCCGACCCGCGCGCGATCGTCGAGTCGAAGTCGTCGACCGTGCGCTCCGTCTTCGAGGTCCACCGGCTCAGCGAGGTCTTCGCCCGGCTGGTCCGCGACGAGCGGGTGGTGGGCCGGGCCCGCGAGATCCTCGGCTCGGACGTGTACGTCCACCAGTCGCGGATCAACGTGAAGCCGGGCTTCGGCGCCTCCGGGTTCTACTGGCACTCGGACTTCGAGACCTGGCACGCGGAGGACGGGCTGCCGCGCATGCGCACGGTGTCGGTGTCGATCGCGCTGACGCGGAACCACGACACCAACGGCGGCCTGATGATCATGCCGGGCTCGCACCGCACGTTCCTGGGGTGCGAGGGCGCGACGCCGAAGGACAACTACAAGCGCTCGCTGCAGATGCAGGACGCCGGCACCCCGTCCGACGAGGCGCTGACCTCGCTCGCGGACGCGCACGGCATCCGGCTCTTCACGGGCCGGGCCGGTTCGGCGACCTGGTTCGACTGCAACGCGATGCACGGCTCGGGCGACAACATCACGCCGTATCCGCGCAGCAACGTGTTCATCGTCTTCAACAGCGTGGAGAACACGGCGGTGGAGCCCTTCGCGGCACCGGTGCGGCGGCCCGAGTTCATCGGCGCGCGGGACTTCACACCGGTGCGCTGAGCCGGGTGGGCGGTGCGGATCCGGGTGCGCGGAGCCGGGCGCGCGATGCCGGTGGTGCGGGGGCGGCCTTCTCGGCCGCCCCCGCATCCGTCTCTCAGCCCGCCAGGACCTCCAGGGCGCGGTCGACGTCGGCCGAGCCGTTGTAGAGGTGGAAGGACGCCCGCAGGTTGCCCGCGCGGGCGGACATCAGGACGCCCGACGAGAGCAGGGCGGACTGCCGGTCGCCGAGGCCCGGGACGCCGACCACGCCGGAGACGTCCGGCACCGGGGCGTGCCCCAGCTCCACGAGGCCGGCGCGGAACCGGGCGGCGAGGGCCTTGTTGTGGGCCTCGATCCGCTCGATCCCGATCTCTTCGAGCAGCGCGAGCGAGCGGGCCGCGCCGTGGTACGAGAGGAAGGCCGGGGGCTCGTCGAACCGCCGTGCGGAGCGGGCGAGTTCGCGCACCGGTCCGTAGCTGTTGGTCCACAGCTCCTCGCCGGTGACCCAGCCCGCGTGGATCGCGACCAGCGAGTCCTGCGCCTCCTCGGTGACGGTCAGGAAGGACGCCCCGCGCGGGCAGAGCAGGAACTTGTAGCCCCCGGCCACCGTGTAGTCCCACTCCCCCGCCCGCAGCGGCAGCCAGCCGGCCGACTGGGTGGCGTCGAGGAGCGTGCGGGCGCCGTGCGCGGCCGCCGCGGCGCGGATCGCGGCGAAGTCGGCCGTCCTGCCGTCCGCCGACTGGACGGCCGAGAAGGCGACGAGCGCGGTGTCGGGGCGGACCGACTCCGCCAGCCGCTCCAGCGGGACGAACCGCGTCTTGAGGTCGCCGCGGATCGTGAACGGGGTGATCAGGGAGCTGAAGTCGCCCTCGGGGAAGAGGATCTCGGAGCCCGCCGGCATCGACTGCGCGATCATGCCGACGTGGACGGAGACCGAGCTGCCGACCGCCACCCGGTCCGGGTGGACGTCCATGAGCCGGGCGTAGGTGGCGCGGGCCTCGGCGACGGTCTCGAAGTCGCCTGCCCCGTTCGGGCGTCCGGCCGCGGTCTCCTCGGCGAGGAGCGTGACCGCCTCGATCGCGCGGCGCGGCAGCAGCGCGCAGGCGGAGGTGTTCAGATACGTCTGCTGGGGCGCGAACTCGGCTCCGCCGAGGGGTTCCATGGCATCCATGGACCCAGCCTGGGGTCCCTCCGACCTGCGGTCAATTGCCTTTGATCATGGGGAAAGGCCAAGCCCGGCTTATGTGCGCAGGTCAGAGGCGCGCCTCGGCCCCGGACGGGCCGGTCAGGCCTCGCAGGTCCCGTCGATGTCGCAGGCCGCCGCTTCGCCGCCGGCCGGCTGGAGCGCCCGGCCCTGCCAGGCCTGCTCCAGGGCCTGCGTGAAGACCTCGGCGGGCTGGCCGCCGGAGATGCCGTAGCGGCGGTCGAGGACGAAGAACGGCACGCCGTTCGCGCCGAGCTCGGCCGCCTCGCGCTCGTCGGCCCGCACCGCGTCGGCGTACGCGGTCTCGTCGGCGAGCACGGTGCGGACCTCGGTCTCGTCCAGGCCGGCCTCGACCCCGAGCCGTGCGAGGGTCTCGCCGTCGAAGACGGACCGCTCCTCGGCGAAGTTCGCGCGGTACGCGAGGTCGAGCAGCTCGTTCTGCCGGCCGCGCTCCCTGGCGAGGTGGAGGAGGCGGTGGATGTCGAAGGTGTTGCCGTGGTCACGGCCCTCGGTGCGGTAGCCGAGGCCCTCGGAGTGCGCGTTGGAGGCGACGTGCGCCTCCATGGCGCGGGCCTCGTCCAGGGTCCGGCCGTACTTCTTCGCGAGCATGTCGATCACCGGCGCGGTGTCGCCCTTGGGCCGGTTCGGGTCGAGCTCGAAGGAGCGGTGCACGACCTCGATCTCGTCACGGTGGGCGAACTCCGCGAGCCCCTTCTCGAAGCGGGCCTTGCCGATGTAGCACCACGGGCAGGCGATGTCGCTCCAGATCTCGACGCGCATGTTGTTGCTTCTCTCCGGGGTCGTGAGGGGTCTGTTCCGTGGCCGAAACACATCCGGCGGCCGGATTCATTCCGCGACGGGCACCACTGTGAGACGGAGCACGAGGTGGGTGCCGGAGCGCGGGGTGCCGGGGTCCTGGATCCAGCCGCGGGCGGCGTAGAAGGCGCGGGCCCGCTCGTTCTTCTCGAAGACCAGCAGGCGCGCGGTGGCGATCCCCTCGGCGCGCCAGACGTCGAGGCAGGCCGCGTGCAGTGCGGTGCCGAGGCCGCTGCGCCAGCGGCCGGGCCGGACGTGCAGCTGGGTGAGCGTCACCGCCTCGTCCCCCCTGCGGTACGCCGCGACGCCGCCGAGCTCGCCGTCCCGCTCCGCGCAGAGCACGTCGCCCCGCTCCACGGCCCTGCTCCATCCGTCCCGGGAGCGGGCGAGCTCCTCGGGTCCGGCGTACTCGCCGTCGGCGAGATGGCCTCGGTAGTAGGTGGACCGGGCCTCCAGGTGCAGGGCGGCTATGGCGTCGAGGTCGTCGGGGGTCGCGGCTCTGATCATGACAACGGGGACGCGACGGCCGGGAGGGCGGTTGCGCGCGGCGGCTCCCCGCCGCTCCCTGCCGGTCCGGCCGGACCCGGCCCCGGCTCCCCCTTCCGGTACCTCCCCGGCGCCATGCCGTACTCCCTCTTGAACGCCTTGGCGAAGGCGAACTCCGAGGCATAGCCGGTGCGTCGGGCGACCGTGCGGATCGGGGTGTCGTCCGCGCGGAGCAGCCGCCCCGCCGTCGTCATGCGCCACCACGTCAGATAGGCCAGCGGCGGCCTGCCGACCAGCATCGTGAAGCGGCGGGCGAAGGCCGCGCGGGAGAGACCGCCCTCGGCGCCGAGCTCCTCCACCGTCCACGGCCGGGCCGGCTCCGCGTGGATCGCGCGGAGGGCCGCGGTGACGGCCGGATCGCGAAGGGCGGCCGACCAGCCGGTGCTCCGCCCGGGACGCTCGGTCAGCCACCAGGTGCGGAGCAGCAGCACGAGCAGGGTGTCGAGCAGGGCGGGCACGAGCGCGTCGGATCCCGGCTGCGGGTCGGCGAGTTCGGTGCCGAGCAGGTCGACCGCGGCGCGCAGCCGGGGGTGGGCGCCGGGCCTGGCGGGGATGTGCACGAAGGGGGGCAGCTCGGTGAAGAGGGGGTGGGCCCGGGCCCGGCTCACCTGGTACGCGCCGCACAGCAGCAGGGTGTCGTCCGCGCGGGCCGGTTCCCGGTCGGGTGGCGTGGGCCAGGAGCCGTCGGGCGCCTGTACGGCGTCGACGAGCGGGGTGCCGGGGTGGCCGGCGAGTCCGTGGCCGGTGCCGTGCGGCAGCAGGGCCACGTCACCGGGGTGGAGCTCGACGGGCTCGCCGTCCCCGCCCGGCGGCACGAGCCAGGCCGTGCCCTGGACGACCACGTGGAATCCGGCGCCGTCGCTGGGCGGGAAACGGAGGCCCCAGGCACCGGAGTTGACGGTACGGGAGGAGTGCGGGCGCCCGGCCCGCATGGCCGCCACGGCGTCGCTCAGTACGTCCATGGCCCGCACCGTAGCGCGAGACGGACGGACATCGCAGGGAGGTTCTGGAACATGGTTCGTCTCCCTGCGGCTGCCTACGGTCGAGGACATGACGAACGACACGCACACCGGCATGACGACGACCCGCGCCGTGCTCTTCCACGAGCTCGGCGGACCCGAGGTGCTGACCGTGGAGGAGGTGCCGCTCCCCGCGCCGGGCCCGGGCGAGGTGCTCGTCCGGGTCGAGGCCGTCGGCCTCAACCGCGCCGAGGCGCTGTTCCGCGCGGGGACCTACTACTACCCGGCCACGCTGCCCGGTTCCCGGCTCGGCTACGAGGCGGCGGGGGTGGTGGAGGCCGTCGGCCCGGACGTCACCGCGTACGCCCCCGGCGATCCGGTCATGGCCGCGGCCAACTTCGACTTCGGGGTGCACGGCGTGCACGCCGAGCGCGTGGTGCTCTCCCAGGAGTACCTGGTGCCCGGGCCCGCGGGCGTGGACGCGGTGACCGCGGCCGCCGCGTGGCTGACGTACTCGACGGCGTACGGCGGGATGGTGGAGGCGGGCGGGCTGCGTCCCGGCGACCCGGTGGTGATCACGGGGGCGTCCAGCGGGGTGGGGACGGCGGCGATCCAGGTGGCGCGGCGGATCGGCGCGGTGCCGATCGCCACGACGCGGGGCGAGGGGAAACGGCGCCGGCTGCTCGACCTGGGCGCCGAGCGGGTGATCACGACCGAGAGCGAGGACGTGGTGAAGGAGGTGCGGCGGTTCACCGGGGGCCTCGGTGCGCGGCTCGTCTTCGACGCGATCGGCGGGCCGGGCTTCTCGGAGCTCGGGAACGCCCTGGAGCCGGGCGGCACGGCGGTGCTCTACGGCTGGCTCGACCGGCGGCCGGCCACGATGCCGATGAACTGGCCGATCACGGTGCGGGGTTATGCCAACGGCGCGGTGGTGCGCGACATGGAGGGCCGGAGCCGGATCGCCGGGTTCATCGGCTCCGGTCTGCGCGACGGCTCACTGGCGCCGGTGATCGCCGAGACCTTCGAGGGCCTGGAGCGGATCACCGACGCCCACCGGCTGATGGAGTCCAACGCGCACACGGGCAAGATCGTGGTGCGCGTCCGACGGCCGTGACGGGTCAGCGGCGGGGCACGCCCAGCGGGTTGCCGTCGCGCAGCTCGGGCGGAAGCAGGTGCTGCGGGGTCGACTGGTACGTGACCGGACGCAGCCAGCGCTCGATCGCGGTCGCGCCGACCGAGGTGGAGGTGGAGGTGGTGGCCGGGTAGGGGCCGCCGTGGTGCTGCGCGGCGGCGACCGCCACGCCGGTCGGCCAGCCGTTGACGAGCACACGGCCCGCGAGCGGCGTCAGCTCGGCGAGCAGGGAGGCCGCCTCCGGGTCCTCGTCGGCCATCTGGAGCGTGGCGGTCAGGTTGCCGGGGAGCAGGGCGAGGACGGCGGTGACCTCGTCGCGGGTGGCGTAGCGGGAGACCACGGTCACCGGTCCGAAGCACTCCTCCAGGAGCGCCTCGTGGCCGCCGGCCAGCAGGTCCGCGGTGTCGACGGTCAGGATGCCCGCGTTGACCGTGTGCTCCCCGCCCGCGCCGGGTGTGACGGGGGCGGTGACGCCCGGGAGTCCGCCGCGCTCGCTCGTTCCCGCGAGGAACGCGCCCCGCATGCGGTGGTCGAGCATCACACCGGGCTCGGACTGGCTGACGGCGTCCGTGAGGGCCGACACGAAGCGGTCGCCGGCCTCACCCGTGGGGGCGAGGACGAAACCGGGCTTTGTGCAGAACTGCCCCTGGCCCATGGTCATGGAGGCGGCGAGCCCGGCGCCGATCTCCGCGGCCCGCTCCTCGGCGGCGGCGCCGGTGATCACCACCGGGTTGAGCGAGCCGAGTTCGCCGTGGAAGGGGATGGGCACCGGACGGGCCGCCGCCGCGTCGAAGAGCGCCCGCCCGCCCCGTACGGAACCGGTGAAGCCGGCCGCCGCGACGAGCGGGTGGCGGACCAGCTCGACGCCCGCGTCGAAGCCGTGGACCAGGACGACCACGTCCTCGGGGAGACCGGCCTTGGCGGCGGCCCGGCGCAGCAGCGAGGCGCAGAGCTCGGACGTGGCCGGGTGGTCGGGGTGGGCCTTGATCACGACCGGGCAGCCGGCGGCGAGAGCACTGGCCGTGTCGCCGCCCGGGACGGAGAAGGCGAGCGGGAAGTTGCTCGCCGCGTAGACGGCGACGACGCCGAGCGGGATCTTCCAGCGGCGCAGGTCGGGCCGGGGCGGGGTGGTGGCCGGATCGGGCAGGTCGACGCGTACGTCGAGGAAGGAGCCCTCGTCGACGACGTCCGCGAAGGACCGCACCTGGGCGGTGGTGCGGGCGAGTTCACCGGTGAGCCGGACCGGGCCGAGCGCGGTCTCGGCGTCGGCCGCCTCGATGACCTGCGGCCCCGACTCGTCGAGGAGGTCGGCGGCGGTACGGAGCAGAGCGGCCCGCGCCGTACGGTCGGCGAGCGCCTCGCGGGTGGCGGCCGCGGAGCGGACTGCCCGGTCGATCTCGTCCCCTGTGGCCTCCACCGCAACCTGCTCCCGCGGCTTCCCCGTCCGGGGGTCCACACTCCACACTGGTTCAGCTGCCACCGGATGCCCCTCCGTGCGCCCTGTTCGCTATTCTGAACAGAGTTCCTGTAGATGAATCAGGACTCTATTGACGGGCGTGCCGACTCCACAAGAGGCACGGGAAGAGGGGGCGAGGTCAATGTCGACCGACACGGGTGGGGCCCAGGTCAAGTCCGCGGTGCGCACGGTGGAACTGCTCGAGTACTTCGCCGGGCGTCCCGGGATGCACTCGCTGGCCGCCGTCCAGGAGGCTGTCGGCTACCCCAAGTCCAGCCTGTACATGCTGCTGCGCACCCTGGTCGAGCTGGGCTGGGTCGAGACGGACGCGACGGGCACGCGGTACGGCATCGGCGTGCGGGCCCTGCTGGTCGGTACCTCGTACATCGACGGCGACGAGGTGGTGGCCGCCGCCCGGCCGACCCTGGACCGGCTCTCCGACGACACCACCGAGACCATCCACATGGCGCGGCTCGACGGCACCAACGTGGTCTACCTGGCGACCCGTCAGTCCCAGCACTACCTGCGGCCGTTCACGCGCGTCGGCCGCCGGCTGCCCGCCCACTCGACCTCGCTGGGCAAGGCGCTGCTCGCCACCCACAGCGACGAGCAGGTCCGCAAGCTGCTCCCGGAGACGCTGCCCGCGCTGACCGAGCACACGATCACGGACCGCGAGAAGCTCATCGAGGAACTGCACCTCGTCCGCGAGCAGGGCTACGCGGTGGACCGCGAGGAGAACACCCTCGGGCTGCGCTGCTTCGGCATCGCGATCCCCTACCGGACCCCGGCGCGCGACGCGATCAGCTGCTCGGTGCCGGTGGCCAGGCTGACGCCCGGACACGAACAGATGATCAAGGACGCGCTCTTCGACGCCCGCGACCGCCTGACCCTGGCGACGCGCCGCCTCTGAGCACCGGGGCGGGGGCCGTCCGGCGGGCGTCGGGGCTTCTCCCCCGCGCGGCGGAGGCGGTTCGTCGCCGGGCAGGAGGTGGGGGGAGGGGCCCGCGCGGGAGCGTGGAGCCATGACGCAGACCGCTCCCCTCCCCCCTTCCGCACCCACCGGCACCGGCCGCCCGGACGCCGCGCGCCGGATCCTGCACGCCCTGGCCGTCGTGGCCTGTCTCCCGTACATCTCGCTGAAGATCGCCTGGGTGGCGGGCAGCGAGATCGGCATCCCGGCGGGCAGCGTGCTCCTGGAGCACCGGACGCTGCTGATCGTCGCCAACTCGGTCTCCGTGGTGATGGACGCCGTGGTGGCCGTCCTCGCCCTGCTCCTCACCCGGCCGTGGGGCCTGCGGGTCCGGGCCTGGCTCCTCACGTTCCCTCTGTGGGCCGCGACGGGGCTGCTCTCCCCGATCATGGTCGGCTTCCCCGCCCAGCTCGCGGTCTCGCTCGTCACCGGCCCGCCGGAGCCCGCCGCCGACAGCGAACCCTTCCTCGACGGCTGGGTCTTCGGGGTCGTCTACGGCGGCTTCATCGTCCAGGGCCTCGCGCTCGGCACGCTCTTCGTCCTCTACGTACGCGAGCGCTGGGCACCCGTCTGGCACGGCACCCTGGGCGAGCTGCCCGCCCGGCTCTGCGGAACCGGCACGCGTGCCGCCGCCGTCGTCGCCTCCCTGGCCGCCCTGGTGCCCGCGGCCGTCCATACGATGTGGGCGTCGGGCTCGACGCGGGGTCTCTCGCCGGCCCAGATCGCCCGGCGCACCGACGACTTCCACGTCCTGGAGGGGCTGCGCGCGCTCTTCGTCGCCGTCGCCGTCGTCGGTGTCCTCCTCCTGGTCTTCCGGAGGACCGGCGCGCTGTCGGTCCGTACGACCCTGGGCCTGGCCTGGGTCGGCTCGGGCGGAGTCGGGTGCTGGGGCGCGTACATGCTGCTCGTGACCTTCATGCCGGACACCGATCCGGCCAAGACCTTCACCGGCCTGGCGCAGCTCACCTACGCTGCAGAAATGATCACCGGGTTCCTGCTGGCCGGCTGTGTGGCCGTCTTCCTGCGACGCCGGAGCGCAAGCGCGTGAGACCTCCGCTCCCACCTCTGCTCGGCCGGCGCGCCCGGCTCCGATGGATCCATCTCATCCTGGGCGGCGCCCTGTTCATGCCGTACTGGCTGGTCGGCACCGTGGTCGTGGGGATGCTCACGGGCGAGGGGTCGATGTTCTCGGGCGGTCTCACCGTGCAGTTGGGGGCGTACGCGGTCGGCCTGCCGCTCGTCACGGTCTCCGCGCTCTTCCCGCTGACCCGGCCGATGTCGGTGGCTGCGGCGCGGGCGCTCTGCGGGGTCGAGGGCGACCGGCTCGCGGACGGACCCGCACGGGGGCGGAGCGCGAAGGCGCGGACGGCGGGCTGGTTCACGCTCCATCTGGGGATCGGCGCGCTGGTCAGCGGGGCGACGCTGGCCCTGCCGCCGTTCGCGGTCACGGTGATGGCGCTGCCGTTCTCGGAGTCGCTGCAGAACTCGGAGCTCACCTCGTTCTGGGGTCTGGACCGGCCCTGGCTGCTGTGGGCCGCCGTCCCGGCCGGGCTGCTGATGCTCCTCGCGCTCATCTCCGTCGCCGCCGGCACGGGAGCCCTCCTCGCCCGGCAGGCGCCGCTGCTGCTCGGACCGAGTCCGGCGGACCGGCTCGCCGCGGCCGAGCGGCGCGCCGCCGAACTGGCGGTACGGAACCGGCTGGCGCGCGAGCTGCACGACTCCGTGGGCCACGCCCTGAGCGCGGTGACGCTCCAGGCGAGCGCGGCCCGCCGGGTCCTGGACACCGACGTGGAGTTCGTACGGGAGGCCCTGGCGGCGATCGAGGAGACGACCCGGCGCACGGTCGGCGAACTGGACTCGGTGCTGGGCCTGTTGCGCGAGGGCGAGGACGGCGGGGAGCCGGCCGCGCCCCGGCTCGACGCGCTCGACGCGCTGGTGAGAGGCGCCGGGCGGCAGGTCGAGCTGACGGTGACCGGGGCGCTGGACCGGGTGCCGGACGCGGTGTCGCGGGAGGCGTACCGGATCGTCCAGGAGGGGCTGACGAACGCGGCACGGTACGCGGGCGGGGAGCGCGTGACGGCGCGCCTCGCCCTGGACGACGACGAGTTGGAGATCACGATGGAGAACCCGCTGCCCGCACGGGCCCCGGTGGCCCGCCCCGACGGCGGCCGCGGCCTGCGCGGCGTCGCCGAACGCGCACGTCTGCTCGGCGGAACGTCCGAGGCGGGCCGGGTGGCCGACGTCTGGCGCCTCGCGGTGCGCCTGCCGCTGGGGACGGCGAGCAGGCCGAGCATCACGGGGGAGGCCGGCCGGTGATCCGGGTGGTGCTCGCGGACGACGAGCGGATGGTGCGGACCGCCCTGCGGGTGATCCTCGACGCGGAGCCCGGCCTGGAGGTCGTCGGCGAGGCGTCCACGGGTGCCGAGGCCGTGTCGGTGGTGCGCGAGGCGCGGCCGGACGTGGTCCTGATGGATGTGCGCATGCCGGAGATCGACGGGATCCGGGCGACGGAGCAGATCCTGGCCGGGATGGCGCAGCCGCCGCGGATCGTGGTCGTGACGACCTTCGAGAACGACGCGTACGTCTACGACGCGCTCCGGGTCGGGGCGGCCGGCTTCCTGCTGAAGCGGGCCGGCGCGGAGGAGCTGGTGGACGCGGTCCGGCTGGTCGCCCGCAGCGACTCGCTGCTCTACCCGGCGGCGGTACGGGGCCTGGCCGCCGAGCACGCCCGCCGCCGGCCCCCGGCGGCGCCGCCCTGGGTGGCCCGGCTGACCGAGCGGGAGGCGCAGGTGCTCCGGCTGGTGGCGACGGGGCTGACGAACGCGGAGATCGCCGGCCGGATGGGGGTCGGCCCGGCGACGGTGAAGACGCATGTGGCGGCGGTGCTGGCCAAGACGGGGGCGCGGGACCGTACACAGGCGGTGATCGTCGCGTACGAGTCGGGGTTCGTGAGCCCGGGATGAGATGAACGTTTCCTGAGAAACGGGACACATCTGGAACGCGGCGCCCCCGCTCGCTCGTCCCGCATATGGGATGAACAAGACGATCAGGCGCGCCTCGGCCTTCTCGCTGCTCCTGGTGCTCGCCCTGCTGGGCCGGGCGACCTGGGTGCAGGCGTACGAAGGCAAGGCCCTCGCGAACGACAAACAGAACCGGCGGCAGGTCATGGCGCAGTACGCGCAGCCGCTCGGGAACATCGTCGTGGCCGGTTCGCCGGTCACGGGCTCGAAGCGGACGGAGGGCGGTGACCTCGCGTACAAGCGTGACTACACCGACGGCGAGCTGTACGCGGCCGTCACCGGGTACAGCTCCCAGGCGTACGGCGCCACCCAGCTGGAGGGGATCTACTCCGACGTCCTGGACGGCACCGACACCCGGCTGAAGAACCCGCTCGACGCCCTCACCGGCAAGCAGCAGGAGCCGGGTGATGTGCTCACGACCATCGATCCGGCCGTCCAGAAAGCCGCGTACCAGGCGCTCGGCGACAACAAGGGCGCGGCCGTCGCCATCGACCCGAAGACCGGCAGGATCCTCGGGATGGTGTCCACCCCCTCGTACGACCCCTCCGCGATCGCCGGTCTGACCGACGGCGCCACCTGGAAGGAGCTGACGGGGGACGAGGACAAGCCGCTGGTCAACCGTGCCCTGAGGCAGCCGCTGCCACCCGGCTCGACCTTCAAGCTGGTCGTCGCCGCGGCCGCCCTGGAAGAGGGTCTGTACGGCTCCGTGGACACGGCGACCGAGAGCCCGAACCCCTACAGGCTGCCCGGCACCACCCGCGACCTGGAGAACGAGAACCCCTCCGCGCCCTGCGAGAACGCCACGATCCGCACCGCGCTCCAGTACTCCTGCAACAACGTCTTCGCCAAGATCGCGGTCGATCTCGGCCAGGACAAGGTGAAGGCGATGGCGGAGAAGTTCGGCTTCAACGACGAGGAGATGGACGTGCCGGTACGCGCCTACGCGAGCGTGTACCCGTCCGGCATGGACAAGGCGCAGACGGCCCTGACCGGCATCGGCCAGTTCGATGTGACGGCGACCCCGCTCCAGATCGCCATGGTGTCCGCGGCGATCGCCAACGACGGGCTCATGGCGGCGCCCCACATGGTCTCGAAGGTGGTGGACTCCGACGGGGACACCCTCGACTCCTTCGAGGACGGGGACACCCGGCGGGTCGTCTCCTCCTCGACGGCGGAGCAGCTGCGCAGCGCGATGGTGACCGTGGTGGACAAGGGCACGGGCACGAACGCGGCGATCGGCGGCGCCGAGGTGGGCGGCAAGACGGGTACCGCCCAGCACGGCGAGAACAACAGCAGGACGCCGTACGCCTGGTTCACCTCCTACGCGAAGGACGCGGACACCGGCAAGGAGGTCGCGGTCGCGGTGCTGATCGAGGACTCGGGCGCGGCGCGCTCGGAGGTCAGCGGCAACCGCCTCGCGGCCCCGGTGGCCCAGAAGATGATGAAGGCGGCGCTGAAGTGACCTACCGGTCCAGGGGCCTTGCCATGAAGAGGGCGGTCTCGCCCTCGGACTCGGTCCCGGTGTAGAGGGTGGTGTCCAGGCCGCAGAGCCGGAAGCCCATGCGCCGGTAGGCCCGTACCGCCGGGACGTTGACGCTGGTGACCTCCAGCCAGGCGGTGCGGGCGCCGTGCTCGCGGCCGTGGGCGAGGGCCCGGCGCATCAGCTCGCCGCCGATGCCGCGGCCGCGGTGGCCGGGGCCGACGGTCAGCTGGTGGACGACGAGCCGCCGGTTCCACTCCTCCACGGCGACGGCGATGAACCCGACGGGTCTCCCGTCGGCGTCGACGGCCACGATCTCGTGCCGGCCGTCGTCCGCCCCGCCGTCCTCCGGCCCGTCCTCCGGCTCGTCCTCCGGCCCGTCCTCCGCCGGGAAGACCTTGACCAGCGGCGGGTAGACCGCGGTGAGCCGCAGCCCGAACCCGACGTCCCCGGAGGCGACTTCGTAGACGTACTCGGTGGTGAAGGAGTCGTCGAGCGCGGCGAGGGCCGATTGGTCGGCAGGCCCCGCGACGCGATATGCAAGGTCACGCATGAGCCGAGCATAGTTTCGAACCGCGGAGGACCGCCGTGCGACTGCCCCGTTCCCTGTCAGGCTGGACCATGGCCGTCTTCGGCCTGCTCGCCGCCGCACTGGGGGTGGTGGGCCTGGTGTCGCCCGATGCCCTGCTCGCACTGATGGGCTTCGACCCCATACCCGGCGGGGACCGGGCGGACGGGGACCACACCCTGGTCTTCCTCACGGCCTCCTCGATGGCCGCGCTCAACATGGGCGTCTACTACATCCTGGCGGCGCTCGCGGACTGGAAGGCGTTCTTCCGCTGGACGGTCCCGTTCCGGCTCCTCACCTGCGCCGTCTTCACCCTCGCCGTCGTCACCGGCCGCGCCCCGTCCGGCTTCCTCGGCGTGGGCCTGTGGGAGGGCCTGGGCGCCCTGGTGACGTGGGCCGCCCTGCGCCACGAGGACCGGGCGCGCACGAAGCGCGTGGCGTGACCCCGCCCCCTCCCCCGGAACCGGGCCGGGCCCCAGCCGTCCGTAGCCCGTCCCTCTAGGGCATCTGCCCGATCCGCGCGCCCCGCCTCAGGGGCCAGGCTGCGGGCATGAAGTGGACTGCGGGTCTCTATCTGACCGGAGTGCTGGTGTCGGGCTTCGGCTCGACGGCGATGTGGCTGGCGTCGGGGATCTGGGTCAAGTCCCTGACCGGCTCGGACAGCCTGGCGGCGCTGACCGTGTTCGCCCTGTGGGCGCCGGCGCTCGTCGGGCCGCTGCTCGGCACGGTCGCCGACCGGGTGCGGCGGCGGCCCTTGATGGTGTGGTCGAACGCGGCGATGGCGGCGCTGCTGCCGGTCCTGCTCTGGGTCGACCGGGCGGACCGGGTGTGGCTGCTGTTCGCCGTCCTCGTGCTGTACGGGATCCAGGGAACCGTCCACGACGCCGCGGAGGTCGCGCTGGCGGCGAGCGCGCTCGACAGACGGTTCCTCGGGGACTTCAACGGGCTTCGGACGACCGTGAACGAGGGCGTGAAGCTGGTCGCCCCGCTCGTCGCCGCGGGTCTCTTCGCACGGTACGGCGCCGGGCCCGTGGCGCTGCTCGACGCGGTGACGTTCGCGCTGGCCGCGGGCGTGTTCGCGCTGATGCGGGTACGGGAGGAGAGGCCGGTGCGCCCGGCCTCGGCGCACTGGCTGCGGGACACGGGCGAGGGACTGCGCGCGATCGGCTCCTCTGCCGTCCTGCGCCCGCTCGTCCTGGCCGGGTCGTTCACGATGCTGCTCGCCGGGGTCAACGGGGCGGCGATCTACACCGTGGTGGACCAGGGGCTCGGTCACTCCCCCGCGTACGCCGGGGTGCTGTACGCGGCGCAGGGCGCGGGCTCGGTCGTGACGGGCCTGGCGGCCGGGCCGGTGCTGCGGCGCGTCCCGGGGCGGTCGGCGGCCGCCGCCGGGCTCGCCCTCTTCGCCGTGGCGGCCGGTGTCCGCGCCGTCCCGTACGACGGCGTGGCGCTGGTGGCGAGCGGGCTGATCGGGGTGGGCCTGCCGCTCGTCCTGATCGCCGTCATGACGGCGGTCCAGCGGGAGGTCCCCGCGGACGCCGTGGGGCGGGCGGCGGCGACGGCCCACACCCTGGTCTTCGTCCCGAACGCGATCGCCCTGGCGCTGGGCGCGGGCCTGGTGGCGCTCGTCGACCTGCGGGTCCTACTGCCGCTGCTGGCCGTCGCCGGTCTCGCCGGGGCGGGCGTCCTGGCCGCCCGTGGGGCGCCCGGGCGGGTCGGCGCCCAGGTGGGGGCGGACGCCTGAGGCGTCCGCCCGCACCTCAGCCGAGCGCCCGCAGGGCCTTCGCCACCAGGGCGAGGTCGGCGTCGGAGGCCAGACCCGCGTGGTAGAGACGGAGTTCGGTGGCGCCCTCGGCCGCCGCCCGCTCGGCGTCCTCCGCGAGCGTGCCGGGGGAGCCTCCCATGCCCGTCACCACGCCGATGTTGGCCGCGAGGACGGTGTCCGGGCCGGCGGCGCGTGCGAAGGGGGCCACGGAGGCGGCCGGGGTGACGACGCCGTCCGCGACTCCGAGGACGTGGTCCGGGTCGGTGCCGGCGTTGGCGCCGCAGCGGTACGGGAGCGGGTCCGCGTGGAGCAGGACGCGGAAGCCGGGCGCGGCGGCCGCGCGGACGGCGGCGACGGCGGCCTCCTGGAGGGTGCGGGCCGTCCGTGCGCGCCGGGCGAGCACCGTGTCCTCGAAGGCGCCGAGCCCTCGTGCCGGACCTCCCGCCCACACCGGCTCCAGCGCGCCCCGCACGGCCGCCGCCAGCGCGTCGGGATCGACGTCCTCCTCCCCGTACCCCTGCCGGCAGGAGGGGCAGAAGCAGAGGGACATCAGGTACTGCTCGCGGTCGCCGAGCGCGACGCCCGCGGTCTTGTCGTGGGCGTGGAGGTGGGCCAGGCCGTACCAGCCGCAGGACTCCAGCTCGGTGCCGGCCGCTCCGGGCCGTACCGCCGCTTCGACCGCCAGGTCCACCAGGTAGGCGCGGACGCCGGGCTGGGCGATGCAGGGCGCCCACGGGTAGCGGTCTCCGTAGGCGTTGACGACCGAGGTCGCCGGATGGTCGGCGCCCAGACGGGAGTTGTGGGCGAGAACGACCCAGCTGTGGACCTCCAGGCCCGTGTCCGCGAGCGCCCGGGCCGCCTCGCCGTAGGCGTCGCCGGGCGCCCACGCGCCGGCCTCGTACGGCCGCAGCCCACGCCCCGACCAGCGGGCGCCGTCCGGCGGGTAGAGCACGGCGGCGTGTTCGGCAGTGACGACGCGGTGCCGGGGGTGCCGGGGTGTCAGGGCGCGGGTGGAGTGGTACGCGGAGGCGAGCGTGACGCTCGTGACGCCCAGGTCCGCGAGGCGTCCGGGCGCGGCCGGGTCGCCGACGACGTCCCACGGGTAGACGAAGGTCCCGGTCCTCACGCGTCGCCCCCGAGCAGCGCGCGTCCGCGCTCGATGATCGTGGCGAGTTCCTTCAGGTGCTCGGGCGCGGGCTCGCTGAGCGGCGGCCGTACCTCGCCGACGTCCAGGCCTCCCATCCGTACCGCGGCCTTGACGAGGGAGACGGCGTAGCCGCGCCCCTTGGCGCGGAGTTCGACGAGCGGCCGGTAGAAGCCGTCGATCAGCCGTTCCACGGTCGTGTCGTCACCGGCCGCGAGGGCGCGGTGGAAAGCGAGGGCGATGTCGGGGGCGAAGCAGAAGACGGCCGAGGAGTAGAGGGTGACGCCGATGCCCCGGTAGGCGAGTCCGGTGAGCTCGGCGGTCGGCAGGCCGTTGAAGTAGAGCAGGCCGAGGCCCTCGGAGCGCACGGCGCTGATGATGCGCTGCATCAGGTCGAGGTCGCCGAGGCCGTCCTTGAGGCCGATGATCCCGTCGGTCCGGGCGAGGGCGACGGCCGTCTCGGGGGTGAGGATCGCGTTGTCGCGCTGGTAGACGATGACGTCGAGGGAGGTGGCGGCGGCGAGTTCGGTGTAGTGCCGCAGGAGTCCCGCCTGGTCGGCGACGACGAGGTACGGGGGCATGGCGAGGAGCCCGTCCGCGCCCGCGTCCTCGGCCAGCCGCGCGTACCGGACCGCGAGCGCCGTGCCGTAGCCGGCGCCGGCGAGCACGGGGACCCGTCCGGCCGACTCCTCCACGGCGGCCGCGACGCAGGCCTGGAACTCCTCGGGGGTCAGGGCGTGGAACTCTCCCGTGCCGCAGCAGGCGAAGACGGCGGCGGCGCCCGCCTCGATGCCCGCGTGGACGTGCGCGCGGAAGAGGCCGAGGTCGACGGTGCCGTCCGCGGCGAAGGGGGTGACGGGGAAGAACAGCAGGCCGTCGAGCCGTTCGGCGAGCGGGGCTGTGGTCACGGGCGCTCCCAGAGAAGTCCGTCGTGCACCGTCGTGCACAGTTCTGATTGTTGTCCATACTCTTGAACACCTGCACGCTAGAGCAGCCCCGAAGTGCGGGTCAAGGCTCAAACCCGTCTCGGCCGTGCGGTCTTGACGGAGCGTGTGCGCTCTTGACGCTCCCCGGAGCCGCTCCCTACCGTGTCCACGGTTGTGAATACGATCCACGGACGGAGACTCCTCGCATGCCCACACCCCGCACCGTCCTGCTCACCGGCGCCGCCGGTGGCGTCGGCACGCTGATGCGCGCTCTGCTGCCCGCGTACGGATACGAGCTCCGCCTGCTCGACGTGGCACCCGTCGACGGCGCGCCGGACGCGATCGTCGCCGACCTCGCGGACCGGGAGGCGCTGCGCGAGGCCGTCCGCGGCGTCGACGCGGTCGTCCATCTCGCCGGGATCTCCCTGGAGGCGGAGTTCGAGAAGATCGTGGCCGCGAACATCACCGGCCTGCACCACCTCTACGAGGCCGCGCGCGAGGAGGGGGTCGGCCGGATCGTCTTCGCCTCCAGCAACCACGCCGTCGGCTTCACCCCGCGCCCGCGCGAGGACGGCCCGGTGATCCCCGTCGGCACCCCGCACCGCCCGGACACCTTCTACGGCCTGTCCAAGTGCTTCGGCGAGGACCTGGCCCAGTTCTACTGGGACAAGCACGGCCTGGAGACCGTCTCCGTGCGGATCGGCTCCTGCTTCCCCGAGCCGACCTCGGTGCGCATGCTGTCGATGTGGCTGAGCCCGGCCGACTGCGCGCGGCTGCTGCACGCGGCGCTCACCGCCGAGGGCGTGGGCCACACCGTGGTGTACGGCTCCTCCGCCAACACCCGGCTGTGGTGGGACCTTTCCTCCGCGCGGGCGCTCGGCTACGAGCCGCGGGACGACTCGGAGCCGTACGCGGAACGGATCATCGCCGAGCAGGGGCTGCCGAAGGAGGACGACCCGGCCGCCGCCCACGTGGGCGGCCACTTCTGCACGGAACCCCCGCGCTGGCCGCACTGACGGCGGACGGGGCGTTCCTGCACGGGTCCGGCCGGACTTTTGCGGGGGCGCCGGCCGGACCCGGGTCACAGCATGCTTGGCACACGCGACAGAAGGAACGTTACGGCTGCCCCATGTGCGGCCGCGATCCGCTGAGCGCGGCGACTGTCCACGGAACGCGGCGGATCCGGCGAAGGCCGTGCGGTCCGGCGCCTCAGCGGCCGGCGGCGCCCCGCAGCGTCTGGGAGGGCGTCTCCCCGAAGCGGGTCCGGTACTGCGCCGCGAACCGGCCGTGGTGCGCGAAGCCCCAGCGCCACGCGACCTCGCTCACGCTCAGCTCCTCAGGCCCGGCACCCCGCAGCTCCTCGTGGACCCGATCGAGCCGGACCTGACGGACGTACGCCATCGGCGACATACCCACGTACTCCCGGAACGACTCCTGGAGCCGGCGCACGCCCACCCGTGCGAGACCGGCGAGCTCGGTCGTTGTGAACGGGTGCTCGGGGCGGGCGTTCACGGCGTCCATCGCCCGCTTGACGGGCGCGGGCCGCAGCGGTTCGCCCGGATGGGCCAGCTCGTCGCGCCACGGGTGCTCGGCCGCGAGCAGCAGCCCGTTGAGCAGCGCCTCCTGGAGCGGCACGGCGACCAGCGCGTGATGGGCCAGACTGTCTCCGGCCAGCGCCTCGCGAGCCACCTGACGGGCGAAGCGCACCCAGCTCAGCCCGGGGCCGCGGGTGGTGTCCAGGCGCGGCGCGAGAGCGAGGCGCCCGCGCGGCGGGCGCCCGAGCAGCCTTTCGAGACGTTCGTGCAGCGCGGCCGCGTCGATCTTGACGGAGAGGGTGCGGCAGTCCCCGCTCCAGCGCTCCAGGACGGTGTCCCCGCACGGGTCGAGCAGCACCGCCTCGCCCGCCGTCGCGACCACCGGGGCCGCGCCGCCCTGACGCAGCTCCATCGTCCCGCCGAGCGGGGCGTTGACGTGGAAGGCCCCGAGCTCCCCGAAGCGCATGCGGACGTCCGCCCCGCAGGACAGGTCCCCGATGACCAGCGGCCCGAGGGCGACGGTGTCGAACCTCGCCGCGAAGGGCCGCTCGCGCCGCTCGATGACGTCCATGAAGTTGGCGTAGTACCGCGCGTCGATCTCCTGCCGCGCCTGGTCCACGTCCTGCGTACGAAAAGAACTCCCACCCACGAACGGAAGAATACGATCCGCTCGAATATTCATATGACGGACCTGCCCGTGACCGGCAGGATGCCCGTCATGCCGCAACCCCAGGGATTCAGCTACGAACAGCGCGCGGACGGCACGGTCGTCATCACCCACCGGGGGCGCGCCGCCGGCACCCTGCGCGGCGGTCGCGCGGAGAAGTTCCTGGCGGAGGTGGAGTCGGGGGACGCCCAGCTCGTCATGGCGCGCTGGACGGGCGCGTACAGGTTCGGCAACGAGCGCACGGCCCGGAACCACCCCCGTAACCGGAGTGGCCGAAGGTAGGGAAGGTAAGGGAACGGCAAAGCTGTCTCGCTCGTTAGCCCTGGCATGACCGCTATGACCCCCGGCTCGAACATCCCGCTCTCCGCCGCGCGCGTGGCGGTGGACGTCGCCGCTCCGGTACGGCTCGACGTCTCGGGCCTCCTGCTCAGCGCCAACGGCAAAGTCCGCTCGGACGACGACTTCATCTTCTACAACCAGCCGGCCGGCCCCGGTGTGACCTACCGCTCCGGCGGCGGCTCGGCGCCGGACGCGATCGTCGTGGACACGAGCGCCGTGCCGCCCGGCATCGAGAAGATCGTCGTCACCGCGAGCCCCGACGCCGCGGGCCAGACGTTCCAGGGCATCGAGCCCACCGCGACGATCCGCAACGCGGACGACGGCAGCGTCCTCGCCACCTTCACCCCGCCGCAGCTCGGCACGGAGACCGCCCTGGTGGTCGTGGAGATCTACCTGCGCAACGGCGCGTGGAAGGCCCGTGCGGTGGGCCAGGGGTACTCCAACGGGCTGGCGGGGATCGCCACCGACTTCGGCGTCTCGGTGGACGAGGAGCCCGCGGCCGCCGCGCCCGCCGCCGTCCCGGCACCCGCGGCTCCGGTCGCGCCGCCCGCGGCCGTGGACCCGCGGATCGCCGCCCCCACGCCTCCCCCGGCGGCCCCCCCGGCGGCCCCCGCCCCCAGCGGCAAGATCAACCTGGACAAGGGCCGGGTCAACCTCCAGAAGAACCAGACCGTGTCCCTGGTCAAGGGCGGCCGTCCGCTGCTCTCCCAGGTCAAGATGGGCCTCGGCTGGGAGCCCGCGTACCGCGGCAAGGACATCGACCTCGACGCCTCCGTCATCGCCTACGGCCCCCAGCGCAACCACCTGGACAGCTGCTACTTCGGCAAGCTCTCCATCCTGAACGGCTCGATCAAGCACTCCGGTGACAACCTGACCGGCGAGGGCGCGGGCGACGACGAGGTCATCGTCGTCGATCTCGGCCGCCTCCCCGCCGACGCCACGGGCCTGGTGTTCACGGTCAACTCGTTCTCGGGCCAGAAGTTCACCGAGGTCGCCAAGGCGTACTGCCGGCTGATCGACGCGGCGACCGGCGAGGAGCTGGTCCGCTTCGACCTGACCACGGCCGAGCCGCAGACGGGCGTGATGATGGCCAAGCTCATCAAGCAGTTCAGCGGCGAGTGGGAGATGACGGCGATGGGCGAGTTCGTGAAGTCGCGGACCGTCCGGGGCATGGTGAAGCCCGCCGCGCAGTCGCTCTGACGGTCCGCGGTACGAGAAGGGCCCGCCGGTCGTCCGGCGGGCCCTTCCTCATGTCCAGGGACTTCGCGTCACGGGTCAGCGGCGCGGCTGGCGGCGCCACGGGCCGGTGACGGCGACCATGATGCCCGGGTCCTGGATGTTGGCGAAGAGCGTGTCGCCGTCGGGCGAGAAGACCACGCCGGTGAACTCGCTGTCGTTCAGGTCGTTGCGGGCGATGGGGTAGGTGCGCCCGCGCTCGGTGGCACCGAAGAGGTGCTGGACGCCCTCGCCGTCCTCGGCGATGACGAGACCGCCGTACGGGGAGACGGTGATGTTGTCCGGGCCGTCGTAGGCGCCGTCCTCGTCCGGGTTCGCGTTGACGCCGAGGAGGACCTGGAGGGTCAGCGTGCGGCGCTTGGGGTCGTAGAACCAGACCTGGCCGTCGTGCGCGGCGCCGGGGCTCTCGTCACGGGCGTACGAGGAGACGATGTACGCGCCGCCGTCGGCCCACCACATGCCCTCCAGCTTGCGGGCGCGGGTGACCTCGTCGGGGCCGAACTGCTCGCGGACCTCGACCTCGCGGCCGTCGCGGTCGGGGACGTCCAGCCAGTCCACGCCGTAGACCGTGCCGATCCGGGTGGCGCGGGAGAGGTCGTCGACGAAGCGGCCGCCGGAGTCGATGCAGCGGGGCGCCTGGAGGACGCCGGCGTCGTCGGCGAGGGTGCGGAGCTTGCCGCGGCCGTGCTCGAAGCCCTTCGGCGGCACCCAGCGGAAGAAGAGGCCGTTGGGCGATGAGGCGTCCTCGGTGAGGTAGGCGTGGCCGCGCTTGGGGTCGATGACGACGGCTTCGTGGTCGTAACGGCCGAACGCCTTGATCGGCTTGGGATCGCGGTTGGCGCGGCGGTCGCGGGGGTCGACCTCGAAGACGTAGCCGTGGTCCTTGGTCATGCCGTTCTCGCCGGCACGGTCGGAGTTCTCCTCGCAGGTGAGCCAGGTGCCCCAGGAGGTGCGGCCACCGGCGCAGTTGGTGGAGGTGCCGGCGATGCCGACCCACTCGGCGACGGTGCCGTCGCGGTGCACCTCGACGACGGTGCAGCCGCCGGATGCGGCGGGGTCGTAGACGAGGCCCTCGGTGAGCGGGACCGGGTGCTTCCAGCCGGACCGCTTGCCCTTGAGCTCGTGGTTGTTGACCAGGAGGGTGGTGCCGCGCGGGCCGGCGAAGGTGGCGGTGCCGTCGTGCTTCTGCGGGGTGAACTCGCCGGACTCCAGCTTGGTGACGCCGCTGTGGGTGATGACGCGGTACGTGAAGCCCGCGGGGAGGGCGAGCACGCCGGCGGGGTCCTCGACGAGGGGACCGTAGCCGAGCCGGTGCCGGTCGCCCGAGGCCGCGAGGTCGTCGGCGTGGTCGTCGAGCCGGTCGTCCGCGGTGGCGAGCGCCTCGGGTGCGGTGGCGAGCGCGGCGACCGATCCGGTCAGGACGAGCCCGGCTCCGGCGGCGGTGGAGTGCTTGGCGAACTCTCTGCGGTTGAGAGGCATGGCGTGTTCGTCTCCCTGTCGTCACCCGATGTCGGGCACACGGTCCCGCCCACGCACGAACGAGAGTTGAACAGAGAGACGCCCCCCGATGAACTGCACCCCGGCGCGGGGTACGCGGCCTGCGGGACCCGGGGCCGGCCCCGCCACCGGGCAGTCCGCCGGGCGGGGGACGGCGCTCGGCGGGGCCGTCCGCCTGGCCGGGGAGGGCGCCCGCCGGGCGGGCCGCTCACATGCGGAAGGCCGCCTACGACCCCGTACGGGACCTCGCCTTGAAGGCTGCCTTGCGGGCCTCCTTGGCCGCCGCCTTGTCGGGGTGGAGGCGGCCCATGGCCTCCAGGACCTCGGCCGTCGCCGGGTGTTCCACCCGCCAGGCCGCGTCGAAGAAGCCGCTGTGGCGGCCGGTCAGCCCCTCGATCAGCTCACGGAGTTCGTCCAGGTCGCCCCGGGCGTCCAGCTGCGCCGCGATGGTGTCGATCGCCAGCCAGAAGATCATCGACTCCGACGGCGCCGGCACGTCCGCGGCCCCCCGCTCCGCGAGCCAGACCCGGGCGAGCCCGCCCAGTTCGGCGTCGTCGAGCACCTCCCGTACCGCGGGCTCCGCGTCCGCGCCCACGAGGGAGAGCGCCTGCTGGCAGTGGAGCCGGCGCAGCGGGGAACCGGCGTCGGCGCCCCGCGCCGCGGCGAGCAGCTCCCGTGCCGCGCTCACGGCGTCACGCCCCGCCAGCCAGGCCACGGTCTCGGCGCGCGCCGCCGGCTCGGGGTAGACCGCGAGACCGTCGAATAGCACGTCCGCCCCCTTGTCGGCCAGCTCGCCGACGGCCGGCGCGTCGACGCCCGCCTCCAGCATCCGGGCCCGTACGCCGTAGAGCCCGAGCGGCGTCAGCCGGACCATGCCGTACCGGGTGACGTCCTCGTCGTCGACCTCGTCGATCCGCGCGGTGGGCTCCTCGCCCTCCTCGACCATCAGGGCCTCGTCGACGGGCTGGTACTCGACGAGCCCGATCGGTTCGAGCAGCCGGAACTGCTCGTCGAGGCGCATCATGGCCTCCGAGACCTGCTCCAGGACGTCGTCGGTCGGCTCGCCCATGTCGTCCGGGACGATCATCGACGCGGCGAGCGCCGGCAGCGGCACGGGTCCCTCGCCCGGTCCGCCCTCGCCGACCGTCAGCAGGTACAGGTTGCCGAGCACGCCCTCCAGGAACTCGGCCTCCTCCTCCGGGTTCCAGTCGAGCAGCTCGAAGTCGATCTCGCCGTCCTCGCCGATGACGTCCGCCAGGTCGTCGAGGACGGGCGCGGTGGCGTCGGCGAAGACGACGTCGAGGCCGTCGAGCCAGATCCCGAGGACGTCGAGCGGGGCGCCGCCGGTGAGGAGGCCGAGGTTCTCGCCCGGGGCGACCGTGCCCGGGGTGTCGCCCTCGTCGCCGTCCTCGTCACCGTCCTCGTCGCCGTCCTCGACCTCGACGAGCCCGGTGTCGACCGCGAGGCGCCAGGCCTCGCTCGCGTACGCCTCGCCGTCCTCGTCCGATGTGAGACCCAACACCTCGGCGGCGGCGGGCAGTTGCTCGTCGACGAGTTCTCCGCCCGCGCCCACCCTGGTCTCGGGCCCGGCCCAGCGGGCGAGCCGGGCCGCCCGCGCCAGCAGGGGCGCGGCCAGGGCAGCCCGCGCCAGCTCCGCGTCCGAGTGCAGCTGAACGGGGGGCAGGGTGGGGCGATCCGGTGCCATCTGGGGTCTTCTCCTCGAAGGGCCTGCGAGTCCGGGGGGGCCGGTCGCGCGGTCGGCGAACGGACTTCAGCGTAGACGCATTTCCCGTCCGGCCCGTCGGTTCACCGAGGCGTCAGCCTTCGTACACCCGTCGACTCTTGACAAGTCCACCGCTCAGCCAAGAGATTGACGCGCGTAGATACATCGACCGTTCATCCAAGTGCCTCCGGAGCCCCCTGATGCCTTCCTCCATACCGAGATCCGCGGCCGTGGCCGCCGTCGTGTCGGCCGCCCTCGCGGCCGGACTCCTCGCCGGCTCCACCGCCTCGGCGGACACCTCGACGGAGACCACCGCCGGTGTCCGTATCCACGACATCCAGGGCACCACCCGCGTCTCGCCGCTCGTCGGCACCCAGGTCACCGGCGTCACGGGGATCGTGACCGGTGTGCGCACCTACGGTTCGCGCGGATTCTGGATCCAGGACCCGCAGGCCGACGACAACCCGGCCACCAGCGAGGGCCTGTTCGTCTTCACGAGCTCGGTGCCGACCGTCGCGGTCGGCGACGCCGTCAGCGTCAACGGCACGGTCGGCGAGTACGTCCCCGGGGGTCTGAACTCCGGCAACCAGTCGCTGACGCAGATCGCCAAGCCCACGGTCACCGTGGTCTCGCAGGGCAACCCGGTCCCGGCCCCCGTGACGATCTCGGCCTGGTCCGTCCCCGACGCGTACGCGCCCGAGGGCGACGCGGCCGCGGCCGGTTCCATCAACGGCCTCACCCTGAAGCCGAAGCACTACGCCCTGGACTACTACGAGTCCCTGGAGGGCACCAACGTCCGCGTCGGGACCTCGCGCGTGGTGGGCGCCACCGACCCGTACTCCGAGCTCTGGGTGACGGTGAAGCCCTGGGAGAACCGCAACTGGCGCGGCGGCACGGTCTACGGCTCGTACGACGCGCAGAACACCGGCCGGCTCCAGATCCAGTCGCTGACCCCGATCGCCCAGCAGCCCTTCCCGACGGCCGACGTCGGCGACGTGCTCTCCGGCACGACCGAGGGCCCGCTCGACTTCAACCAGTTCGGCGGCTACACGCTGACGGCGCGCACCCTGGGCACGGTCGTCGACCGCGGCCTGGAGCGCGAGGTCACGGACCGGCAGCACAAGAACGAGCTGGCGGTCGCGACGTACAACGTCGAGAACCTCGACCCGTCCGACCCGCAGGAGAAGTTCGACGCGCTGGCCGCGGCCGTGGTGACGAACCTGGCCTCGCCCGACATCCTCGCCCTGGAGGAGATCCAGGACAACAACGGCGCGAAGAACGACGGCACGGTCGCCGCCGACCAGACGCTGAAGAAGTTCACCGACGCCATCGTGGCGGCGGGCGGCCCGGCGTACGAGTGGCGCTCGGTCGACCCGCAGAACAACAAGGACGGCGGCGAGCCCGGCGGCAACATCCGCCAGGCCTTCCTCTTCAACCCGGAGCGCGTCTCCTTCACCGACCGCGCGGGCGGCGACGCCGTCACCGCGACGGGCGTCGTGCGCGGCGAGGGCGGCGCGCCCGAGCTGACCCTGTCGCCCGGCCGGATCGACCCGGCCAACACGGCCTGGGAGAGCAGCCGGAAGCCGCTCGCGGGCGAGTTCTCCTTCCGTGGCCGCACGGTCTTCGTGGTCGCCAACCACTTCGGCTCCAAGGGCGGTGACGAGTCCCTGGTCTCGCACCACCAGCCGCCGGTCCGCTCCTCGGAGGCGAAGCGACTGCTGCAGGCGCAGGCCGTCAACGCCTTCGTCAAGGACGTGCTCTCGATCCGGAAGAACGCGGACGTCCTCGTCCTCGGCGACATCAACGACTTCGAGTTCTCGGAGACGACGAAGGCGCTGACGGACGGCGGGGCGCTCTACCCGGCGGTGAAGTCCCTGCCGCGCAGCGAGCGCTACTCGTACGTCTTCCAGGGCAACAGCCAGGTTCTCGACCAGATCCTGACCAGCCCGGGGATCGGCCACTTCGAGTACGACAGCGTCCACATCAACGCGGAGTTCGCGGACCAGAACAGCGACCACGACCCGCAGGTCCTGCGCTTCCGCCCGTGATGCCGCGCGCTACGCGCCCGCGCCGAGGCTCAGCGCGGGCGCGTAGCGCCGCACCCCACCGCCCACCACGCCCGCGTACGTCTGCACCTTCGCCCACTGCGGCGTCGACGTGCCGATCCCGTCCCCGGGCCGGGCGAGCGCCTCGATGTGGGCCCGCTCGCTCTCCCACTCCGCGTAGTTGAGGATCCTGGTCCCGTCGGTGGAGAGGTGGAAGTGGCCCGAGATCCCGCCGGGCGCGGGTGCCGGGTCCGTCTCCAGCGCCTCGAAGACCCCGTCCACCCAGTCGCGCTGCCGGGCGGCGTCCGGCGCGTCGAACTCCACGTCCACGATGACGACACAGCCGGGGATCCTGGCGTCGGCCGGCTCGGTGGACCGGTACGGAGGGGTGTACCGGTGGAGCGCGACGCGCTCGATCCCCGGCACGGCCGCGTCGATCTCGGCGTTCCGGCCGTCCCGGAAGGTGCGGACGAAGTCCTGGTACGCCTCCTCGCCCGTCCACTGCGAGTAGTGGAGCAGGGTGTCCCCGTCCGTGCCGGTGTACACGGAGTACGAGAGCAGCCCGACGTCCGGCCAGTCCCGGCGCTCCCACGCCGTGGCGATGGCGTCGACGGCGGCGGTCTGCCGCTCGGGCGTACCGACCCGCCAGGTACTGGCGAGGACGAGTCCCACCCCGGGGCGGCGCAGGTCGGGACGGGCATCGGGCAGGGCAACGGCGTTCATGAGTGGCCTCCTGTCGTCGGTGACCCCAGTCTTCGACCTCAACCTCGCTTGAGGTCAAGCCCTCCCGTCCGTG
This sequence comes from Streptomyces sp. NPDC127129, assembly GCF_042671585.1. NCBI lineage: Bacteria > Bacillati > Actinomycetota > Actinomycetes > Kitasatosporales > Streptomycetaceae > Streptomyces > Streptomyces sp. NPDC127129. Next base: position 111,252 of record NZ_JBHXTV010000003.1, read on the forward strand.
CGACACTTCGGGCGTGATCCTCCGCCCCGCCGCCCGCGCCGAACTGCCCGCCGTCCTCGCCCTTCTCGCCGACGAGGAGCGGGTCGTGGACCCCGCCTCGGTGACCGTCACGGAGGCGTACGAGCGGGCCTTCGCCGCCCTCGTGGACGATCCGCGCAACGAGATGCTGGTGCTCGTCGACGGTGACGTGGTCGTCGGCTGTCTGCAGGCGACGTACATCCCCGGTCTCGGCAGGGGCGGTGCCGAGCGGGCCCTGATCGAGGCGGTGCGCATCAGGGCCGACCGGCGGGGCGGCGGACTCGGGCGGGAGCTGATGCTCCGGGCGGTGGAACGGGCGCGGGATCGTGGCTGCGCGCTCGTCCAGCTGACCAGCGACAAGCGGCGGACGGAGGCCCACCGGTTCTACGCGGCGCTGGGCTTCGCCCGGAGCCACGACGGCTTCAAGCTCGCGCTCTGAACCGGGTTCGGCCCAGCGGCTTCGGCGGCCTCGGCCCGGCGTGCGGACCGGTCTCAGCCCAGCAGATGGCCTCCGCCGTCGACGAGGAGCACCTCGCCCGTGATGTACGCGGCGCCGGTGAGGTCGAAGACCGCACCGGCGATGTCCTCCGGGCGGCCCACCCGGCGCAGCGGTACCGCTCCCGCCACATGGGCCTTGGCCTCGTCGGCGCCCTCCACGCCGTCGAACCAGGGGGTGTCGACGAAGCCCGGCGCGACGGCGTTGACCCGGACGTCCGGACCGAGGGTCTTGGCGAGGAGCTTCGTCATGTGGTTGACGGCCGCCTTGGAGACCGCGTAGGGGATGGAGCTGCCGCCCGGGCGGACTCCGGCCTGCGAGGAGATGTTCACGACGCAGCCCGCGCCGTGGGCGCGCAGGTGCGGGACGGCGGCGGTGACGGTCTGCCAGACCCCGATGACATTGACGTCGTACAGGTGCCGCCAGACGTCGGGCGAAGCCGCTTCGAGGTCGTCGTGCGGGATGAACCGGGTGGTGCCCGCGCAGTTGACGAGGATGTCCAGGCGCCCGTACGCCTCCACGGCCGCGGCCACCAGGGCCGCCGCCTGGGCCTCGTCGGAGACGTCGGCCTGCACGTAGACGGCGTCGGGCAGTTCGGCGGCGAGGGCCTTGCCCGCCTCCACCGACCGCGCCGAGTTGACCACGACCCGGATCCCCGCGGCGGCCAGCCGGCGGGCGACCGCGGCGCCGATGCCCGAGGACGAACCGGTGACCAGGGCGACACGCTGTTCGCTCATGCTGTTCTCTCTCCATGTCCTCCTGTCACGCAGGGAGATCATGCCAGAGTCGCACGCTTCCACACCCTTCAGTGATGCTTACCCTTCACCCGAAGGAGAACTAAGTGGACCTTCAGCATCAAGGGCCGCAGACTTCCCGGATGAGCACTGAACGCCCCTTCGGCCGGGCCCTCTGCGCGATGATCACCCCGTTCACCGCCACCGGCGGACTGGATCTCGACGTCGCCCGCGAGCACGCCGCCCATCTGGTCTCCGAGGGCTGCGACGGCGTCGTCCTCAACGGCACCACCGGCGAGTCCCCGACCACCACGGACGCCGAGAAGGCGGCGCTGATCGAGGCGGTCCGCGAGGCCGTGGGCCCCGGCCCGGCCGTGGTCGCGGGCGTGGGCACCTCGGACACCCGCCACACCGCCGAGCTGGCGCGCGAGGCCGAGAAGGCGGGCGCGGACGGGCTCCTGGTCGTCACCCCGTACTACAGCCGCCCGCCGCAGGCCGCCGTCGAGGCGCACTTCCTGAAGGTCGCCGACGCGACCGGCCTGCCGGTGATGCTGTACGACATCCCCGGCCGCACCGGCACCCGGATCGAGCCGGAGACGATGCTGCGGCTCGCCGCCCACCCGAGGATCGTCGCCGTCAAGGACTGCTCCTACGACCTGCTCGGCTCCTCCAAGGTGATCGCCCGCACCTCGCTCGCGTACTACTCCGGCTGCGAGGAGCTCAACCTCCCGCTGTACGCGGTGGGCGCCGCCGGATACGTCAGCACGGTGGCCAATGTGGCGCCCCGCCAGATGCGGGCCGTGCTCGACGCCTTCGACGCCGGCGACACGGCCGGGGCCGCCCGGCTCAACGGCCTGACCCTCCCACTCGCCGAGCTGATGATGGCCTCCGGCCTGCCCGGCACGGTCACGGCCAAGGCTCTCCTCGGCGACTTCGTCCGGGAACCGCTGCAGCCCGCCGACCTGGAGACGGTCGACGGGCTGCGGGCGGCGTACGAGGATCTGGTTCAGTCGAACACATAGGTGGTGCCGAACAGCGCCGCGTGTTCGAGGACGTCCTCCAGCGGGTCGTCGATCTGACCGGTGCGGAGGGTGAGGCTGGGACCGTTCGAGACGTACGGACCGTTGTGCGTCCGTGTGTGCGTCTCGTCCGCGGAGGCGGCCGCGGCCGGCAGGAGCACCGCCGCCACGGTCAGCGCTCCGACGATGGTGGGTCTCGTCCTCATGTCGACTCCTCGCCTTGTCTGCTCGTGTGACCACGTCATCCTGACAACGCAGCGTCACACGAGCAGGTCACGGCCTCAGTTGTGGCTGTGGAGGATCTCGTTGAGCCCGCCCCACACCGCGTTGTTCGGGCGGGCCTCGACGGCGCCGGTCACCGAGTTGCGGCGGAAGAGGATGTTGTCGCCGCCGGACAGGTCGCGGGCCTTGACGATCTCGCCGTCGGGCATCGTGACGCGCGTACCGGCGGTGACGTAGAGGCCGGCCTCGACGACGCACTCGTCGCCGAGCGCGATGCCGACGCCCGCCTCGGCACCGATGAGGCAGCGCTCGCCGATGGAGATGATGACGTTGCCGCCGCCGGAGAGGGTGCCCATGGTGGAGGCGCCGCCGCCGATGTCGGAGCCGTCGCCGACGACGACACCGGCCGAGATGCGGCCCTCGACCATCGAGGTGCCCAGCGTGCCGGCGTTGAAGTTGACGAAGCCCTCGTGCATCACGGTCGTACCGGCGGCGAGGTGCGCGCCCAGGCGGACGCGGTCGGCGTCGGCGATCCGGACACCGGCGGGGACGACGTAGTCGGTCATCCGCGGGAACTTGTCGATCGAGGTGACCTGGAGGTGCAGGCCCTCGGCGCGCGCGTTGAGGCGGACCTTCTCGATGTCGTCGACGGCGACCGGGCCGAGCGAGGTCCAGGCGACGTTGGCGAGCAGGCCGAAGACACCGTCGAGGCTCTGGCCGTGCGGCTTGACCAGCCGGTGGCTGAGCAGGTGCAGACGCAGGTACGCGTCGTGGGCGTCGAGCGGCTTGTCGTCGAGCGAGGAGATGACGGTACGGACCGCGACCACCTCGACGCCACGGCGGGCGTCCACGCCGAGGGCCTTGGCGGCGCCCTCACCGAGGGCGTTGACGGCGGCGTCGGGGGTGAGCCGCTCGGTACCGGCGGGCCCGGGCGCGTCGGTCAGCTCGGGGGCGGGGAACCAGGTGTCGAGAACGGTGCCGTCACCGGCGATGGTGGCGAGGCCGGCGGCGACGGCGCCGGTGGTGCGAGGAGCAGTGGTCATGCGGAAAACCTAACGTTCGGGGCCCCGCCCGGGCCAACCGGTCTCAGGTGTCGGTCGAGCCTCCCGGCGGATCCGCCAACCCCCGCGCCACGGACCTCGTCGGATCACCCGGCAGGAGACGCGCCAGCATCTCGCGGGCGTACTCCTCGTCGTACGTCCCGTCCGTCAGCAGGACCTGGAGGCAGATGCCGTCCATGAGCGCGACCAGCGCGCGGGCCGTCGCGGAGTCCGTCCGCCGGGACAGGACCTCGGTGACGGCGTCCGTCCACTCCGCGGCGACGGGCCGCAGCGCGGGACGTCGGAGCGCGGCGAGGTAGAGCTCGTACTCCAGCTCCACGCCCGTCCGCGCGCCGCCGATCCACTCCCCCGTCAGCCGGGCGAGGGCGGCGGCGAGGTCGGTGTGCGGGTCGGCGAGCGCCGGGCTCTCGCGCAGCTGCCGCCCGAAGCCCTCGTTGGCCTGGCGCAGCGCCGCGACGAGGAGTTCGTCGAGGGAGGCGAAGTGGTACGTCGTGGAGCCGAGCGGCACGTCCGCCTCGGCCGCGACCGTGCGGTGGCTGAGCCCGTCGATGCCCCGGGCGCCGACCACGCGGAGCGCGGCGTCGACGATCCGCTGCCGCCGCTCGGGGTCGTGGCGGCGGGGGCGGGCCATCAGTGCGCGCCCCCCATGTTGAGCACGAGGACGCCGGCGATGATCAGGAGGACCCCGGCGACCTTGGCGACGCTGAGCGTCTCGTTCATGAAGAGGATGCCGATGACGGCGACGGCGGCGGTGCCCACGCCGGACCATATCGCGTAGGCCGTGCCGACCTGGAGGGTCTTGAGCGCCTGGGCGAGCAGGGCGAAGGCGACCAGATAGCCGGCGCCCGTGACGACGGAGGGCCAGAGCCTGGAGAAGCCGTCGCTGTACTTCATCGAGACCGTCGCGATGATCTCCGCCGTGATGGCGCCCGCCAGCAGTCCGTATCCCATGCGCCCCATCGTACCGCCGATGTGTACGGGCGTACGCAAAGCCTGCCGCTACGGTGTCCCGCATGACGTATCCCTCGGGGCCGTACGGCTACGGCTACGCTCCCCCGCCCCCTCCGCCGAAGCCCGGCGTGATACCCCTGGCGCCGCTGGGTCTCAGTCAGATCCTGACCGGCGCCTTCGCCACCATCGGCCGCTACTGGAAGCAGCTGCTCGGTGTGGCCACGGCCGCCTTCGGCGGGGCGCTTCTGCTGGTCGCGGCGGTCGGCGGCCTCGCGTACGCGGCGGTCGCGGACCATGTGCCGCGCGTCTTCGACCTGCCGGGCGGGCAGGAACCGAGCTGGGACGACGGCCGCCCGCTGCTGGTCGCCTTCGGCCTCGTCTGGCTGGTCGCCATGGTCGGGATGCTGGTCGCGAGCGCCGTCGTGTACGCGGCGTGCCCGGCCGTCCTCCAGTAGGCGGTGCTCGGCCGGCGGACGACCTTCGGCGCGGTCTGGCGCCGCTCCTGGTCGAGGATGCCGTCGGTGATCGGCACGGTCTTCCTGACGATGCTGGTCGTCTTCGTGCCCGTCGCCCTCTTCATGGGAGCGATGATCGGCTTCATGATCGCGCTCGTCACGGCCGCGTCGAGCACGGGCAGCGGGTCGGACTCGGCGATGACCGCGTCCGGCTTCGCCCTCGTCGCCCTCCTCGTCGCCCTGGCCACCATGCCGCTGGCCACCTGGATCTGGGTGAAGCTCAGCCTGGCGCCGACGGCGGCGGTGTTCGAGGGGCAGGGAGCGACGGCCTCCATGCGCCGCTCCGGCGAACTGGTGCGCGGCTCGTGGTGGCGGATCTTCGGTGCGCTGCTGGTCGCGGGCCTCATGGCGGGGATGGCGAACTGGCTGATCCAGCAGGTCCTCAGCACACTGCTGTCGTTCCCGGTCTCGCTCACGGCCGCGTCCGACGTCGAGACCCCGGGCGAGGTCATGATCGCGCTCGTACCGGTGCTGGTGATCGCGGTCGTCGGCGGCATGCTGGCGCAGGCCGTCTGCTCGGTCTTCCCGCCCCTGGTCACCGGCCTCGTCTACGTCGACCAGCGCATCCGCAAGGAGAACCTGGCCCCCGCCCTCGTGCAGGCCGCCGGGACACCACCGTTCAGTCCGTGAGCGACCGCTTCGGCCGCAGCACGCAGAACTCGTTCCCCTCGGGGTCGGCGAGGACGACCCACGTCGCGTCCTCGCCCTGACCGATGTCGATCCGGCGGGCGCCGAGCTCGACGATCCGCTCGACCTCCGCGTCCCGGTCGTCGGGCGTGAGGTCGATGTGGAGCCGGTTCTTCACGGTCTTGGACTCGGGCACCGGCAGGAAGCACAGCCCGGGCAGGGCATGCTCGTCGGCGCCGACGATGACCTCGTGCTCGTCCTCGTAGAGGATCTTCCAGTCCAGGACCTGGGCCCAGAACCGGGCCTGGGCCCGAGGGTCGTGGGAGTCGACGACGACGTGGTACATGCGAACGGCCATGGCCGCCAGTATGCCTGGCGATCATGGCCGTTCGCGGTGAAGCCTGCGATCAGACGTTGAACCCGAGCGCGCGGAGCTGCTCGCGACCGTCGTCCGTGATCTTGTCCGGACCCCACGGCGGCATCCAGACCCAGTTGATCTTCAGCTCGCTGGCGATGCCGTCGGTCGCGGCCTTCGCCTGGTCCTCGATCACGTCGGTCAGCGGACAGGCCGCCGACGTCAGGGTCATGTCCAGCGTGACGACGTTGGAGTCGTCGATGTGGATTCCGTAGATCAGGCCGAGGTTGACGACGTCGATGCCCAGCTCGGGGTCGACGACGTCGTACAGCGCCTCGCGGATCTCTTCCTCGGAGGCCGGCTTCATCGTGGCCTCGACGTTCTCGGTCATGCCGACTTCCTCTCCGCGTCGCCCAGAGCCTGGGCCGTCGCGTCCTTCCACGCCATCCAGCTGAGCAGCGCGCACTTCACCCGGGCCGGGTACTTGGAGACACCCGCGAACGCGACCGCGTCCTCCAGGATCTCCTCCATCGCGTCGTCAGGCTCGATCTGGCCCTTGGACTGCATCAGCTCCAGGAACGTGCCCTGGATCTTCTGCGCCTCGTCCAGCTCCTTGCCGACGAGCAGCTCGTTCAGGACCGAGGCCGAGGCCTGGCTGATCGAGCAGCCCTGACCCTCGTAGCTGACGTCCTCGATCCGCGAGCCGTCGTACTTCACCCGGAGCGTGATCTCGTCACCGCACGTCGGGTTGACGTGGTGCACCTCGGCGTCGCCGTCCCGAAGACCGCGCCCGTGCGGGTGCTTGTAGTGGTCCAGGATGACGTCCTGGTACATCGAATCCAGCTTCACGAGGGTCCCCTAGCCGAAGAAGTTCCGTACGTGCTCCAGCCCCTCGACCAGCGCGTCGACCTCGGCCGGGGTGGAGTACAGATAGAACGACGCTCGCGTGGTCGCGGGAATTCCGTACCGCAGGCAGACCGGCCGCGCGCAGTGGTGGCCGACCCGGACCGCGATGCCCTGCTCGTCGAGGACCTGGCCCACGTCGTGCGGGTGGATGTCGCCGAGCGTGAAGGAGATCGCCGCGCCGCGGTCCTCGGCCGTGGTGGGGCCGATGATCCGCAGGTCCGGCACCTCCTGGAGGCGGCGGACGGCGTACTCGGTGATCGCGTGCTCGTGGCGCGCGATGTTCTCCATGCCGATCGCGGCGAGGTAGTCCACGGCCGCGCCGAGGCCGACGGCCTGGGCGATCGGGGGCGTACCCGCCTCGAACTTGTGCGGAGCGGGCGCGTACGTCGAGGAGTGCATCGAGACGGTCTCGATCATCTCGCCGCCGCCGAGGAACGGAGGCAGGTCCTCCAGGAGCTCCTGCCGTCCCCACAGCACGCCGATGCCGGTCGGGCCGCACATCTTGTGGCCGGTGAAGGCCACGAAGTCGGCCTGCAGCGCCTGCACGTCGAGCACCATGTGCGGGGCCGCCTGCGAGGCGTCGATGCAGACCAGCGCACCGACCTCCTGCGCACGCCGGATGATCGTCTCGACCGGGTTGATCGTGCCCAGCAGGTTCGAGACCAGCGTGAACGAGACGATCTTGGTCTTCTCGGTGATGACCTCTTCGATGTTCGAGAGGTCGAGGCGACCGTCGTCGGTGAGGCCGAACCACTTCAGCTTCGCGCCGGTGCGCTGCGAGAGCAGCTGCCACGGCACGATGTTGGAGTGGTGCTCCATCTCCGTGATGGCGATCTCGGTCTCGTGGTCCACGCGGTAGGGCTCGTCGGCCCAGCCCAGCATGTTGGCCACGAGGTTGAGCGACTCGGAGGCGTTCTTGGTGAAGATCACCTCGTCGCGGCTCGGCGCGTTGATGAACGCCGCGACCTTGTCACGGGCGCCCTCGTAGAGCGCCGTCGCCTCCTCGGCGACCGTGTAGACGCCGCGGTGGACATTGGCGTTGTGGCGCTCGTAGTAGGTGTTGAGCGCGTCGAGCACCTGGCGCGGCTTCTGCGAGGTCGCCGCGGAGTCCAGGTACACGATCTTCTTGCCGTCGTGGACCACGCGATCCAGGAGCGGGAAGTCCTTGCGGATCGCCTCGGTGTCGAGGAGGCCGGAGAGCCCCTGATGGGCAGATGTCACGCGGATGCGCCACCCTTCACGTACTTGTCGTAGCCCTCGGCCTCCAGCTGGTCGGCGAGCTCGGCGCCGCCGGACTCGGCGATGCGGCCGTTCGCGAACACGTGCACGAAGTCGGGCTTGATGTAGCGCAGGATGCGCGTGTAGTGGGTGATCAGCAGGGTGCCGACCTCGCCGCTCTCACGGACGCGGTTGACGCCCTCGGAGACGATGCGGAGCGCGTCGACGTCGAGGCCGGAGTCGGTCTCGTCGAGGATCGCGATCTTCGGCTTGAGGAGCTCCAGCTGAAGGATCTCGTGACGCTTCTTCTCACCGCCGGAGAAGCCCTCGTTGACGTTGCGCTCGGCGAAGGCCGGGTCCATCTGGAGCTTCTCCATGGCCTCCTTGACCTCCTTCACCCAGGTACGCAGCTTGGGGGCCTCGCCGCGGACGGCGGTGGCGGAGGTGCGCAGGAAGTTGGAGACCGAGACGCCGGGGACCTCGACCGGGTACTGCATGGCCAGGAAGACGCCGGCGCGGGCGCGCTCGTCGACCGACATCTCCAGGACGTCCTCGCCGTCCAGGGTCACGGTGCCACCGGTGATCGTGTACTTCGGGTGGCCCGCGAGGGAGTACGCCAGGGTCGACTTGCCGGAGCCGTTGGGGCCCATGATGGCGTGGGTCTCGCCCTGCTTCACGGTCAGGTCGACGCCCTTGAGGATCTCCCGGGGGCCGTTCTCGGCCTCGACGGAGACGTGCAGGTCGCGGATTTCAAGCGTTGCCATGGGTGACTCAGGACTCCTGGGTGACGGAGACGAGCACATCGTCCCCTTCGATCTTGACGGGGTATACGGGCACGGGGCGCGTCGCGGGAAGGCCGGACGGCTTACCGGTGCGGAGGTCGAAGCTGGAGCCGTGCAGCCAGCACTCGATGGAGCAGTCCTCGACCTCGCCCTCGGAGAGGGAGACGTTGGCGTGCGAGCAGATGTCGTTGATCGCGAACACCTCGCCTTCGGTGTGCACGACGGACACCGGCGTGCCGTCGACCTCGACCCGCTTCGGGGTGTCGGCCTCCAGCTCGCTCAGCGCGCAGACGCGGACGAAGTCGGCCATCAGACGGACGCCTCCAGCTCGGCCTCGATCTTGGCGATCAGGCGCTCCTGGACGTCCGGCAGACCGATCTGCTGGACCAGCTCGGCGAAGAAGCCGCGGACGACGAGGCGGCGGGCCTCGGTCTCCGGGATGCCGCGGGCCATCAGGTAGAAGAGCTGCTCGTCGTCGAACCGGCCGGTGGCCGAGGCGTGACCGGCACCGGCGATCTCGCCGGTCTCGATCTCCAGGTTCGGCACGGAGTCGACGCGGGCGCCGTCCGTCAGGACCAGGTTCCGGTTGAGCTCGTAGGTGTCGGTGCCCTCGGCGGCGGCCTGGATGAGGACGTCGCCGATCCAGACGGCGTGCGCGTCCTGGCCCTGGAGCGCGCCCTTGTAGGCCACGTTCGACTTGCAGTGCGGCGTGTTGTGGTCGACCAGGAGGCGGTGCTCCTGGTGCTGGCCGGCGTCGGTGAAGTAGAGGCCGAAGAGCTCGGCCTCGCCACCGGTGGCCGCGTACTGCACGCGCGGGTGGATGCGGACGACGTCGCCGCCGAAGGTCACCACGACCGACTTGAAGGAGGCGTCGCGGCCGACGAGCGCGTTGTGCTGGGCGACGTGGACGGCCTTCTCGTCCCAGTCCTGGACGGAGACGACGGTGAGCTTGGCGCCGTCGCCGAGGACGTAGTCCACGTTGGCGGCGAGCACCGCGTCACCGGTGTGGTCGATGACCACGACGGCCTCGGCGAAGGCGCCGAGCTCGATGACCTGGTGGCCGAAGGCGACCCCGCCCTGGCCGTGCACGGCGATGCGGATCGGCTCGCCGAGGACGGCCTCCTTGGCGACGGTGACGACCGACGCCTTCTCGAAGGACGAGTACGCCTGGGCGGCGACGCGGTCGACCGGCGTGCCGGCCTTGCCGAGCCGCTCGTCGTCACGGCCGACGGTCTCGACCGTGACGCCCTCGGGGGCCTCGATCTCGACCTTGACGCCCTCGCCGGTCGCGACGGCGGTGCCGTCGTGCAGGCCGCGCAGGCGCTCCAGCGGGGTGAACCGCCACTCCTCCTCGCGGCCGTGCGGGACCGGGAAGTCCGCGACGTCGAAGGACGGGGGCGCGCTCATGCGCGTGGCGACGGTGGACTCGGCGGCCACCGCGATCGAGCCGGCAGTGGTGGAGCCCGCCGGAATGTTCTGAGCCTCAGCCATGGCTGTCGTCTTGCTCTCTTCCTACGTTTCGATCCTCGGCCCGCCGCGTGGGCGGGCCGCTAGCTGGTGGTGGGGCGTCGGTACGTCAGCCGACGGACCCTTCCATCTGCAGCTCGATCAGCCGGTTCAGCTCGAGCGCGTACTCCATGGGGAGCTCCTTGGCGATCGGCTCGACGAAGCCGCGCACGATCATCGCCATCGCCTCGAACTCGGTCATGCCGCGGCTCATCAGGTAGAAGAGCTGGTCCTCGGAGACCTTGGAGACCGTGGCCTCGTGACCCATGGAGACGTCGTCCTCGCGGACGTCGACGTACGGGTACGTGTCCGAGCGGGAGATGGTGTCGACGAGCAGCGCGTCGCAGAGCACGTTCGACTTGGCGCCCGGGGCACCCTCGCCGATCTCGATGAGACCGCGGTAGGAGGTGCGGCCGCCGCCTCGCGCCACCGACTTGGAGACGATGTTGGAGGAGGTGTTCGGGGCCATGTGGACCATCTTGGCGCCGGCGTCCTGGTGCTGCCCCTCGCCCGCGAAGGCGATGGAGAGGGTCTCGCCCTTGGCGTGCTCGCCCATCAGGTAGACGGCCGGGTACTTCATGGTGACCTTGGAGCCGATGTTGCCGTCGACCCACTCCATGGTCGCGCCCTCGTAGGCCACGGCGCGCTTGGTGACCAGGTTGTAGACGTTGTTCGACCAGTTCTGGATCGTCGTGTAGCGGCAGCGGCCGCCCTTCTTCACGATGATCTCGACGACCGCGGAGTGCAGCGAGTCGGAGGAGTAGATCGGGGCGGTGCAGCCCTCGACGTAGTGGACGTAGGCGTCCTCGTCGACGATGATCAGCGTCCGCTCGAACTGGCCCATGTTCTCCGTGTTGATACGGAAGTAGGCCTGCAGCGGGATCTCGACGTGCACGCCCTTCGGCACGTAGATGAACGATCCGCCGGACCAGACGGCCGTGTTCAGCGAGGCGAACTTGTTGTCGCCGACCGGGATGACCGTGCCGAAGTACTCGCGGAAGAGCTCCTCGTGCTCCTTCAGCGCGGTGTCGGTGTCGACGAAGACGACGCCCTGCTCCTCCAGGTCCTCGCGGATCTGGTGGTAGACGACCTCGGACTCGTACTGGGCCGCGACACCGGCGACGAGGCGCTGCTTCTCCGCCTCCGGGATGCCGAGCTTGTCGTACGTGTTCTTGATGTCCTCGGGCAGCTCCTCCCAGGAAGCGGCCTGCTTCTCGGTGGAGCGCACGAAGTACTTGATGTTGTCGAAGTCGATGCCCGACAGGTCGGAGCCCCAGCTCGGCATGGGCTTCTTGTCGAAGAGGCGCAGACCCTTCAGCCGCAGCTTCAGCATCCACTCGGGCTCGTTCTTCTTCGCGGAGATGTCGCGGACAACATCCTCGTTCAGACCGCGCTTGGCGGCGGAGCCGGCCGCGTCGGAGTCGGCCCAGCCGTACTCGTACCGACCCAGGCCCTCGAGCTCGGGGTGGCTGATCTCGGTGGTCATGCGGGGTTCCTCCCGGCCGTGCTTGCGGATGCTTCTGATGGGGTGGTCTGTGGGGCGCTGTGCGGGATGAACGTCGTGCAGACGCCGTCACCATGGGCGATGGTGGCGAGACGCTGGACGTGCGTTCCCAAGAGGCGGGAGAAGATCTCCGTCTCCGCCTCGCACAGCTGGGGGTACTGCTCGGCGACATGGGCGACCGGGCAGTGGTGCTGGCAGAGCTGCTCGCCGACCGGCGCGTTCCGCGCAGTGGCAGCGTACCCGTCCGCGCTCAGCGCCTTGGCAAGCGCCTCGGTGCGCTGGTCGGGCTCCGCCGACTCGACGGCCTCGCGGTACGCCTCCGCCTGGTGCGCGAGCCGGTCGCGGGCGAAGGCCGCGACGGCGGCCTCGCCTCCGGCGTGCTTCTCGATCCAGCGCAGGGCGTCGACGGCGAGCGAGTCGTACGACTGGTCGAAGGCGTCCCGGCCGCAGTCGGTCAGCGCGAAGACCTTGGCGGGACGCCCGCGCGTACGGGCTCCGTAGACCCGCTTCTCGCGGGCTTCGACGACGTTCTCGGCGACGAGCGAATCCAGATGCCGGCGCACGGCCGCCTGGGTGAGTCCGAGGCGCGCCGCCAGGTCGGCGACCGTCGACGGGCCGTGGTCCAGGATGGAGCGCGCGACACGGTTGCGCGTGGAGCGCTCACCGGTCGCGAGTTCCTCCACGGGAGCCTCGCCGACGTTTTTCACAACGCCATTGTTGCGTAATTCCTCGGAGAGTGACAAGCGACGCCATGGCGGGGCCACGGTGCCGTGCATCACGTAGGTAAGGCTTACCTGACCTGCGGAAACGATCTCCGGGACGGCCGGCGGCCGCACCCCGGAAGGGCGCGGCCGCGGTCGTCCGCGAGGGCCTCAGCGACCCTGCCCGGTCTCCCCGGAGCCCCCGTGACCTCGCACGATCACCTTCACCGGGATGTCGATCACCGGCCCGCGGCCGCTGTCCGAACGGACCCGCAATGTGCCTTTCAGCACCGTGCCGGGGGCCACACCCGTGGTGTCGACGGTGATCGTCACCGTCGCCCGGTCGTACGGCTCCTGCCCGGCGCCCTCCAGGCCGCCACCGGCCGGGGAGACGGTGAGCCAGCTCTGCCCGTCCTTCTCGGCCACCGCGTAGGCGGTCGGGATGCTGCCCGCGTTGGTCAGGACGAGCGTCCGGGTACGCACGGAGTCCGCCGGGGCCTTCACGGTCAGGGACCGCTTGTCGGCGGTGACGCGGCCGGTGCCGAGTTCGCCGTTCACGAGGCGGACGCCGCCGGGCACGGCGGTGACCGTGATCCGGTCGCCCCAGTAGTGCGGGGCGTCCAGGACGACGTCGTAGTCCTGCCAGTTCGCCGGCACCTGGAAGAGATAGGCGCCGTGGGCGTCGGCGGAGCCGGACGCCCCCAGGCCCCCGGTGTAGGCCCCGACCCGCGCGCCGGCGACCGGGAGCTGGTCGTTGGCGTCGGTCACCGTGCCGAGGATCACGGCGGTCCTCGTCTGCCGGAGCGAGATCACGGCCCCGTCGCGGAGCGTGCCCTCGTTCCGCGAGTAGATCAGGGCGCCCTCCCCGGTGTGGCTCTCGGTGCCGATCGTGGCCGCGGAACCGTTCTCCCGCCCGGTCCCGGAGATGTCCCGGTAGTGCAGGGAGGCGGTTCCGTCCTCACCGATCACCGCGGCGAAGCCGATCCGCTCGCCGGTCGCCGACCCGGCGATCTTCACGTTCCGCCACTCGACGACGATCTTCCGGTGCGGGGCGGTGCCGGTGGCGGCCCAGTACACGCCCGACCGGCCGTCGACGGCGAGGTCGTCCCCGAAGGCGTGGAGCGTGCCGTCGGCCGTCTGCCCGCCGGCCGAGACGAACGAGAGCGTGCCGTCGACGGCGGCGGTCAGCGAGCGGTACGCCCGGCCGTAGAAGGGCACCGGGAACGGCAGCGCGAAGGCCGCCGTGCCGGAGGCGCGGTCGGGGAGCCGGAGCCGCTGGGTCCCGGCCGGGAACTCGGCGGCGGTTGTGACGGAGCAGGCGGTGCCGAAGGCGTCGGTACGGGGTGCCAGCGCGACGTCCCCGACCCCGCCGGTCTCCGCCACCTCGACCCGGACGGTGGCGGGAGAGGCACAGCGGTGCGCCGGGGCGACGGCGAGCTCGTACCCGCCGCCGGCCGGGAGACGCAGGGTGTAGCGGCCGTCGGCGCCGGTCGTCGCGGTGGCGCCGGACGGCGAGGCGGTGACGACCGCGCCCGCCTCCGGCCCGGTGGCGCCGGTCACCACGCCGACGAGGTCGGTCGTTGCGGCGTCGGCATGCGCGGGGGCGGCGGCCAGCGCCAGGGGAAGCGCGAGTGCGGCGGCGGTGAGGGCGGCGAGGGTTCTCCGTCGGTCACGTCGGTGCGATCGGGCCACGTGCACGGACTCTCCTTCACGGAAGGTGCGACATCTGTTCGCACGATCACCCGATCGTGAAGGGATCGTGCGCTCCGCGTGGCTCCTTTCGCCCAATGTTTTCGGCCATTCCCCGGGCCGGGAAGCAGCCGGTTCTCCCCGCCGACGGGAGCGCCCGGACGGCTCTCTAGACTTCCGGGCATGAAGAACGAGTCCGTCGACAGCGCGGTCAGCGTCTGCGGCCTGGTCAAGCGGTACGGGACCAGGACCGTCGTCGACGGCCTCGACCTCGACGTCCGCGCGGGCACCGTCACCGCCGTCCTCGGCCCGAACGGGGCCGGGAAGACCACCACGATCGAGACCTGCGAGGGCTACCGGAAGGCCGACGCGGGCACCGTCCGTGTGCTCGGCCTCGACCCGGTCGCCGACGCGGCGCTGCTCCGGCCCCGGATCGGCGTGATGCTCCAGTCGGGTGGCGTCTACTCCGGCGCCCGGGCCGACGAGATGCTCCGCCACATGGCGAAGCTGCACGCGCACCCGCTGGACGTGGACGCCCTGATCGAGCGCCTCGGCCTCGGCTCCTGCGGCCGGACCACGTACCGGCGGCTCTCCGGCGGCCAGCAGCAGCGGCTCGCGCTCGCCATGGCCGTCGTGGGCCGCCCGGAGCTGGTCTTCCTCGACGAGCCGACCGCCGGACTCGACCCGCAGGCCCGCCGCGCCACCTGGGACCTCGTCCGCGAGCTGCGCACCGACGGCGCCACCGTCGTCCTCACCACGCACTTCATGCACGAGGCGGAGGAGCTGGCGGACGACGTGGCCATCGTCGACGCCGGCCGGGTCGCCGCCCAGGGCAGCCCCGAGGCGCTCTGCCGCGGCGGCGCCGAGAACACCCTGCGCTTCACCGGCCGCCCCGGGCTCGACCTCGGCTCGCTGCTCAAGGCCCTGCCGGACGGCACCCAGGCAGCGGAGCCGACGCCGGGGACGTACCGGATCACCGGCGAGGTGGGGCCCCAGCTCCTCGCCACCGTCACCACCTGGTGCGCCCAGCACGGGGTGATGCCGGACGGCATCGCGGTGGAGCGCCACACCCTCGAAGACGTCTTCCTGGAGCTCACGGGCAAGGAGCTGCGGTCATGAGCACGGGTACCTACGCACCGAAGCCCGGAGCCGCCCCGGTCGGGCGGATGATCGCGGCGCAGACCGTCCTGGAGACGAAGATGCTGCTGCGCAACGGCGAGCAGCTGCTGCTCACGGTGATCATTCCGTCGCTGCTCCTCGTGCTGTTCTCGACCGTCGACATCGTCGACACGGGCGCCGACAAGGCCGTCGACTTCCTCGCGCCGGGTGTCCTCGCCCTCGCCGTGATGTCCACCGCCTTCACCGGCCAGGCCATCGCCACCGGCTTCGAGCGCCGCTACGGCGTCCTCAAGCGGCTCGGAGCCTCCCCGCTCCCCCGCTGGGCGCTGATGACCGCCAAGACGCTCTCCGTCCTGGTCACCGAGGTCCTCCAGGTCGCGCTCCTGACCGCGATCGCGCTGGGGCTCGGCTGGTCCCCGCAGGGCGACCCCGTCTCCGTCCTGCTGCTGCTCGTCCTCGGCACGGCCGCCTTCTCGGGCCTGGGCCTGCTGATGGCCGGCACGCTGCGCGCCGAGGCGACGCTGGCCGCCGCGAACCTGGTCTTCCTGCTGCTGCTGGTGGGCGGCGGGGTGATCGTGCCGCTCGACAGGTTCCCCGACGCGGCCCGCGCCGTGCTGGAGCTGCTGCCGATCTCGGCGCTCTCGGACGGGCTGCGGGACGTGCTCCAGGGCGGCGCCACGCTGCCGTGGGGACAGGCGCTGACGCTCGCCGTCTGGGCGGTCCTCGGGCTCGGCGCGGCGGCGAGGTTCTTCCGCTGGGAGTAGCGGAGGGGTGACGTTCCGGGGTGACTTCTCCCGTAACGCACCCCTCGTGAAAGCGTGCACAAGCCCCGTCCTACGATAGGGCCCGTGCTGACCCCCCTCGCCCTCATCGCCAAGCGCTGGACCCCGTCCCCGAGGACGCTCCGGCGCGCCGCGCTCTCCGCCGTCGTGATGAGCGTCCTCATCATCGTCACGGGAGGCGCGGTCCGGCTGACCGGCTCCGGTCTCGGCTGCGACACCTGGCCCAAGTGCACGGACGACAGCCTCATCGTCACGCCCGAGCAGGGCTACCGCGGTGTGATCGAGTTCGGCAACCGGATGCTGACGTACGTCCTGTCCGCCGCCGTCGGTTGGGCGATCATCGCCGCGCGCTCCACCAAGCCGTGGCGGCGCGGGCTGACCCGGCTCGGCTGGGCGCAGTTCTGGATCGTCGCGAGCAACGCCGTCATCGGCGGCATCACGGTGTGGATGGGGCTCAACCCGTGGACGGTCGCCGGCCACTTCATCGCCGCGAACGCGCTGCTGACCGTCGCCGTGATCACCTGGCACCGCACCGGCGAGGGCGACACGACGCCCCGGCGGCGGGTGCCGGGCCCGGTCCGCAAGCTCTCCTGGGCGATCGTCGCGACGGCCGTCGCCCTGATCGTGCTCGGCACGGGCGTCACGGGCTCGGGCAAGCACGCCGGTGACAGCAGCGACGTTCCGCGCATGCCGTGGGACTGGACCACCGCCGCCCATGTCCACGCGATCGCCGCCTGGGTGGTCTGCGCGCTGGCGCTGGCGATGTGGCTGGTGCTGCGCGTGGTCGACGCCCCCGACGACATCCGGGCGCGCGCCCGTGACCTGCTGCTCGTGCTGCTCGCCCAGGGCGGGATCGGCTACCTCCAGTACTTCACCGGTGTCCCCGAGATCCTGGTCGGCGCCCACATGCTCGGCTCCGCCCTGATGTGGATCGCGGTCCTGCGCCTGGCCCTGAGCCTGCGCGAGCGCCCGCTGCCCGCCCCGGAGATCCCGGCCCAGGCCGACGCGGCCCTGGCGAAGGCGTGACCCCGCGGCACCCCCTGACCTGAGCTGCCCCCGGCCGGGGCCGCTCAGCCCAGCCCGTAGATCCTGCGGGCGTTGCCCGAGGCGATCATGGTCGCCACGCGCTGGGCGTCGGTGAGGGACCAGGCTCCGTCGCCGACCCACTCGCCGAGCACCCGGCTCAGCGCGCCCCGGAAGACGCTCGCCGCGACGACGTGCAGCTCCGGCAGGGCGTGCGCCCCGCTGGAGAAGAGCAGCTTGCCGAAGGGGGCGAGCTCCAGGAGCTCGGCGAGGACGGCCGCCGCCCGGGCCCCGGTCCTGCCGAGGACGGAGCCGAGGTCGGCGTACACATGCGGGTAGACACCCGTCAGCTGGGCCGTCCGCCGGTGGTACGGGTATCCGTGCAGCAGGACCACGTCCGTGCCCAGGCCGCTGGTGGACGCGGCGAAGTCGGCCAGCCCGGCCGGGTCCTCGGCCCCCACGTGCAGCTGGAGCGGCCGTCCTGAGGCGACGGCCACCCAGAGCAGATGGCGCAGCAGCACCGGGTCGGTGAGCGGGCCGCCGACCGGGCGCCGCGCGAGCCAGCGCCCCGCCGCCCCGCGCACCTCGCCGGGCCCCGGGGGCTCCGACGCCTGGGCGAGCCCCCGGCCCACCCCCGCGACCGAGGTGAACGCGACGGCGGTCGTCGCGGCGCCGTGGACGGCCTCCGAGAGGTTGGCGAGCAGCGCCTCGACCGAGCCGGAGGTGTCGG
The DNA here is from genome assembly GCF_042671585.1 of Streptomyces sp. NPDC127129. Lineage (NCBI taxonomy): Bacteria > Bacillati > Actinomycetota > Actinomycetes > Kitasatosporales > Streptomycetaceae > Streptomyces > Streptomyces sp. NPDC127129. The sequence continues at coordinate 129,210 of NZ_JBHXTV010000003.1, forward strand.
CGACCTGCTCGGCGAGGGGTTCGAGGCGGATGATCTCGTGCGCGGCGGCGCCGCCGGCGGAGGCGATCTCGGCGGGGCCGGTCAGATCGCCGGGCAGGCCGGTGTCCACGAGATACGTGGAGATGCCGGAGGCGCTCAGCAGCCGCCGCCCGGACTCCAGCACGCCCAGTTCCCGGCGGCGGGCGAGGTAGCGGGCCGGCGGGCAGTGCGGCTCCAGGCCGAGCAGCGGCGGGCACCAGCGGCGTACCGCGAAACCGGTCTGGGTGTCGAAGAAGGTGGTGCCGGGCGCGGGTGGCCGGGCGGTCCTGCCGAGGTAGGCCTCGAACGTGCCGAGGCCGAGCTCCGTACGGAGCACCCCGTGGCAGTTCTGGTCCACCAGGCTCGGGGTCTCGATCATTCGGGGGGCTCCCTGCGTGGACGTTCTTCCACACGTCCTAACGGGTGAGCCCCACCCGAGGTTGTTGCCTCGCGCGTCGAACGATTACGCGTTGGACGGGCCGCCCAGCTGGATTCCGGCCATCCGGGTCCACTCGTACGGGCCCGTGACGACCTTGGCGGCGAACTCGCCGTCGAACTCCTCGTGGAGGGTCAGCCCGGCCTTCTCCGCCGCCTTCTCGGCGACGGCGTACGTCGGGGCCACGAGGTCGCCCCAGCCGCCGTCCTCGCCGACGAGGACGATCCGCGTGCCCGCCTGGCCGATGTGGGCGATCTGCCCCTCGGCGCCGCCGTGCTCCTTGGAGAACGCCTGGATCTGCTTGGCGAGCCTGGCCGCCCTGCGCTCGGCCTGCTTGCTCTCCGCCTGCTTGGTTTCTGCCATACGACAGATGCTACCGAGGGGTAGATCCACTGGCGACGGCCGGTGCACGTGGTCTTGCCCACGTGCGCCGGCCGTTGATCAGGGGCTGAGGGACTACCTCAGGAAGGGGTCCACCGCGACCGCCACGAAGAGCAGCGAGACATAGGTGATCGACCAGTGGAAGAGGCGCATCTCCTTGAGCTTCGCGCCGGTCGCGCCGTTCTTCGCGCGGTTCAGCAGCGCGTGCGCCTCCCAGAGCCACCAGCCGCCGGTGAGCAGCGCGACGGCCGTGTAGAACCAGCCGGTGTAGCCGAGCGGGGTCAGCAGCAGCGAGACGGCGACCATCACCCAGCTGTACGCGACGATCTGCCGGGCGACGACCTTGTTGGAGGCGAGGACCGGGAGCATGGGCACGCCGGCGCGGGCGTAGTCGTCCTTGACCTTCATCGACAGCGGCCAGTAGTGCGGCGGCGTCCAGAAGAAGATGACCAGGAAGAGGATGACCGCGGCCCAGGACATCGAATTGGTGACGGCCGACCAGCCGATCAGCACCGGCAGACAGCCGGCGATGCCGCCCCAGACGATGTTCTGCGCCGTGCGGCGCTTGAGGATCATCGTGTAGATCACGACGTAGAAGAGGAGCGCGCCGAGCGACAGCGCCGCGGACAGCCAGTTGACGAGCAGGCCGAACCAGAGCGTGGAGACCACGGCGAGGGTGAGGCCGAAGACCAGGCCCTCACGCGGCGTGAGGACCCCGGTGACCAGCGGCCGCTGAGAGGTCCGGTCCATCAGGGCGTCGATGTCGCGGTCGATGTACATGTTCAGCGCGTTCGCGCCGCCCGCCGACAGATAGCCGCCGAAGCAGGTGGCGAGTACCAGCCACAGGTTCGGTACACCCTGCTCGGCGAGGAACATCACCGGCACGGTCGTGATGAGCAGCAGCTCGATGATCCGCGGCTTGGTCAGCGCCACGAATGCCTTGACGCGAGCCCCGAACGGCCGATGGCCCCCCGGGCTGGGAGTCAAGACGACCCCTGCGGGTCGGGACTCGACGGCCGTCACGCACACCCCTGACAGAGAATTCCCAGCAAGCTCCCCGGATGAAGACGGGGTGAAGACTTGCGCGTACCACGCCACTCTAGACGTTGCCCAGACGCCGATCTTCGCGGGGGTGGGGTCGTGTTGGGGGGCCGTGTCCCAAGGGGTGGACAGCGCTCGGGAGGCGAAGTGACAGAGTGACCCGCACTCTTGCCGTGTCTTCTGTTTTCCGGGGCCCGCACTCGAAAAGATGGGCGTGATGTCGGGGGTAGGCTCGACAACGCCGGTACACCCTCAGTCACCGGCTTCCAGTACATGTGGAGAGGAGCCCTGACTCAGGGTGAGCACTAAGCCGACCACCACAGACCTCGAGTGGACCGAATTGGACCAGCGGGCCGTGGACACCGCCCGGATCCTGGCAGCGGACGCCGTACAGAAGGTCGGCAACGGCCATCCCGGTACGGCCATGAGCCTGGCGCCCGCCGCGTACACCCTCTTCCAGAAGGTGATGCGCCACGACCCGGCCGATCCGGAGTGGGTGGGGCGCGACCGGTTCGTGCTGTCCGCCGGTCACTCGTCCCTGACCCTCTACACCCAGCTGTACCTGGGGGGCTTCGGGCTCGAGCTGGACGACCTGAAGGCGTTCCGCACCTGGGGTTCGAAGACCCCGGGCCACCCGGAGTACGGTCACACCGCGGGCGTCGAGACGACGACCGGCCCGCTGGGCCAGGGTGTCGCCAACGCCGTGGGCATGGCGATGGCCGCCCGCTACGAGCGCGGTCTGTTCGACCCGGAGGCGGCCCCCGGCACCTCCCCGTTCGACCACCGGATCTACGCGATCGCCGGTGACGGCTGCCTGCAGGAGGGCATCTCCGCCGAGGCGTCCTCGATGGCCGGTCACCAGAAGCTCGGCAACCTGATCCTGCTGTGGGACGACAACCACATCTCGATCGAGGGCGACACCGAGACGGCCGTGTCCGAGGACACGATGAAGCGGTACGAGGCGTACGGCTGGCACGTCCAGCGCGTCGAGCCGCAGGCCAACGGCGACCTGGACCCGGCGGGTCTGTTCGCGGCGATCAAGGCCGCCGAGGCCGAGACCGGGCGTCCGTCGTTCATCGCGATGCGCTCGATCATCGCCTGGCCCGCCCCGAACGCCCAGAACACCGAGGCCGCGCACGGCTCGGCGCTCGGCGACGAGGAGATCGCGGCCACCAAGCGGGTTCTCGGTTTCGACCCGGAGCAGACCTTCGAGGTCTCCGACGAGGTCATCGGCCACACCCGCTCGCTGGGCGACCGCGGCCGCGAGTCGCGCGCCGCGTGGGAGAAGTCCCTCGCCGAGTGGCGTACGGCCAACCCGGAGCGGGCGGCCACGTTCGACCGCATCCAGGCGAACGAGCTGCCCGAGGGCTGGGAGTCGAAGCTCCCGGTGTTCGAGGCGGGCAAGGGCATCGCCACCCGTGCCGCGTCCGGCAAGGTCCTGCAGTCGCTCGGCGCGGTCATCCCGGAGCTGTGGGGCGGCTCGGCCGACCTGGCCGGCTCGAACAACACGACGATCGACAAGACGTCGTCGTTCCTGCCCGAGGGCAACCCGCTCCCCGAGGCGGACCCGTACGGCCGCACGATCCACTTCGGCATCCGCGAGCACTCCATGGCCGCGGAGATGAACGGCATCGCGCTGCACGGCAACACCCGTGTCTACGGCGGCACCTTCCTGGTGTTCTCCGACTACATGCGCAACGCCGTCCGGCTCTCCGCGCTGATGCACCTGCCGGTGACGTACGTCTGGACCCACGACTCGATCGGTCTCGGCGAGGACGGCCCGACGCACCAGCCGGTGGAGCACCTGGCGTCGCTGCGCGCGATCCCCGGTCTGAACGTCGTCCGCCCCGCGGACGCCAACGAGACCGCCATCGCCTGGCGCGAGATCACCAGGCGCCACACCCGCGTGTTCGGAAAGGGCGCCCCGCACGGTCTGGCCCTGACCCGTCAGGGTGTGCCGACGTACGACTGGAACGAGGACGCCGCCAAGGGTGGCTACGTCCTGTTCGAGGCGGACGGCGACGCCCAGGTCGTGCTGATCGGCACCGGCTCCGAGGTGCACGTGGCCGTCGAGGCCCGGGAGCAGCTCCAGGCCGCCGGCGTCCCGACCCGTGTGGTCTCGATGCCGTCAGTCGAGTGGTTCGAGGAGCAGGACCAGGCGTACAAGGACTCCGTCCTGCCGCCGTCGGTCAAGGCGCGCGTGGCCGTCGAGGCCGGTGTGGGTCTCACCTGGCACAAGTACGTCGGCGACGCCGGCCGGATCGTCTCGCTGGAGCACTTCGGTGCCTCCGCCGACGCGAAGGTCCTCTTCCGCGAGTTCGGCTTCACGCCGGAGGCCGTGGCCGCCGCTGCCCGGGAATCTCTGGACGCCGCGGCGCGCTGACGCCACTAGACACGAATTTTGGAGAACCTCTCATGACAGACGCTCTCAAGCGCCTCTCCGACGAAGGCGTCGCGATCTGGCTGGACGACCTCTCGCGTCAGCGGATCACGTCCGGAAACCTGGCCGAGCTGATCGACCAGCAGCACGTGGTGGGTGTGACCACCAACCCGTCCATCTTCCAGAAGGCGATCTCGGAGGGCCACGGCTACGACCAGCAGCTCGCCGACCTGGCCGCCCGCAAGGTGACCGTGGACGAGGCCATCCGCATGATCACGACGGCTGACGTGAGGGACGCCGCCGACATCCTGCGCCCGGTCTACGACTCCACGGACGGCCAGGACGGCCGGGTGTCGATCGAGGTCGACCCCCGCCTGGCCCACAACACCGCGGCCACCATCGCCGAGGCCAAGCAGCTGGCCTGGCTGGTGGACCGTCCCAACACGCTCATCAAGATCCCGGCCACCAAGGCGGGTCTGCCGGCGATCACCGAGGTCATCGGCCTCGGCATCAGCGTCAACGTGACGCTGATCTTCTCGCTGGAGCGCTACCGCGCCGTCATGGACGCCTACTTGGCCGGTCTGGAGAAGGCCAAGGAGCGCGGCCTCGACATCTCGCTGATCCACTCGGTGGCGTCCTTCTTCGTCTCCCGTGTGGACTCGGAGATCGACAAGCGCCTGACCGCCCTCGGCACGGACGAGGCCAAGGCCCTCAAGGGCAAGGCGGCGCTCGCCAACGCCCGTCTGGCCTACGAGGCGTACGAAGAGGTGTTCTCCTCCGAGCGCTGGGCCGCCCTGGACAAGGCGCAGGCCAACAAGCAGCGTCCGCTGTGGGCCTCGACCGGCGTCAAGGACCCGGCGTACAAGGACACCCTGTACGTGGTGGACCTGGTCGCGCCCGGCACGGTCAACACCATGCCGGAGGCGACCCTGGAGGCCACCGCCGACCACGGCGAGGTCACCGGCGACGCCGTGCGCGGCACGTACGAGCAGTCGCGCGCCGAGCTGGACGCCGTCGAGAAGCTCGGCATCAGCTACGACGACGTGGTACAGCTGCTTGAGGACGAGGGCGTCGAGAAGTTCGAGGCGTCCTGGAACGACCTGCTCAAGTCGACCGAGGCGGAGCTCCAGCGCCTCGCACCTTCGGAGGCGTAAGCACTTTGAGCGCAGTCCACGGAGCCAACCCGCTCCGTGACGCCGCAGACCGACGGCTCCCGCGTATCGCGGGGCCGTCGGGTCTGGTGATCTTCGGTGTCACAGGCGATTTGTCCCGTAAGAAGCTGATGCCTGCCGTCTACGACCTGGCCAACCGCGGTCTGCTGCCGCCGGGCTTCTCGCTCATCGGCTTCGCCCGTCGCGAGTGGCAGGACGAGGACTTCGCGCAGGAGGTCTACGAGGCCGTCAAGCAGCACGCCCGCACCCCGTTCCGCGAGGAGGTGTGGCAGCAGCTGATCCAGGGGATGCGCTTCGTCCAGGGCGACTTCGACGACGACGACGCCTTCGACCAGCTGAAGACCACCATCGAGGAGCTGGACAAGGCGCAGGGCACGGGCGGCAACTTCGCCTTCTACCTCTCCGTGCCGCCGAAGTTCTTCCCGCTGGTCGTCCAGCAGCTGAAGAAGCACGGCCTGGCCGAGCAGAAGAACAACTCCTGGCGCCGCGCGGTCATCGAGAAGCCCTTCGGTCACGACCTGGCCTCCGCCAAGGAGCTCAACGAGGTCGTCCACGAGGTCTTCCCGCCCGACGCGGTCTTCCGGATCGACCACTACCTGGGCAAGGAGACCGTCCAGAACATCCTGGCGCTCCGCTTCGCCAACACCCTCTTCGAGCCGATCTGGAACCGGTCGTACGTCGACCACGTGCAGATCACCATGGCCGAGGACATCGGCATCGGCGGCCGCGCCGGGTACTACGACGGCATCGGCGCCGCCCGTGACGTCATCCAGAACCACCTCCTCCAGCTGCTCGCGCTGACCGCCATGGAGGAGCCCGCCTCCTTCGACGCGGACGCGCTCGCGGCCGAGAAGACCAAGGTGCTCGGCGCGGTGAAGCTGCCGAAGGACCTGGGTGCCTCGACGGTGCGCGGCCAGTACGCGCCGGGATGGCAGGGCGGCGCCAAGGCCGTCGGCTATCTGCAGGAGGACGGGATCGACCCCAAGTCGAAGACCGACACCTTCGCGGCCATCAAGGTGGAGATCGACAACCGCCGCTGGGCGGGAGTGCCGTTCTATCTCCGTACCGGCAAGCGGCTCGGCCGCCGTGTCACCGAGATCGCGGTGGTCTTCCAGCGTGCGCCGCACTCGCCGTTCGACAAGACGGCGACGGAGGAGCTGGGCCAGAACGCCCTGGTCATCCGCGTGCAGCCGGACGAGGGCGTGACCATGCGGTTCGGCTCCAAGGTGCCGGGCACCTCGATGGAGGTCCGGGACGTGTCGATGGACTTCGCCTACGGCGAGTCCTTCACGGAGTCCAGCCCCGAGGCGTACGAGCGGCTCATCCTCGATGTGCTGCTCGGCGACTCGAACCTCTTCCCGCGGGTCGAGGAGGTCGAGCTGTCCTGGAAGATCCTCGACCCGATCGAGCAGTACTGGGACAAGCACGGCAAGCCCGCGCAGTACCCGTCGGGCACCTGGGGTCCGGTCGAGGCGGACGAAATGCTCGCACGAGACGGACGGAGCTGGCGCCGGCCATGAAGACCGACCTGACGGACACCACGTCCAGCAAGATCAACAAGGCGCTGGTGCTCGGACGTCGCGCCATCGGCACGCCCGCCGTCGGCATGGTGCTCACCCTCGTCATCGTCACCGACGAGGAGAACGCCTACGACGCGCTCAAGGCGGCCAACGACGCGTCCCGCGAACACCCTTCGCGGACCCTGGTGGTCATCAAGCGGGTCTCGCGTTCGCCGCGGGACCGCGCGAAGGCGCGGCTCGACGCCGAGGTCCGCCTCGGCGCCGACGCCAGCACGGGGGAAACGGTTGTCCTCCGGCTGTACGGCGAGGTCGTCGACCACGCCCAGTCGGTGGTCCTTCCCCTGCTCCTGCCGGACGCCCCCGTCGTCGTCTGGTGGCCGGTCAACGCCCCGGCCGACCCGGCGAACGACCCGCTGGGCGCGCTCGCCCAGCGCCGGGTGACCGACACGTACGCCTCCGAGCAGCCCATCCACGAGCTGACCGGCCGCGCGGACACGTACACCCCGGGCGACACGGATCTGGCCTGGACCCGGATCACCCCGTGGCGTTCGATGCTGGCCGCCGCGCTCGACCAGGTCGACTGCGAGGTCACCTCGGCCGAGGTGGAGGGCGAGGAGTTCAACCCGAGCGTCGAGCTGCTCGCCATGTGGCTGGCGGACCGGCTGAAGGTGCCGGTGCGCCGGTCCACGTCGGCGGGCCCGGGACTCACCTCCGTACGGATGGAGTCCAGCTGCGGGCCGATAGTCCTCGACCGGCCGGACGGTTCGCTGGCGACGCTCTCCATCCAGGGACAGCCGGACCGTGGCGTGGCGCTCAAGCGCCGCGACACGGCCGAGCTGATCGCGGAGGAGCTGCGCCGGCTCGACCCGGACGACACGTACGCCTCGGCGTTGCGGTACGGGCTCGACCGGCTGGACGAGGAGTCGAAGACGACGGCTCCGGCGGATGCGGTGACCGGTACGGAAGCCCCTGCGGCGGCCGCGGCCGATCCGGCCCACCAGGCGGCCAAGGCGCCCGCGAAGAAGGCCCCGGCCAAGAAGGCGGCGGCCAAGTGAGCGCTCCCCAGCTCGTCGTCCATCGCGACAAGGAGCTGATGGCGCAGGCCGCGGCGGCCCGGCTGATCACGCGGATCGTGGACGCGCAGTCCGCCCGTGGCTCGGCCTCCGTGGTCCTCACGGGCGGCCGCAACGGCAACGGGCTGCTCGCGGCGCTCGGTTCGGCCCCCGCGCGGGACGCGATCGACTGGTCGCGGCTCGATCTGTGGTGGGGCGACGAGCGGTTCCTGCCCGAGGGCGACCCGGAGCGCAATGTCACCCAGGCCCGTGCTGCGCTGCTCGACCGCGTCCCGCTGGACCCGGCGCGGGTGCACGCGATGCCGGCCTCGGACGGGCCGTACGGCAATGACGTCGAGGCCGCGGCCGAGGCGTACGCGGCCGAACTGGCCGCGGCCGCCGGTCCGGAGAACCATGGACCGGTGCCGGTCTTCGACGTGCTCATGCTGGGCGTCGGCCCCGACACGCACGTGGCCTCGCTGTTCCCGGAGCTCCCGGCGGTCCGCGAGACCGAGCGCACGGTGGTGGGTGTGCACGGCGCGCCCAAGCCTCCGCCGACCCGGATCACGCTGACACTGCCGGCGATCCGGGCCGCCCGTGAGGTCTGGCTCCTCGCCGCCGGCGAGGACAAGGCGAAGGCCGCGGCGATGGCGCTCTCCGGAGCTGGCGAGATCCAGGCCCCGGCAGCGGGCGCCCGCGGTCGCTCGCGGACGCTCTGGCTGCTCGACGCGGCGGCCGCCTCGGAGCTGCCGCGCGCGCTCTATCCGCCGGCCTCGGCCTGACGGACGCTCAAGGGGGCCCGGTTCACCGCACGGTGGACCGGGCCTCCGGCGTTTCCCGTACCGGCTCGAGGAAGGGCGCGAGCAGGTCCGGTACGGCCTCGGCGGCGAAGGTCAGCCCCTCGCCCTGCCCGGCGTCGTGGATGTCGTACGCGCCCGCGCCCGCCGCGGTCGTCGCGGTGAGCGTCAGCAGGCCGGCGCGGCGCTGGACGTACGACTGCCTGACGGTCCATCCGATGACGCCACCGCGCTGGAGGGCGACCGTGGTCCGGCGGACCGTGCCGGAGCGGGCCAGCAGGTAGTCACCGGTGACGCCGTGCCCGAGGTTGCGGTAGGCGTCGCGCGCGAACACCACGGCGAGCGGACCGAGGACGAGGGCGCAGCCGACGGCCACGTACAGGAGGACCGGCGTGAGGAGGGCGCCGAGGACGGCGAGGACCGCGGCGGGGGTGAACGCGCTCCACAGCGCCCAGCGCAGCCGCCGGGTGCGGGCGGCGAGGGGATGGGCGGTGAGCGGCGCGCTCGTCGGAGGCTCGGACGTGCGCAGCACCTGCGCGGCGACCCGGTCGGCGACCGCGCGCGGCGCCGCGGGCAGCAGGGTCTTGTGGTCCGCGTGCTCGTCCTCGGTGTTCTCGGCGAGTCCGGTGGCCACGGCGTCGACGCGGGCGGCGCGGCTCATCCGCACGCCGAGCGGCTCGACCAGTTCGACACCGCGCAGCCGGCGTTCCTCGATGGAGATCGAGCGGGCGGTGAACAGTCCGCGCCGGACCCTCAGGGTGCCGCCGGGCTCCCGCTCCAGGCGGTAGTTCCACCACATCTCGACCCAGAGGCCGAGGGCGCCGACGGTCCCGGCGAGAGCGGCCAGCGCGACGAGGACGAGGATCATGGAGACGACGGACGTGTCCTGGAAGCGGTCGCCTATCCAGTCGATGACCTCCTTCTGCGCCCCGAACCACTCGCTGACCTGCATCAGGGCACCGGCCGCCGCGCCTCCGAGCACCACGGTGACGAAGGAGACCGGGGCGTAGCGGATCCAGCGCGGGTCGAGCTCGGCGAGCGCGCCGTCGTGACGGGTGTCCTCGGTGCCGGTGAGCGTCCGGCCGAGCAGCTCGCGGCGGAGCCGTTCCCCCTCGGCCCGGGCGACCGGGTCGAGTTCGAGGGTGGACTCGCCGCCGTTGTGTTCGCCGGTGCCGATGCGGACCTTGACCAGGCCGAGGACGCGCTGCAGCGGGTTGGCGGTCAGGTCGACGCTGCGGATGCGTTCACGGGCCAGGGAACGGCGCTTGACCAGGAGGAGCCCGGTGTGGAGTTCGACCCTCCCCCCGCCTTCGGCCGGGGGTACCCCCGTCTCGCTGCTCCCCCAGCCTTCGGCCGGGGGTACCCCCATCTCGCTGCTCCCCCAGCCTTCGGCCGGGGGTACCCCCATCTCGCTGCGCTCGGATCCGACGCGGTAGCGGGTGCGCCGCCAGCGGACGTGGTCGGCGGCCGAGCCGGCGCCGATGAGGAGCACCGTCCCGGCGAGGATCCAGCCGGCGGCCTTCCAGGCGGGCATGGAGTTGGTCAGGCCGAAGAAGGCGGGCAGGGCGGCGCCCGCGGCGACGCCCGCGAGGACGGCGGCGGTGACCAGGACCGTACGCCGGTCCAGGCGCCGCCACTCCTCGCTCATGTGGCGTCCCCGGGCGTGGCCCGGGTGATGCGGGTGAGCTTCTCGGCGAGCTCCGCGGCGAGTTCGTGGTCGAGACCCTCGACGCGGATCGCGCCCTTGGCGGAGGCGGTGGTCACGGTGACCGTGGCGAGCCGGAAGTACTGCTCCAGCGGTCCCCTGACCGTGTCGACGGTCTGGATGCGGGACATGGGCGCGATCCGCCACTCCTGCCAGATGGCCCCCGTACGGACGTAGACGGCGTCCTCGGTGACCTCCCAGCGGTGGACCCGGAACCACCAGGCGGGGAAGAACGCGGTGCAGGCGAGCCCGACGGCCGCCAGGACGGCGGCGGGCAGCCAGAGCCAGAACCGGGCCGGCGTGATGAACGCCCCGAGGACGCCGAGGACCACCACCGGCACGGCGGTGGTCACCAGCCACTGGGTGCGCCACCAGCCGACGGCCCGTTCGTTCAGCGTGTTGTTCGGCGGCCGCAGCCGCACCGCGTTCGCCCCCGTCATCGGTCAGCGGCCCCGGAGCGTCCGGTAGGTGTCGACCAGCGCGGCGGTCGAGCCGTCGAGCTCCTCACCGCCCGTGCCCTGGGTGAGCACCGGCTCGATCTTCCTGGCGAGGACCTTGCCGAGCTCGACACCCCACTGATCGAAGGAGTCGATGTTCCAGATCGCGCCCTGGACGAACACCTTGTGCTCGTACAGCGCGACGAGCTGGCCGAGCACGGAGGGGGTGAGCTCCCTGGCCAGGATCGTGGTGGTGGGGTGGTTGCCCTGGAAGGTCTTGTGCGGGACGAGCTCCTCGGCGACGCCCTCGGCCCGTACCTCCTCGGGCGTCTTGCCGAAGGCCAGCGCCTGCGTCTGGGCGAAGAAGTTGGCCATCAGCAGGTCGTGCTGGGCGACGAGACCGGGGGCGAGGTCGGCGACGGGCTCGGCGAAGCCGATGAAGTCGGCCGGGATGAGCTTGGTGCCCTGGTGGATCAACTGGTAGTACGCGTGCTGCCCGTTGGTGCCGGGCGTGCCCCAGACGACCGGTCCGGTCTGCCAGTCGACGGGCTTGCCGTCGCGGTCGACGGACTTGCCGTTGGACTCCATGTCGAGCTGCTGGAGGTAGGCGGTGAACTTCGACAGGTAGTGCGAGTACGGCAGGACGGCGTGCGACTGGGCGTCGAAGAACCCGCCGTACCAGACGCCGAGGAGGCCGAGGAGCAGCGGCGCGTTCTCCTCGGCGGGGGCGGTACGGAAGTGCTCGTCGACGAGGTGGAAGCCGGCGAGCATCTCGCGGAAGTGCTCCGGGCCGATGGCGATCATCAGGGAGAGGCCGATGGCGGAGTCGTAGGAGTACCGTCCGCCGACCCAGTCCCAGAACTCGAACATGTTGGCCGTGTCGATGCCGAACTCCTGCACCTTCTCGGCGTTGGTCGACAGGGCGACGAAGTGCTGGGCGACGGCTTCCTGGCCGGCCCGCAGCCCGGTGAGGAGCCAGTCGCGGGCGGAGGTGGCGTTGGTGACCGTCTCGATGGTGGTGAAGGTCTTCGAGGCGACGATGAAGAGCGTCTCGGCCGGGTCGAGGTCGCGGACGGCCTCGTGGAGGTCGGCGCCGTCCACGTTGGAGACGAAGCGGAACGTCAGATCCCGCTGGGTGTAGGCGCGGAGGGCCTCGTACGCCATGGCGGGACCGAGGTCGGAGCCGCCGATGCCGATGTTCACGATGTTCCTGATCGGCCTGCCGGTGTGGCCGGTCCACTCGCCCGCGCGGACCTTGTCCGCGAAGGCGGTCATCGTGTCGAGGACGGCGTGGACGGCCGGGACGACGTTCTCGCCGTCGACCTCGACGACGGCGTCGCGCGGGGCGCGCAGCGCGGTGTGCAGGACCGCGCGGTCCTCGGTGGTGTTGATCTTCTCGCCGCGGAACATGGCGTCGCGCAGCTCGGCCACGCCGGTGGCCGCGGCCAGTTCGCGCAGCAGCGTCAGCGTCTCGTCGGTGACCAGGTGCTTGGAGTGGTCCAGGTACAGGTCGCCGACGCGCAGGGTGTACGCGGTGCCGCGCCCCGGTTCGGCGGCGAACAGCTCGCGCAGATGGGTGGTCCCCAGCTGCTCGCGGTGCTTGCCGAGGGCGGCCCATTCGGGAAGCTGGTTGAGCCTCGTGCGACCTGCTGCGTTCATCTCGGACATCGCCTACTTCTTCTCTTCCTGCCTGCTTGCCCCGCTGCGACTCCAACCTAATTGATCGCGGGGGCGGAAGGCGCGCGACGACTCAGTGCCCGCCGCGATGCAGCCGGCCCGCGTACCGCGCCTCCAGGGCCGCGTTGCGCTCGTGGCCGCCGGGGATGTTGGCGGAGACGTACACCGGCGGTTCGTGGCCCTCGGCGAGGAGCAGGGCGACCGCCTCGGCGACGACCGTCTGCACGAGGAGGGAGGAGGTGAGGGTGGAGACCCCGCAGAGCGCGGTTCCGTCCGGGAGGGGGAGCACGGCGTCGCCGGTGGGGGCGCCGTTGTCGAGGACGGCGTCGGCGAGGTCGGCGAGCCGCCGGCCGCTCGCGTGCAGGGCGGGGACGGCGTGGGTGTGGGTGAGCGAGGTGAGCGCGACGAGCGGGTGGCCGGCCCCGGTCACCTTGAGGGCCAGGTCGACGACGGCGTTGTTCACACCGGAGTTGGAGATGACGACGAAGAGGTCCTGCGGCCGTGGAGTGGCCAGGGCGTAGAGCCGGGCGGCGAGGCCGGGGGCGCGCTCCAGCAGCGGATCGGCGAGTACGGAGGGGTCCTCGCCGCCGCGCAGGACGAGGTCGGCGAGCGCGATCCGGCTGGTGGGGACGAGCCCGCCCGCGCGGCCGGCGATCTCCAGCGCGGCGGCCTGCGAGTGCCCGGTGCCGAAGGCGTGGATCACCCCGTCGGCGGCGACGCAGTCGGCGAACAGCCGGGCGGCGGCGGGGACGGATTCCTTGTTGGCGGCGACGACGCGTTCGACGGCCTCTCGCGCATGGTCGGCGAACAGAGCGGCACCGAGGGCGGGTTGGGGCATGGCGGAGCCTCCATTGGTTCATTGAACCGGACTCTGACGAGAGATCCGATTCAATGAACCAGCCTGCCCCGGCCACCGTCAAGGACCCGGGAACGCCGGGCTATCGGGTCGGCCCGCTGGATTCGGCCCGCCCGCCGAACACCTCGTCGACGAGCGTCCTCTGCGCCTTCTGGAACGCCGCGGCCGTGGCGGCGAAGTCGAGGTCGGCGTCCCCGGTGGTCAGCGAGGCCGTCAGCGTCTTCCGGCCGTCGGGCGTGCTGTACATCAGCGCCGCCCAGCCGAAGAAGCCGCCGTTGTGGTGGAGGATCGTCCCGCCGTCGCCCCTCTCCTCCACGAAGACCCCCAGGCCGTAGCCCAGCTTGGGATGCGGCGTGCACATCTCGGCCAGCAGCGGGGCCGGCAGGAGCCTGCCGCCCATCAGGGCGGAGAAGAAGAGGTGGAGGTCCTCGGTGGTCGAGATCATGTCGCCGGCGGCGGAGATCCAGGAGCCGTTGAAGCGGGTGACGTCGACCACCTTCCACTGGCCGGCGTCCTCGTACCGGTAGTAGCCGTGAGCGTGCGGCTCGGGGATCTCCGGCGAGGCGCCCGGCACCACGGTGCCCGACAGCCCCAGCGGCCGCAGGATCAGCCGCTGCGTCTCCTCCGCCAGCGAGCGGCCGGTGACCTCCTCGACCAGCAGCTTGGCCAGCACGTAGTTGGTGTTGGAGTAGCTCCAGTCCGCGCCCGGCTCGAACCGTGCCGGGTGGGACAGGGAGAGGCGCACCAGCTCCTCCGGCTCGTACGTGTGGAACTGACGGTCCACGTACTCCTGCCCCTGCCAGGGGATGCCCGGCGTGACCGTCCCGTCCTCGTCGTACTCCCCGGTGTGGTTGAACAGCCCGCTGGTGTGCTGGAGCAGCATCCGCACCGTGATCCGGCGGTCGAGACCGAACCGGGGCAGGTGGTCGTCCACCGGGCTGTCCAGTCCGACCCTGCCCTCGGCCACCAGCAGCAGCACGACGGCCGCGGTGAAGGTCTTGGTGGTGCTGCCGATCCGGAACCTCCCGTCGGTCGCCGGCCCGGCGCTCTCGCCGAGCTTGCGCACTCCGGCGCTGCCGGTCCATTCGCCCCGCTCGTCGTTCACGCGCAACTGGACTCCGGCGAAGCCGGAATCGACGATCTCCTGGATGGCCTTCTGCAGTTCCGGGCGGTCCTGCCCGGCAGAGGTGAGGGACATGAGGGGTGTGCTCCTGGTTCCGTCGGTGAGGGGCGTCAGAGGCTGCGGGCGGTGATGTCGCCGTAGGCGGTGGTGGCGTGGATCGCCAGGCCGGGGGCGCCGTCGGCGTTCTTGAGCGCGTTGTGGATCCGGCCGTAGGAGGTGCCGGCGTCCAGGGAGGCGGAGACGCCGCGGGCGGCACCGACCGACACGTCGCCGGCCTCGGTGCGCAGGACGACCGCGCCGCGCACGGCCTCGGCGATCCGCAGGTCGCCCTTCAGGGTGCGGATCTCCGCGTCGCCGCTCAGTCGGCCGACCGAGACGTCGCCGGCCTGGAGGGTCAGCCGGGCGCTCGCCGCCTCGTCGAGCTTGACCGCGCCCTGCGCGGCCGTGAAGGCGACCCGGCCGAGCCGTCCCACGCCGCGGAGTTCGGCGTCGGCGCCCTTCGCCTCGACGTGGGAGCCGGCGGGCAGCTGGACCGTCACCTCGACGTATCCGGAGCCGCCGAGGATCTGGTTCTTCGGCGCCGGGGCCTGGACCCGCAGGACGCCGTCGGTGAAGTCGACCGTGGTGCGCTCGGCCGCCTCGACGTCCCGGCTCTTCGAAGCGTTCGCGGGCAGCACCTCGACGGTCACGTCGGTCCGGTCGGCGGCGATGAACTGGATGCGTCCGGCGGGGACGTCCAGGACGGCGGAGACGGCGGCGGCGGTGGCGAACTTCTGCATGGTGCTCTCCTCGTTCAGTGGCGGGCGCTCCGTCGGCCCGTCGTTTCTGATAGTGGAAAGCTACGTTGCGTTCATGGACTCGGCAACATGCTTGTTGCGCTCCATTCGCATCACCCCAGGTCAATACCGGGAAATCGTTGCAACGGTTCTGAATGCAACGCAACAAGCCGCGTCGAGTTCGTTGCAATGAATTGCGGTGAACGCTATGCTGGCGATCTCTACGGATCATGAAGGAGACCGCGATGCCCGGAGGCAGGCTCACCCAGCCCGAACGACAGCAGATCGCGCTGGGACTGGCCGACGGCCTCGCCTACGCCGAGATCGCCAGGCGCCTTTCACGCCCGACCTCCACGGTCACGCGCGAAGTGATGCGCAACGGCGGCCCCACCGCCTACCGCGCCGACCTGGCCCACCGCGCGACCGAGCGCCGCGCCCACCGCCGCAGGCAGACCACGCCGTCACAGGCGCCCCCGCAGGCCCACGGTCGCGACACCGAGGCCGTACGCGAGTACGAGGAGGTGTTCACCACCGTCATGATGCAGTCGGGCATGCCCAAGATGATGTCCCGGGTCATGGCCTCCCTCTGCCTCGCCGACTCGGGCAGTCTCACCGCGTCCGAACTCGCCGGACGACTCCAGGTCAGCCCGGCCTCCGTCTCCAAGGCCATCACGTTCCTCGAGGGCCAGGGCATGATCCGCCGGGAGCGCGACGAACGCCGCCGTGAGCGGTACGTCGTGGACGACGACGTCTGGTACCAGTCGATGATGGCCAGCGCCCGCTCCACCGCCCACATAAGCGACATCGCACGGCAGGGCGTCGGCGTCCTCGGCGCCGGCACCCCCGTCGGCACCCGCCTCGAGAACATCGCCCGCTTCCTCGACCACGTCTCCGAGAGCACCGCCCGCGCCGCGGAGCAGGCCCGCGCCATCCTCCACACGAAGCCCGAACCGACCCCGGACAACACCGCCTGAGCCGCGTGCGGACCGCCGCCGTCTACGGCAGCCGCGCCAGGGCCACCGCGCCGGCCAGACCGTCCGGCACCGGGGACGGGACCAGACCCGCCGCGCCCACCCGCTCGGCGAACCGCGGCAGCAGCGGGCCGCCGGGGCCGAGCAGACCTCCCGTGACGACCAGCGGCTCGCCCGGACGAGGCGCCAACGCGCCCACGGTGGCGGCCAGTTCGTCCGCCGCGCGGTCGAGGAGGGCGCCCGCCACCTCGTCCCCGGTCCGTTCCGCCTCCACCACGAGAGGGCTGAGCGCCGCGAGACGCACGGGGTGGCCGGTGAATCCGTACCCGACGACGGCCTCCTTGGTCAGCCCCCCGCACACCTCCCCGACCGCACCCGCGAGGCTCGTGGCCGGGCCGCGGCCGTCCAGGGAGCGCAGGACCGCCCGCAGCGCCTCCCGCCCCAGCCAGAAGCCGCTGCCCGCGTCGCCGAGGAGCCAGCCGTCCCCGTCCGCGGCCCGGACCGCCCGGCGCCGCTCCACGCGCGCGGCGGCTGCGCCGGTGCCCGCGATCAGCACGAGCCCGTCCGCCGGGACGCCCGGCCCGGACGCGAAGGCGATGTCCGCGTCCCCCACGACCTCGACCCGGGCCGGGGCCGCACCGACGCCGGACAGCGCCGCGGCGAGCGCCGAACCGGCCTTCTCGACCCCTCCGCCCGGGCCGCCGCCCGCGAAGCCGGCGACGACGGAGACGACCGCGCCCGCCCGGCCGCCCGGCACGGCGCCCCGCAGGGCTCGCACCAGGTTCCGTACGAGCTCGCCGGACGCGACGCTCAGCGCGTTCCCCGCGCCGCCCACACCCTCACCCAGTACCGCGCCCGTCGCCGCGTCGGCGAGCCGCGCCCTGGTCCGCGTGCCCCCGGCGTCGATCCCGAGCACGCACGACTGAATCCCGGATTCGTTCATCAGCCCGCATGGTGGTTGATAGATTCACCGCTCGACAAGACCCGCGCACCAGGCAGGGCAGGAGGGAACGCGCCCGTGATCACCGCACTGATCCGCTCCGAACTGCCCCGCATGTCCGGTTCGCTGCGCAAGGTCGGTGTCTGGGTCCTCGACGATCCGGACCGGGTGGCCGGGGTCTCCGCCTCGGAGCTGGGCCGCCGCACCGGCACGTCCCAGGCGACCGTGACCCGCTTCTGCCACGCTCTCGGCCTCGGCTCGTACCAGGAGTTGCTGCTCGCGCTCGCGCAGGAGCGCGGCGAGAACGAACGCGGCGGACAGCAACGGCCCCTCGGGCCGGACATCGGCCCCGACGATCCGCTCGACCAGGTCGTCGCCGCCGTCGCCCAGGCCGACCTGGGGGCGCTGCGCCGCACGGCCGAGCGTCTGGACCTCGACGCGCTGGAGCGGGCCGCGCGGATCCTCGCCGAGGCCCGCCGGATCGACGTCTACGGCGTGGGCGCCTCCGGCGTCGTGGCTCTGGAGACCGAGGCACGGCTCTTCGGCATCGGTTGCGACGCCCGCGGTTGGACGGAAGTGCACGCCGCGGAGACCTCGGCGGCGCTGCTCACCCCGGCGGACGCGGTGGTGGCGCTCTCCCACTCGGGCGCGACCCGCGAGGTCCTCTCGCCGCTGCGGCTCGCGGCCGAACGGGGCGCGCGGACGGTCGCGGTGACCGGCGACCCCCGCTCCCCCGTCGCCCGCGCCGCCTCGCTCCATCTGACGTCGACCTCGGCCGAGACCGGCTTCCGGCGCGGCGGCTTCGGGACGCGGCATTCGGTGCTGCTGATCCTGGACTGCCTCTACGCGCGCGTGGCGCAGCTGACGTACGCGCGGGCGAGCGCCGCGATGGAACTCACCGCACACATTCCCGGCAATCACCGCTGAACCGGCGACCACCGACGGACGGCGACCACCGCCGGATCGGGCGGCGTACACGAACGGCCGGCGTACGCGAACGGGCCCCGTCCGCGAACCGAGTTCGCGGGCGGAGCCCGTTCGTCACACTGTCACACCACGCTCAGATCTCGCCGCGCAGTTTGGCGAGCGCCTCCGCGAGGATCGCCTCGCCGTCCGCGTCGCTGCGCCGCTCGCGTACGTACGCGAGGTGCGTCTTGTACGGCTCGGTGCGCGGCGGGTCCGGCGGGTTGTCCCGGTCCTGACCGGCCGGGAAGCCGCAGCGCGGGCAGTCCCACGTCTCCGGAACCTGTGCGTCACTGGCGAAGCTCGGCTGCGTCTCGTGCCCGTTCGAGCACCAGAAGGAGATGCGGAGGCGCGGTGCCGACTCGCCCCGCTCGGCCTCCCCCATCGGCCCCGCTCCGACCCGGCTTCCCCGGATCGCGTTGCCACTTGCCACGGTCGTAACTCCCTGCGTGATGGTGCTCGAAGATGCCCCAGTCTACGTAAGGCCCAACGCGCGTCCAGTGATTGGAGTTACACGTCCAACTTCATCAGAAGCGCAAGTACGACAATGCACGCGAACCACAGCAGACCGACCACAACGGTGATGCGGTCCAGGTTGCGCTCGGCAACCGAGGATCCACCGACGGACGACTGCATGCCACCGCCGAACATGTCGGAGAGGCCGCCGCCCTTCCCCTTGTGCATCAGCACGAGCAGCATCAGCAGCGCGCTGAAGACGATCAGGGCGATCGAGAACCCCATAACCACGGCTGGACCAACTTCCTCGGACTTATACGGACGGGGGCCGGGCATCTCGCGCCCGACCCCCGCAAGGGTACGACGGATCGTCGCTACCGCCTACTCACCGATCAGGTCACTGATCCCGGAAGCGGACGATCTTGACGAACTCGTCGGAGTCCAACGCCGCGCCGCCCACCAGGGCCCCGTCGACGTCGGGCTGCGCCATGATCGCGGCCACGTTTCCGGCCTTGACCGAGCCGCCGTACTGGATGCGGACCTTGTCGGCCAGCTCCTGCGAGTACAGCTCCGCGAGACGGCCGCGGATCGCTCCGCAGACCTCCTGCGCGTCCTCGGGGGTGGCGACCTCGCCGGTGCCGATGGCCCACACCGGCTCGTACGCGATCACGATGGACTCGGCCTGCTCGGCCGGGAGGTCCTTCAGTCCGCCGTCGAGCTGGTTGAGCGTGTACTGGACCTGCTGTCCGGCCTTGCGGACGTCCAGGCCCTCGCCGACGCAGAGGATCGGGGTGATGCCGTGCTTGAACGCGGCCTTCACCTTGGCGTTGCAGAGCTCGTCCGTCTCGGCGTGGTACTGCCGGCGCTCGGAGTGGCCCACGGCGACGTAGGCGCACTTCAGCTTGGACAGCATGAGGCCCGAGATCTCGCCGGTGTACGCACCGGAGTCCTGCGCCGAGATGTCCTGGGCGCCGTACTTGATCTTGAGCTTGTCGCCGTCGACCAGGGTCTGGACGGACCGCAGGTCGGTGAAGGGCGGCAGGACCGCGACCTCGACGGCGTCGTGGTCCTTTTCGGTCAGCGCGAAGGCGAGCTTCTGGACGTGGGCGATGGCCTCGAGGTGGTTGAGGTTCATCTTCCAGTTGCCCGCCATCAGCGGGGTGCGGGTGCTGCTCACAGGTGTTCAGTCCTCCAGTGCGGCGAGGCCGGGGAGCGTCTTGCCCTCGAGGTACTCGAGGGAGGCGCCGCCGCCGGTCGAAATGTGGCCGAAGGCATTCTCGTCGAAGCCCAGGGTGCGGACCGCGGCGGCGCTGTCGCCACCGCCGACGACGGTGAAGCCGGGGCTGTCGAGCAGGGCCTGCGCGACGGCCTTGGTGCCGCCCGCGTAGTCGGGGTGCTCGAAGACGCCCAGCGGGCCGTTCCAGAAGACGGTCTCGGCGTCGGCCAGCTTCGACGCGTACAGCTCACGCGTCTTCGGACCGATGTCGAGGCCCTCCTTCGTCGAGGGGATCTTGTCGGCGTCGACGGTCTCGAAGTCGGCCGGGGCCTTGGTCTTCAGGTCCGGGAAGTCCGAGGAGACGAGCACGTCGACCGGGAGGACGAGCTCGACGCCGCTCTCCTCGGCCCGCTTCATGTACTCCTTGACGGTCTCCACCTGGTCCTTCTGGAGCAGGGAGATGCCGACCTCGTGGCCCTTGGCGTAGAGGAAGGTGTACGCCATGCCGCCGCCGATGAGGAGACGGTCGGCCTTGCCGAGCAGCTCGTCGATGACGGCGAGCTTGTCGGAGACCTTGGCGCCGCCCAGGACGACCACGTACGGCCGCTTGACCTCGGCGGTCAGCTTCTTCAGGACGCCGACCTCGGTGGCGATGAGGTAGCCGGCGACGTGCGGCAGGCGGGCCGGGAGGTCGAAGACCGAGGCGTGCTTGCGGTGCACGGCACCGAAACCGTCGCCGACGTAGACGTCGGCGAGGGCGGCCAGCTGGTCCGCGAACGCGCCGCGCTCGGCGTCGTCCTTGGAGGTCTCGCCGGCGTTGAAGCGGAGGTTCTCGACGACGGCGACCTGGCCGTCGGCGAGGCCGGCGACGGTCGACCGGGCGGACTCGCCGACCGTGTCGGTCGCGAACGCCACCTCGGCGCCGAGCAGTTCGCCGAGGCGCGCGGCGGCCGGTGCGAGGGAGAACGCCGGGTCCGGAGCGCCCTTGGGGCGGCCCAGGTGCGAGGCGACGACGACCCGGGCACCGGCGTCGGCGAGCGCCTCGACCGTGGGCAGGACGGCGCGGATGCGGCCGTCGTCGGTGATGGTGGTGCCGTCGAGCGGCACGTTGAGGTCGGCGCGGACGAATACGCGCTTGCCGGCGACGCCTTCGGCGAGAAGCTCGTCGATGGTCTTCATCTTCTACTGACTCCTTGGTACGCGGTGAAGCACACGAGACAGGGCTCGCACAGCGCATCATCGCGCTGTCCGAGCCCTGCACTCACATCGAGGTGCCGGTTCCGGAGGCTTTAGAGCTGGTTGCCCACGAAGACGGTGAGGTCGACGAGGCGGTTCGAGTAGCCCCACTCGTTGTCGTACCAGCCGAGGATCTTCACCGAGTTGCCCTCCTGGACCATGGTCAGGGAGGAGTCGAAGGTGCAGGAGGCCGGGTCGCTGACGATGTCCGAGGAGACGATCGGGTCCTCGGTGTAGAAGAGGATGCCCTTCAGGTCGCCGTCGTCGGCGGCCTTCTTGAACGCGGCGTTGACCTCGTCCTTGGTGACCTCGCGCTGCAGCGTGACGACCAGGTCGGTGGCCGAGCCGGTCGGGACCGGGACGCGCATGGCGATGCCGTCCAGCTTGCCCTTGAGCTGCGGGAGGACCAGGGCGGTGGCCTTGGCGGCACCCGTCGTGGTCGGGATGATGTTCTCCGCGGCGGCGCGGGCGCGGCGCAGGTCGGAGTGCGGGAAGTCCAGGATGCGCTGGTCGTTGGTGTACGCGTGGACCGTGGTCATCAGGCCCTTGACGATGCCGAAGTTCTCGTCGAGAACCTTGGCCATCGGCGCCACACAGTTGGTGGTGCAGGACGCGTTCGAGATGACGTGGTGGTTCGCCGGCTCGTACTTGTCCTGGTTGACACCCATGACGATGGTGATGTCCTCGTCCTTGGCCGGAGCCGAGATGAGGACCTTCTTCGCGCCACCGGCGATGTGCTTCTCGGCGTCGGCCTTCTTGGTGAAGATGCCGGTCGACTCGATGACGATGTCGACGCCCAGCTCGCCCCAGGGGATGTCGGCCGGGTTGCGCTCCGAGAGCACCTTGATGGTGTGGCCGTCGACGGTGATGGTGTCGGCGGTGTGGGTGACCTCGGCCTTGAGGCGTCCCAGGATCGTGTCGTACTTCAGCAGGTGCGCAGTGGTCGCGGTGTCACCCAGGTCGTTGACAGCCACGATCTCGATGTCGGCACGCTGCTCAAGGAGCGCCCGGAAGTAGTTGCGACCGATGCGGCCAAAGCCGTTGATGCCTACGCGGATCGTCACGAACCGATCTCCTCGTGAGAGTACGCCGGGTTCGACGCCGGCGAGATTCTTTTTTAGGGATGTCCCCGACCGCTTACGACCCTACCTCTCTCATCGGCTCAGAGTGACATCGCGTGCGGTCGAAATGCCTCGTGAAGGCACCGTGGCCCGTTATTACCGGCGGGTTCGAGCCACGGTGCCCATTTCGTCCCGATCACTGACTGTGATCAAAGGTGCGGGTGCCCGCTCAGCCGTGCAGCGTGCCGAGCGCCTTGCGGACGAGTGCCGTTCGCTGCGCCGCACTCGTGACGTGTTCCAGGCCGAAACCGAGGAGAACGGTGTCCCGCGTGGTGACCGCGGCCTGGGAGTGGAAGAGCCCCGCGGACCGGGTCCACTCGGTGCCGTTGCCGGGGCTGCCGGCCGGCGGACCCGGTACGGACCAGGCGCCGAGGGAGGTCTCGAAGCCCTCGCTCTGGCCCGCCGTGCCGCGGACGACGAGCGCGGTGTCGTCGACGAAGGCGCCCATCTCGCCGGTCCCGGGGTCCGAGACGTAGGAGATCGAGAGCTCGACCTGCTTGCCCGCGTAGGCGCTCAGGTCGATCGAGGCCTGCCGCCAGCCGTTGGACGGGCCGGTGAAGGCGTGCCAGGAGCCGGTCGTGCCGGTCGTGGCACAGCCGTCCTCGCCGACCGTCAGGTAGTGGGCGAGGAAGGGGTGGCCCTGGACGTAGTAGCCCTCGCCGCAGTCGGCCGGCTCGGCGGAGGAGGTGCCGCCGTTGGCGTCGGGCAGTGTGGTCCAGTCGTCCTGGCCGACGGTGTGGGCCTCGACGACGAGGTTGTCGTAGCCGGGCTCGGTGTCGTAGCTGACCTGGAAGCGCAGGCTCGGCGCGTCCGCCGCGGTGACGGCGGAGAGGTCCACGGTGCGGCTGAGGCGCGTCCAGGTGTCGTCGACGTGCCGGACGGCGGCGAAGGACGTGCCCTCGTACGGCTCGAAGGGGGTGCGGACGCCCGGGTAGTCGCCGGCGGACCGGCTGCTGCCGAACTGCGGGAACTCCCGGGGCTTCAGGGTGTCCGAGGTGACGGTGTACGCCCCGGCGTTGTCGAGCGGGTTGTCCGCCGCGCCGCCGAGGGTGCCGGTGGCGCCGCCGAATCCGCCTGCTCCGGCGAAGGACGGCGGACCGTTCAGCCCGGCCCGGTGGTAGGCGCCGAGGTAGTACTGGGCGAAGTCGTTGGACGTCGCCCGGCCGATGTCGACCAGTCCGCCGGACTTCTCACCGGCGTTGACGAGTTTGCCGCCCTCGTTGAGGTAGTCCCGTACGGCCATCGTGACGGGTCCCGAGGGCTGCTCGGCGCCGGTGTACCAGACGACCGTACGGAAGTGGCTCAGCACGCCGAGCGGGTCGGGGGCGCCCTGGGTGGCGACGTCCCAGACGGCAGCGGAGCGGCCGGCGCCGGCGAGCGCCGTGCGGTACGCGGCGGTGTGCCGGGCGGCGGTGGTGCCGCCCTCCTCGGCGAGGACCAGCACGTCGCCGCGGGGCCGCTCGGCAACGGTGTAGGTGAAGGGAGCGGAGGAGGTCGCCCTGCCCTCGCGGGTGCGGGCGGTGAACCAGACCTCGACGGTGTCGCCCGGGTCGGCGTCCTCGACCTCGGCCCGGTACTGGTCGAAGTAGAGGTTGTCCTCACCGCCGTACGTCTCGCCGCCCTCCCACGCCTCCAGGCGCTCGGAGTGCGTACGGCCGCCGTTGATCCGGTACCTGAGCTCCTTGGAGCGCAGCGACTTGCGGGCGGTGACGGCGATCTCCTGGTCGCCGCCGCGGGCGTAGGAGGTGGCGAAGGTGTGCGGGGTGAAGTCGGGCGCGGCGAGGCCGGTGACGGAGACGGGCCGGTCCGGGTGGGCGGCGGTCTCGGCGACGGCGAGCGCGAACGGGACGTTCTTGGCGAACTCCGCCTGGATCAGCTTCTCGTCGTCCGGGAAGGTGAAGACGGAGGCGCAGTCGGCGGGCTCCCAGGCGTCGTTCGGGTCGACGCGGGAGGCGGTGGCGCAGGTCGACATCTCGGGGGTGAACATCTGCATCCCGTTGACGTTCGCCGCGTGTCCGTCGGCCTCGCCGTTGGTGGTGTAGAGCTCGGAGGAGACCTGCGGGCGATAGCCGGGCACGGCGGACTTCTCCGGGGTACCGGCCAGCGACTTGAGCACCACGTCGTCGGGGGTGTCGGTGGCGACCTGCCAGCCGACGCCGTAGAGCAGCAGCTGGGCGGCGGAGTGGTAGTTGATGCCGTACCGGAAGCCGATGCGCTTCTGGAAGGCGTCGAGCGCCTTCGTCTCGGGCTCGGACATCGGGCCGGTGCCGCGATAGGTCTCGTCGGCCGGGTCGGGGGACGAACCCTCGTTGTCGTAGCCCCACTTGTAGGCGAAGTTACGGTTGAGGTCGACGCCGTCGCCGGACTCGACGCGGCCGTCGCCGTCGTTGTCGCGCAGGTTCTTGCGCCACTGGCGGTTGGCGGGGTCGGCGTGTGTGAAGTCGTAGCCGTCCGGGTTGGCGGAGAGCACGAACCAGAGCTCGGTGGAGTCGACGATCTTCGTGATCCGCGGGTCCGTGCCGTATCCGTCGAGGTAGTGGTGGAGCAGCCGCCGCGTCATCTCGGGGGTGATCCACTCACGGGCGTGCTGGTTGGACATGTAGAGGGCCGAGGGCCTTGAACCGTCCCTGACCTTCTTGGCGCCCTTGGTGACCTTGACGGCGAGGATGTCCTGGCCCTTGACCGTCCGGCCGATCGAGACGACCTTCGTGAGGTCCGGGTGGGCCTGTGAGGTGGCCAGGATCTCCTGCTTGAGGCCGCCCGGTCCGCTGTACGGGCGGAAGACACCGTCCCCGGCACCCGCGACCCGCTTCTCGGCCGTGGTGGAGAGGGTGTGCTCGGCGAGCTCGACGCCCTTGCCGCGCAGCTGCCCGGCCTGTGCGTCGGTGAGGTACAGCTCCAGCGTGGCGGAGCCCTTCTCGGGCACCTGTTCCGTCAGCTCATGGCCGTCGGTGCCCGCTTCGAGCAGCAGCGGTACCTGTTCCTTGGTGACCTTCGCGCGCCATACGGAGACGGCTTCGCCGTCGGCGCCGCTCGCGCTCCGAGGTTGCGCTCCGGCGACGGGTGTCGCCGCCAGTCCCGCGATCAGCAGTGAAGCCGCGGCGAGGATCGCTCCCGCTCTGCGTCTCATAAGCCCCCCTTGCTGTTGTCTGCCACGTAAGTGAACAGACGCCAGGCTGATCATCGTTCATGATCATGTCAAGGGCGCCATGCGGGCCGAACGGGTGCTGCCGGTGCCTCAGAAAGGCACCGGCAGCGGTGAGTTGAGCGACGAGGCAGGTGGCGGGCCGGTTCGGATCAGCCGACGAGGCTGTCGTCCAGCTCCTCCGACAGGCCGGACTCCGTTCCGGGGATACCCAGGTCCTGCGCCCGCTTGTCGGCCATGGCCAGCAGGCGGCGGATCCGGCCCGCGACGGCGTCCTTGGTCAGCGGCGGCTCGGCGAGCGCGCCCAGCTCCTCCAGGGAGGCCTGCTTGTGCTCCATGCGCAGCCGGCCCGCGGCGGCGAGGTGCTCCGGCACCTCCTCGCCGAGGATCTCCAGGGCGCGCTGGACACGGGCGCCCGCGGCGACCGCCGCGCGCGCCGAGCGACGCAGGTTGGCGTCGTCGAAGTTCGCCAGCCGGTTCGCCGTCGCCCGGACCTCGCGGCGCATCCGCCGCTCCTCCCAGGCCAGCACCGACTCATGTGCGCCGAGCCGGGTCAGCAGCGCCCCGATGGCGTCCCCGTCCCGGACGACCACCCGGTCCACACCCCGTACCTCACGGGCCTTCGCGGCGATGCTCAGCCGGCGCGCGGCGCCCACCAGGGCGAGCGCGGCCTCCGGGCCGGGGCAGGTCACCTCCAGGGAGGAGGAGCGCCCGGGCTCGGTGAGCGAGCCGTGCGCCAGGAACGCGCCGCGCCACGCGGCCTCGGCGTCGCAGGTGGCACCCGAGACGACCTGCGGGGGCAGGCCGCGGATCGGGCGGCCCCGGCCGTCGACCAGACCGGTCTGCCGGGCCAGCTGGTCGCCGCCCGCGACCACGCGCACGACGAAGCGGGAACCGCGCCGCAGACCGCCGGGCGCCATCACGATCAGTTCGGAGCTGTGCCCGAAGATCTCCAGGATGTCCCGCTTGAGCCGGCGCGCCGCCATCGCGGTGTCCAGCTCCGCCTCGATCACGATCCGCCCGCTCACCAGGTGCAGACCGCCGGCGAACCGCAGGATCGACGAGACCTCGGCCTTCCTGCAGCAGGTCCGGGTGACGGGGAGCCGGGAGATCTCGTCCTTCACCGCTGCCGTCATCGCCATGGGCCGATCCTTCCATGCATCCGAAAAATACGGTCGTACGCGGCGGCCAACAGCTCCGGATCGTGCTTCGGAAGACCGTCGGCCCGGGCCACCGGCGCCAGCTCGACCGCGGCGCCGAGCCGTTTGGCGGCGTCGGCGAGAGAGTCGCGGTCGGGCACGGCGGCCTCGTCGGCCAGCACCACGTCCAGGGCGAGTTTAGGGGCGTGTCGTCCCAAAACCTCCAAATGACGCTGCGGAGAGAACCCCTCGGTTTCTCCCGGCTGCGGCGCGAGGTTGAGGGAGAGGACCTTGCGGGCCTTCGTCTCGGTGAGCGCGTCGAGCAGCTCGGGCACGAGGAGGTGCGGGATCACCGAGGAGAACCAGGAGCCGGGTCCGAGCACCACCCAGTCCGCGTCCCGGACCGCGGCGACGGCCTCGGGCACGGCCGGCGGATCGTTCGGCACGAGGTGCACCGACTGCACCTCACCGGGCGTGAGCGCCACCGTGGCCTGGCCACGGACGGTGTCCACGTCGTTCGGGCGCTCCGGATCGTGCCCCTTGACCAGGGCCTGGAGCTCCAGCGGCACGGCCGACATCGGCAGCACCCGGCCGTGCGCGCCGAGCAGCTTGCCGACCAGGTCCAGAGCGAGGACATGGTCGCCCAGCTGCTCCCAGAGCGCGACGATCAGCAGATTGCCGACCGCGTGCTCGTGCAGGTCCCCCTTGGACTGGAAGCGGTGCTGGATGACCCGGGACCAGGTCTGCCCCCAGTCGTCGTCCCCGCAGAGCGCGGCGAGCGCCTTGCGCAGATCACCCGGCGGCAGCACCCCCAGCTCCTCCCGGAGCCGGCCGCTGGAGCCGCCGTCGTCGGCGACGGTCACGACGGCGGTCAGATCGCCCGTGATCCGGCGCAGCGCGGCGAGGGAGGCCGACAGGCCCATGCCCCCGCCGAGCGCGACGACCTTGGGCTGGGTGCCGCGCCTGCGGAGCGTACGCACCGAGAGGGTGGACGTACGCCGACGGTACGGCTTCACTCGCGCCCCATGTCCCGGTGGACGACGACGGTCTCGACCCCTTCCGCTGCGAGGCGGGCGGCGAGCTTCTCGGACGTGGCGACGGAGCGGTGCTTGCCGCCCGTGCAGCCGACGGCGATGGTCACGTACCGCTTGCCCTCGCGGCGGTAGCCCGCGGCGATCAGCTGGAGCAGCTCGGTGTAGCGGTCGAGGAACTCCTTGGCCCCGGGCTGGTTGAAGACATAGGCCGAGACCTCCTCGTTGAGCCCGGTGTAGGGCCGCAGCTCGGGGACCCAGTGCGGGTTGGGAAGGAAGCGCATGTCGACGACGAGGTCGGCGTCGACGGGCAGCCCGTACTTGAACCCGAAGGACATGACGGTGGCCCGCAGCTCCGGCTCCTCCTCGCCGGCGAACTGGGCGTCCATCTTGGCGCGCAGTTCGTGGACGTTGAGGCTGGAGGTGTCGATCACCAGGTCGGCGTCGCCGCGCAGCTCGCGCAGCAGGTCGCGCTCGGCGGCGATGCCGTCGGTGATGCGGCCGTCGCCCTGGAGCGGGTGCGGTCTGCGGACCGACTCGAACCGCCGGACCAGGGCCTCGTCGGAGGACTCCAGGAAGACGATCCGCCGCGTGACCTGCTGGGCGTCGAGCGCGGCGAGGGACTCCCGCAGGGCGTCGAAGAACTGCCGGCCGCGGACGTCGACGACGACGGCGATCCGGGCGACGTTGCCCTGGGAACGGGCGCCGAGCTCCACCATGGTGGGGATCAGCGCGGGCGGCAGGTTGTCGACGACGAACCAGCCGAGGTCCTCCAGGCACTTCGCCGCGGTGGACCGGCCGGCGCCGGACATGCCGGAGATGATCACCAGCTCGGGGATGGCCGCCGTGTCGGCGGTCTCACCGGCCTCCTTCGTGCCCGTACTCACGTGTCCTGCTCCGTCTTCTCGCTGCTCTTCTTGCGTTTCTTGCTCTGTCTGGCGGTCGTGCTCGGTCATGCGGTGGTGCCCCCGTCGTCTTCCATGATCTCTCCTGTTGCCGTATTCACGGCGGGCGCGGCCGGAGCCGCCTGGGCGAGAGCCACGGCGACGGCCTCGGCCGTCTTCCTGCCCATGCCGGGCACCTCGCAGATCTGCTCGATTGTCGCCTGCCTGAGCCGCTTCACCGAGCCGAAATGCTTGATCAACGCCTGTTTGCGGGTGTCGCCGAGGCCGGGGATCGCGTCCAGCGGGCTGGTCCTGATGCGCTTGTTCCGCTTCGAGCGCTGGTAGCGGATGGCGAAGTCGTGAGCCGTGTCACGTACCCGCTGGAGGAGGTAGAGGCCCTCGCTGGAGCGCGGCAGCACGACCGGATCGTCGTCGCCGGGCAGCCAGACCTCCTCCAGCCGCTTGGCGAGGCCGCAGACGGCGATGTCGTCGATGCCCAGCTCGTCCAGGGCCCGCCGGGCGGCGGCGACCTGGGGCTGCCCGCCGTCGACCACGACGAGCTGCGGCGGGTACGCGAATCGCTTGGGGCGTCCGTCGTCGGCGGGCACCTCGCCGGAGCCGGGCGGACCGTCGCCGCGCGGGCCGTCGCCGTGGGCGTCCATCGCGTCGCCGTGGGTGTCCATCGCGTCGCCGTGGGTGTCCATCGCGTCGCCGTCCGCGTCGACGGCCACGCCCTCGGGCCCCCACTCCCCCGTCTTCTCCTTCTCGACGAGGTACCGCTTGAAGCGGCGGCTGATCACCTCGTGCATCGAGCGGACGTCGTCCTGCCCCTCGAAGCCCTTGATCTGGAAGCGGCGGTACTCGCTCTTGCGCGGCAGCCCGTCCTCGAAGACGACCATGGACGCCACGACGTCCTGCCCCTGGAGGTGCGAGATGTCGAAGCACTCGATCCGCAGCGGCGCGGAGTCCAGGTCCAGGGCCTCGGCGATCTCCTCCAGGGCCCGGGACCGGGTGGTCAGGTCGCTGGCGCGCTTGGTCTTGTGCAGCACCAGCGCCTGCTGGGCGTTGCGCGCGACCGTCTCCATCAGGTCCTTCTTGTCGCCGCGCTGCGGGACGCGGAGGGAGACCTGCGAGCCGCGGCGGCCGCTCAGCCACTGGGTGACGGCGTCGGCGTCCTCGGGCACGGCCGGGACGAGGACCTCCCGGGGGACCGCGTCGCCGCTCTCCTCCCCGTACAGCTGCTGGAGCGCGTGCTCGACGAGGCCGGCCGTGGAGACCGCCTCCACCTTGTCCGTGACCCAGCCGCGCTGGCCGCGCACGCGTCCGCCCCGGACGTGGAAGATCTGGACGGCCGCCTCCAGCTCGTCCTCGGCGAGAGCGATCAGGTCGGCGTCGGTGGCGTCGGCCAGGACGACGGCGTTCTTCTCCATGGCGCGCCGCAGCGCCCCTATGTCGTCGCGGAGCCTGGCCGCCTTCTCGTACTCCATCTCCTCGGCCGCCTCCGTCATCTGCTGTTCGAGGCGGCGGATGTACGTGCCGGTGCGGCCGGCCATGAAGTCGCAGAACTCCTCGGCCAGTTCGCGGTGCTCGACGGGCTCGACCCGGCCCACACAGGGGGCGGAGCACTTGCCGATGTAGCCGAGGAGGCAGGGGCGCCCGGCGGAGGCGGCGTTACGGAACACCCCGGCGGAGCAGGTCCGTACGGGGAAGACGCGGAGCATCAGGTCGACGGTCTCGCGGATGGCCCAGGCATGGGCGTACGGGCCGAAGTAGCGGACGCCCTTCTTCTTGTGGCCGCGCATGACCTGGACGCGCGGGAACTCCTCGTTCAGGGTCACCGCGAGGTAGGGATAGCTCTTGTCGTCCCGGTACTTGACGTTGAACCGGGGGTCGTACTCCTTGATCCAGGAGTACTCCAGCTGGAGCGCCTCGACCTCGGTCGAGACCACGGTCCACTCGACCGAGGCGGCCGTGGTGACCATCGTGGCCGTGCGCGGGTGCAGGCTCGCGAGCGGCTGGAAGTAGTTCGCCAGCCGCTGGCGCAGGGACTTCGCCTTCCCGACGTAGATCACCCGGCGGTGCTCGTCGCGGAATTTGTAGACCCCCGGCGAGTCGGGGATCTGCCCCGGCTTGGGGCGGTAGCTGGAGGGGTCGGCCATGCTCCCCACCCTACTGGCGGGGGCCGACACTCAGGCCGCGTGCGCTCGTTGGCCGGACATGACGACGGAGACGACGGAACGGGCGACGCGGCGGCTCGCGGGCCGGGTGTGCGTGATCACGGGGGCGGCCAGCGGAATCGGGCGGGCGACGGCGCTGCGGTTCGCACGCGAGGGTGCGCGGGTGGTGGCCACGGACGTGAACGCGGAGCGACTGGCGACGCTGGGTGACGACCCCGGCATGGCGACGGTGGTCGGGGACGTGGCGAGGGAGGAGGACGCCCGTCGGATGATCACGACGGCGGTGGAGAGGTTCGGGCGGCTCGACGTCCTGGTGGCGAACGCCGGGGTGATCCCGCTCTCGGACGTCACGGAGGCGACCGGCGACGACTGGGACCGGGTCATGGCCGTGGACGGCAAGGGCATGTTCCTGACCTGCAAGTACGCGATCGAGGTCATGGCCGGGCAGGAGAGCGGCGGGGCGATCGTCTGCACGTCGTCGATCTCCGGGGTGGCGGGCCAGGCCCGCCAGGCGGTCTACGGCCCGGCGAAGTTCGTGGCCTCGGGGCTGACGAAGCACCTGGCGGTCGAGTGGGCGGGGCGCGGGATCCGCGTCAACGCGGTGGCGCCGGGCACGATCGAGACGGAGCGGGTCGCGGCGGCCCGCACGGAACCGGGCGGCCCGGAGTACCTCTCGGAGATCGTCGGGCTCCACCCCATGCACCGCTTCGGCACCCCGGACGAGGTGGCGTCGGCCATCCTCTTCCTGGCCTCGGACGAGGCGTCCTTCATCACGGGCGTGGTCCTCCCGGTGGACGGCGGCTACCTGGCGCGGTAGAGCGGGCGGGGCAGGGGGCTCGCCCCCTGCCCCGCCCCCGGGGCGCTCCGGCGTCAGGTGGCGTCCCGGCGACGCCAGGCCCGTGCGCCGATCAGGCCCAGGGCCAGGGCCGCGCCCACCGCCGCCGTGGCGGAGGCCGCGGTGACCAGGGCGTCCCCGTGGGCAAGCGGGTTCCGTCGCGTACCCGCCGGCCGCGCCCTTCCGGGCGTACGCGGAGTCCGGCAGCTTGTCCCCGTACGCCTTCACGACCCGTTCCCGGTACGCGCCGAGGCTCGTCCCGTTCCGGCCGACCGCCCGCACCGCGTCCTCGTCCAGCGGCAGCACCTTCGCGCCCTTCTGGACGTACCACGCGTCGATCTGCGGCTCTCGGAAGACGATCCCGCCGGGCAGGGCCCGCGCGCCCTGCGCCGCGTACCGGATCTCGTCGTCGCCGGTGGCGATGTTCACCACCTGCCACGCCCCGTCCGCCCCCCGCGCGGTCCACAGCGAGGCGGTCTGCCCGTCCGATGCGACCGCCTTGCTCGCGTGGAACTCGACGCGGGCGAGGGGCGCGCCTGCGTCCCCCGCCACGAAGTCCGGGGACAGGACCCGTACGGGAACGGACGCGCCCTCGATCCGGGGCCGCGCCGCCGCCCGTGCGACGGCTCCGTCGCGGGCGAAGAACCGGGAGAGCGTGTCCAGGGTGGCGGGGGCGGACGCCGCCCGCTCCGGCGTCGGCGCCGGAGGAGGCGTGCCGGCCGCGACGGCGGGCACGGCGCCGAGGGCGACGAGGGCGGCGGCGGACAGGAGCCCGGCGCCGGTCGCGCGTGCGTGCGTCCTCATCGTCGTCACGCCCCTATCCGGTAGAGGGAGTGGGTCCAGGAGAACGACCCGTTGTCCACGTACCAGGCGTGCGAGGCCCAGTTGTAGCGGTCGCTGGAGGGCCAGGGGTCGCCCCAGTAGACCCAGCTGTTCGCGTCGTCGTACCCGTAGATCACATGCATGTGGCCGCCGCCGCTCGCCCACTGGATCCGCGTCTCGACCGGGCGGTCGGCGTTGATCTCGGTCTGCACGGTCGAGTAGCGCAGCCAGCCCGTCACGTACGAGCCGGGGTTGACGCCCGCCCAGCGCAGACCGGTCTGCACGTTGCCGAGCGTGGCCTGATCGTTGGGGCAGTCGTAGCCCTGCGGGCGGTTGAAGGCGGCGTTGCAGAACTGGTTCTGGCTGTAGTTCCGGCCGAACCACGTGGCGATCGTGTTGCCGCCGGCGGCCCAGCACCAGTTCGTCTTCTGCTGTGCCTGCATGGTGATGTTCAGCCGCTTGTACGCGAGGGTCGCTTGGGTGGAGACGTCCTCGCCCGTCGGCGCGGCGGTCGCCGACGACATGGGGAGCAGGAAGAGGGCGGCAGCGGCGAGCGCCGCCAAGGACAGCTTTCTACTGCGCATCGCGTTCCTCCCGGGACGGGGGGGTGTGGGGATGTGTGGGGGTGTGGGGGGTGGAGGATCGCGTCCGGACGCTGCCCTGGAGCATCGAACGTTGTCCGGAACGGGTCAACACGCTTCAATGCGGGGTGACGGCGGGCTGTGAACGGTGTGACCCGGTTGTGAACACGTGCCCCACCGTCACCTGCGGGCGCGCCCCCGGCGGCACGGCGGCCCGCCCCCTTCGTCGTGAACGTTCACTGAGGAGTCCCGTGGGGCACACCGAGGCCGATCTGGCGCAGTTGCTGCACACCGGGCCGTTCCATCTGGCGCTGCGCACGGCCTTCGCGGTGCGCGGGCTGCCGCTCCAGCGGGTGCAGCACCATCTCGCCCACCGGGGGGTCAAGGTCGGGGTGACCAGCCTCAGTTACTGGCAGCAGGGCGCCCGCCGCCCGCAGCGGCCGGAGTCGATGAAGGCCGTCCGCGCCCTGGAGGAGGTGCTGCAGCTGCCGGGGAACTCGCTGATCCGGCTGCTGGCCGAGGACGTCACGGCGCGCGGTGACGTGGAGCGGCCGGCCGCCCGCTCGTACCGCTCGCTGGTGGAGGCGTCGGGGGCGGTGGAGGAGCTGCTCGCCGGCCTGGAGTCGCCGGTCGACGGGGGGCTGCACACGGTCGGCCACCACGAGCGGGTACGGATCGGGGCGGGGCGGGAGCTGGTGGGGCGGGACTCCCAGCACGTGGTGCGGGCGCACCGGGACGGCATCGACCGCTATCTGGCCATCCACCACGGCGACCCGGGCTGCGACCCGTCGCGGGTGGTGGTGCGGGCGACGGAGAACTGCCGGACGGGGCGGGTGCGGTGGCACGCGGAGACGGGTGTGCTCGTCGCGGAGCTGCTGTTCGACGCGCGGCTGCGGGCCGGGGAGACATACCTCTTCGGCTACGGCTTCGAGGACGGCACCGGCGGTCCGAGCGGGGAGTACGTCCGGGGCTTCAGCTTCGCCGGCGGGCAGTACGTGCTGCAGGTGCGGTTCGACGAGGCGGCGCTGCCGGTACGGTGCCGGCGCTTCGCCCAGGCGTCGGCGGGCGCGGCGCGCGGTGGCCGCTCGGATCTGACGCTGAGCGGGCGGCACCGCACGGTGCACCTGGTGGAGCAGGGCGTACGGCCCGGGCTCCTGGGGATCGACTGGGACTGGGCGTAGGCGCGGTCGCCCTGCGCGTCCGGGCTTCTGCGTCTCGGGGCGCCTGCGCGTCCGGTCCCCAGGCCTCCGGGCTCCAAGCCGTGGGGCTCTACGCCTCCGGGCCCGCGACGAGCTTTCCGCCCTCGACACGGACCGGGACCTCGGGCAGCGGGACCGTCGCCGGGCCCTGGAGGGCCTTGCCGGTGGTCACGTCGAAGCGGCTGCCGTGGCAGGGGCAGTTGCCCTCGTTGTTCTCGATCTTGTCGAGCACGCAGCCCGCGTGGGTGCACTGGGCGCTGAAGGCCTTGTACTGGCCCTTGGCCGGGCAGCTCACCAGGACGCGCTGTTCGCGGTAGAGCCTGGCGCCGCCGACGGGCACCTCCTCGGGGGCGCCGAGGGTCACCGGTGCGGTCGGCGTGGGGACCTGGGCGTGTCCGAGCTTGGAATCCGTGGAGCAGGCGGCGACACCCAGCCCGGCGGCACCGGCGAGCGCGGCGCCCTTCAGTACGGTGCGGCGGCTGGACTGGCCGGACATGAGCGCTCCACGGTGCGATCGGGACACGGGGTGACCGAACCGACGATACCGGCGCCTCCGCACCGGCCTGCGAGGGGGCTGTCGTGGCCGGTGGGGCATGGGTTACGTTCACGGCGTGATCGTCGTCGCCGGTGAGTCCCTGATCGATCTGGTCCCCGACGGTGCCGCCGCCGGGCCGCTGTCCGCACGGGTACCCGTCAGGGGCGGGGGGCCGTACAACACGGCCGTGGCCCTCGGCCGGCTGGGCGCCGGGGTCGCGTTCTGCTCGCGGGTCTCGACGGACGCGTTCGGCGAGGCGCTGATGGGCGGACTGCGGGACGCGGGGGTGGAGACCGGGCTCGTCCAGCGCGGCCCGGAGCCGACGACGCTGGCGGTCGCCTCGGTGGGCGCGGACGGCTCGGCGGAGTACGGCTTCTACGTCGAGGGCACGGCCGACCGGCTCTTCGCGCTGCCCGAGCGGCTGCCGGAGGGAGTGCGGGCGGTGGCGTTCGGCACGTGTTCGCTGGCCCTCGAACCGGGTGCGAGCGCGTACGAGGCGCTGTTGCGGCGGGAGGCGGAGCGCGGCGCGCTGACGCTCCTCGATCCCAACATCCGCCCGGGCCTGATCCCGGACGCGGACGCCTACCGTGAGCGCTTCGCGTCCTGGCTGCCGTACGTCTCACTGCTGAAGCTCTCCGAGGAGGACGCGGCCTGGCTGGGCGCGACGCCGGAGCGCCTGCTGGAGCGGGGGCCCAGGGCGGTCGTCCTGACCCGCGGTGCGGCGGGGTTGACGGTCCACACCCCGTCGTACGAGGTGTCGGTCCCGGCCGTACGGGTCGAGGTCGCGGACACGATCGGTGCGGGCGACACGGTGAACGCGGCGCTGCTGCACGGCCTGGGCGACCGCCCGGTGCACGCGCTGGACGCGGAGGCGTGGTCCGCGCTCCTGACGTACGCGGCGCGGGCGGCCGCCCTCACCTGCACCCGACCGGGCGCGGAACCTCCGTACGCGCACGAGCTGGGAACCTAGCCAGACAGGGCGGGGCGGGGGAACGCCCGTAGCGGACACCCCCACCCCGGTCCCGTCACGCCTTGCGTGCGCGCGCCGCCGTCTTCTTGGCCGCGGCCTTCTTCGCGGGTGCGGCCACCTTCTTCGCCGCCGCCTTCTTCGCGGGGGCCTTCTTCGCGGAGCCGGACGCCTTGCGCGCCGCCGGCACCGTCGCGTCGCTGACCCGGTCGGCACCCAGGATCTCGCGGAGGAACTTGCCGGTGTGGCTCGCCGGGACCGAGGCGACCTCCTCCGGCGTGCCCTCGGCGATCACCAGACCGCCGCCGCTGCCGCCCTCCGGGCCCATGTCGATGACCCAGTCCGCGGTCTTGATGACATCGAGGTTGTGCTCGATGACGATCACCGAGTTCCCCTTGTCGACCAGACCCGACAGGACCTTGATCAGCTTCGAGATGTCCTCGAAGTGCAGACCCGTCGTCGGCTCGTCCAGGACGTAGACCGTGCGTCCCGTCGACCGCTTCTGGAGCTCGGACGCGAGCTTCACGCGCTGCGCCTCACCGCCCGAGAGCGTCGGCGCGGACTGGCCGAGCCGGACGTACCCGAGGCCGACCTCGTTGAGCGTGCGCAGATGGCGCGCGATGGTCGGGACCGCCTCGAAGAAGTCCAGGGCCTCCTCGATCGGCATGTCCAGGACCTCGGCGATGGACTTGCCCTTGTAGTGGACCTCCAGGGTCTCCCGGTTGTACCGGGCGCCGTGGCAGACCTCGCACGGGACGTACACGTCCGGCAGGAAGTTCATCTCGATCTTGATCGTGCCGTCACCGGAGCAGTTCTCGCAGCGGCCGCCCTTGACGTTGAAGGAGAACCGGCCCGGCAGATAGCCGCGGACCTTCGCCTCCATCGTCTCGGCGAACAGCCTGCGGACGTGGTCGAAGACGCCGGTGTACGTCGCCGGGTTCGACCGCGGGGTGCGGCCGATCGGCGACTGGTCCACGTGCACCACCTTGTCGACGAGGTCGTCGCCGTCCACGCGCGTGTGCCGGCCGGGCACCGACTTGGCGCCGTTCAGCTCGCGCGCCAGGTGCGTGTAGAGGATGTCGTTGACCAGCGTCGACTTGCCGGATCCGGAGACTCCGGTGACGGCCGTGAGGACACCCAGCGGGAACGAGACGTCGATGTCCCGCAGGTTGTTCTCGCGGGCGCCGTGCACGGTGAGCCGGCGCGTGGGGTCCACGGGGCGGCGGATGTCCGGCATCCCGATGGCCCTGCGGCCCGAGAGGTACTGCCCGGTCACCGACTCCTTGTTGGCGAGCAGCTCCTTCAAGGGACCGGAGTGGACGACCTTGCCGCCGTGCTCGCCGGCGCCGGGGCCGATGTCGACGACCCAGTCGGCCACGTTGATGGTGTCCTCGTCGTGCTCGACGACGATGAGCGTGTTGCCCATGTCCCGGAGCCGGACCAGGGTCTCGATGAGCCGGTGGTTGTCGCGCTGGTGGAGACCGATGGAGGGCTCGTCCAGGACGTAGAGCACGCCGACGAGACCGGAGCCGATCTGGGTGGCGAGCCGGATGCGCTGGGCCTCGCCGCCGGAGAGCGTGCCGGCCGCCCGGTTGAGGGAGAGGTAGTCGAGGCCGACGTCGACGAGGAACCGCAGGCGCTCGTTGACCTCCTTCAGGACCCGCTCGGCGATCTTCTTGTCGCGGGCGTTGAGCTTCAGCCGGCCGAGGAAGTCGGCGCACTCGCTGATCGACATCGCGGCGACCTCGGCGATGGACCTCTCCATGACCGTGACGGCGAGGACGATCGGCTTCAGTCGCGTGCCCTCACAGGTGGGGCAGGGCACCTCACGCATGTAGCCCTCGAAGCGCTCGCGGCTGGAGTCGCTCTCGGCCTCGCTGTGCCGCCGCTTGACGAAGGAGACGGCGCCTTCGAAGGCCGGGGTGGTGTACGCCCGTTCCCGTCCGTACCGGTTGCGGTAGCGGACCTCGACCTGGGTCTTGTGGCCGTACATCAGGGCCTTCTTGGCCCGTGCGGGGAGCGCGGCGTACGGCAGGTCCGTACGGAAGCCGAGGGCCTGGGAGAGGCCGCCGATGAGCCGGCCGAAGTACTCCTTGGTGTGGCCGTGGGACCAGGGGTGGATGGCGCCCTCGTCGAGCGAGCGGTCCTCGTCCGGGACGATCAGCTCGGGGTCGACCTCCATGCGCGTGCCGATGCCGGTGCAGTCCGGGCAGGCGCCGAAGGGCGAGTTGAAGGAGAAGGAGCGGGGCTCCAGCTCCTCGAAGGACAGGTCGTCGTACGGGCAGTACAGGTGCTCCGAGTACATCCGCTCGCGCTCGGGGTCGTCCTCGGCGAGGTCGACGAAGTCGAGCACGACCATGCCGCCGGAGAGCCCGAGGGCCGTCTCCACGGAGTCGGTGAGCCGGCGCTTGGCGCTGTCCTTCACGGTGAGGCGGTCGACGACCACCTCGATCGTGTGCTTCTCCTGCTTCTTCAGGGTCGGCGGCTCGCTGAGCTGGACGGTCTGCCCGTCCACCCGGGCCCGGCTGTACCCCTTGGTCTGGAGGTCGGCGAAAAGGTCGACGAACTCGCCCTTGCGCTCGCGCACGAGCGGGGAGAGGACCTGGAAGCGGCTGCCCTCGGGCAGCTCAAGGACCTTGTCGACGATGGCCTGGGGCGACTGGCGCGAGATCGGGCGGCTGCACTCCGGACAGTGCGGCTTGCCGATACGGGCGAAGAGCAGGCGGAGGTAGTCGTAGACCTCCGTGATCGTGCCGACCGTCGAGCGCGGGTTGCGCGAGGTCGACTTCTGGTCGATGGAGACGGCGGGCGAGAGCCCCTCGATGAAGTCGACGTCCGGCTTGTCCATCTGGCCGAGGAACTGCCGGGCGTACGACGACAGCGACTCGACGTACCGACGCTGTCCCTCGGCGAAGATCGTGTCGAACGCGAGGGAGGACTTGCCCGACCCGGACAGCCCGGTGAAGACGATCAGGGAGTCGCGGGGAAGGTCGAGCGAGACGTTCTTGAGGTTGTGCTCGCGAGCGCCACGAACGATGAGACGGTCGGCCACGCCGGTCCGCACCTTTCTTGAGAGAGCGGAGGCACAGAGTGCGGGTCACAGATATGCCTGGATGATCCTGAGTACCCAACAACCAAGGATGCCGGATGCTTCCATCGAGCCTATAGCACGCACATTCGATTTCCGGCCTCGCTCCGACCGCTTCACCCGAACGAGTGGCGGCGCTAGGGTCGGGCTCATGATCGACCATGCGCGTGACCTGGACTCTGTACGTGAAGCGACCGAGCGGCTCCTGAGCGCAGCCGCCTCCCTGGACAACGCGGCCGTCGCCGAGGCGTCACGGCTTCCCGGCTGGACCCGCGGCCATGTCCTGGCCCACATCG
The DNA here is from genome assembly GCF_042671585.1 of Streptomyces sp. NPDC127129. Lineage (NCBI taxonomy): Bacteria > Bacillati > Actinomycetota > Actinomycetes > Kitasatosporales > Streptomycetaceae > Streptomyces > Streptomyces sp. NPDC127129. The sequence goes on from NZ_JBHXTV010000003.1 coordinate 168,183, forward strand.
CCCGCAACGCCGACGCCCTCGTGAACGTTCTCCAGGGCCTGCCGATGTACGCCGACGCCGCCACCCGCGACGCCGACATCGAGCGGGACGCCCCGCGCCCGGCGTCCGAGCAGCTCGCCGACGTCCGCGAGACGGGCGAGCGCTTCCAGGCCGTGGGCGCCGAGCCCGCCGACTGGCAGCGGACCGTGGAGCTGCGCAACGGCGTCACGGACCAGGCGGCCCGCGTGCCCTTCCGCCGCTGGGTGGAGGTCGCGCTGCACCACGTCGACCTGGGGATCGGCTACGAGCTGGAGGACCTGCCGGAGGAGTTCGTCCTGCGGGAGATCGACTTCCTCGCGGAGCGGTTCGCCGGCCACAAGGACGTCCCGTCGACCGGCCTCCGGTCGGAGAGCGGCCGGATGTGGACGACCGGCGGCGGGGCCGAGGGCGGTGCGGTGGCCGTCTCGGGGCCCGCTCCCGAGCTGCTCGGCTGGCTCGCGGGCCGTCGTGACGGTTCCGCCCTGAAGGTCGAGGGCGGCACCCTTCCGCAGCTCCCGCCCCTGTAGTCCCGGCCGTTGGGACCCGTCCGCCGGTGCCCGGCGATAGGCTGAGCCCATGACGTACAGCGGAGCGGTGAAGGTCGGCGGGCCCGCCGATGTGCACGAACTGACGGACCTGATGATCTCCAAGGTCGCGGTCGGTCCGATGGACAACAACGCGTATCTGCTGCGCTGCCGGGCGACCGGCGAGCAGCTGCTGATCGACGCGGCCAACGAGGCCGACACGCTCCTCACGCTGATCGGTGACGACGGCATCGCGTCCGTCGTCACCACCCACCAGCACGGAGACCACTGGCAGGCGCTGGCCGAGGTGGTCGCGGCGACCGGGGCGCGGACGTACGCGGGGGCGTACGACGCCGAGGGCATCCCGGTCCCGACGGACGTCCGGGTCGAGGACGGCGACACGATCAAGGTCGGCCGGGTGGAGCTGACCGCCCGCCGGCTGGTCGGGCACACGCCCGGCTCGATCGCGCTGGTCTACGACGACCCGCACGGCCACCCGCACGTCTTCACCGGCGACTGCCTGTTCCCGGGCGGCGTCGGGAACACCTGGAAGGACCCGAAGGCCTTCGCGAGCCTGATCCAGGACGTGGAGACCAAGCTCTTCGCCGTGCTGCCGGACGAGAGCTGGGTCTACCCGGGCCACGGCAAGGACACCACGCTCGGTGACGAGCGCCCGCATCTGCCGGAGTGGCGCGCACGCGGCTGGTGACGCCTCGGGGACGGGCGTGACGGGCGGGCGTGCGGCCGAGGCCGCCGCCCGTCCCAGCCGTCCCCGCCTCGGGAGGCGCGCGGCCGGCGGCCGTGTGCTCCCGCACGCCCCCGTAACTCCGGTGGACGCCGGGTAGTTGGCGCGACATGCACCACGGTCACTCTCCGCGCCCACCATCACCCCCGGATGCCCCGCCGCTCCCGGACCCCCCGGCTCCGTCCGGCTCCCCGGCCCTCTCCGGCCCCCAGGCTCCACGGGGCTCTCCCGAGGCGCAGACGAACTGCCCCGGCGGGCCGCCGGCACCCGGGGCTCCGGCGCCCGCCGCCGCCCCCTCCATGGGGCGGCTCGCCGTCGCGTCGCTCGTGGGGACGGCCATCGAGTTCTTCGACTTCTTCGTCTACGGGACGGCCGCCGCGCTCGTTCTCGGGCCGCTCTTCTTCCCGACCTTCTCCCCCGTCGCCGGGACCCTGGCCGCGTTCGGCACCTTCGCCGTCGGTTTCGTGGCCCGGCCGCTCGGCTCCGTGCTCTTCGGTCATGTCGGCGACCGGTACGGGCGACGCCCGGTCATGTTCGCCTCGCTGGTGCTGACCGGCTGTGCCACGGTCGCGGTCGGCCTGGTCCCGACGTACGCGACGATCGGGATCTCGGCGCCCGTCCTGCTGCTCGTGCTGCGCTTCCTGCAGGGGCTCGGTCTGGGCGGCGAGTGGGGCGGGGCCGTCCTGCTCACCGCCGAGCACGCCCCGGAACGGCGGCGGGGACTGTGGGCGAGCTTCCCGCAGGTCGGCCCGGCGGTCGGCTTCCTGCTGGCGAACGGGGTGATGCTGGCGCTGTCGGCCGCGCTGACCGACGCCCAGTTCCGGGAGTGGGGCTGGCGCGTGCCGTTCTGGGCCGCGGGCCTGCTCGCGGTGGGCGGGCTGCTGCTGCGCTCCTCGCTCGCCGAGACGCCGCAGTTCCAGGAGCTCAGCGCGACCGGGCGGCGGGCGAACGCCCCGCTCGCCGAGGTGGCACGCGACCACTGGCGGCTCGTCCTGCTGACCGCCGGCGCGCTCGCCGTCGGGTACGCGGTGTTCTACACGGTCTCCACCTGGGCCCTTGCCTACGGCACCGAGCGTCTCGGGGTCGACCGTACGACCATGCTGATCTGCATCATGGCGGCCGTGGCGGTCAAGGGCGCCACGACACCGCTGGCGGCGATGCTGGGCGACCGCTACGGCCGCCGTCCGCTCTGCCTCGCCGGCTGCGCGGCCTCCGCCGCCTGGATGTTCCCCATGGTCGCCCTGCTGCACACGGGGCGGCCGGTGCTGATGTTCCTCGGGTTCCTGGGCGCCCTGCTCGCGTTCATCACCATGTTCGCGGTGGTCGCGGCGTACCTCCCGGAGCTCTACGAGCCGAGGGTGCGCTGCACGGGAGCGGCGGTCGGCTACAACCTGGCGGGCGTCCTGGGCGGGGCGCTGACGCCGATCCTGGCGACGGCGCTGTCCGGGGGCTCGGGGCCGCCCTGGGGGGTGGCGGCGTATCTGACCGTGGTGGCGCTGGTGAGCCTGGGCTGCTTCGCGCTGCTCCCGGAGACGTTGCCGGCCGCCGCCCGCGCGAAGGCGCCGGCGAAGACGTCGGCCCAGGCCACGGCTGAGGTGTCCGGGTAGAGACGCACCGCGGCCGGTGCGAGCGGTGGTGTGCCGCCCGCACCGGCCGCGGTGCGTGGTTCTCCGTGTCGTGCGCGGTCAGGCGCCGACGCTGTCCTTCTCGGTCTCCCCGGCCTCCGCGGCGGGGGCCGTGGAGGCCTCGGCGGCCTCGAGCGCCGCCTGCCTCCTGGAGGCGATCAGGCTGGTGATCGTCGTGATGACCAGGACGCCGCCGATGACCGCCAGCGAGAACGGGATGGAGATCTCGGGGACGTGGACCCCGGACTCGTGCAGGGCGTGCAGCACCAGCTTCACGCCGATGAAGCCGAGGATCACCGACAGGCCGTAGCTGAGGTGGACCAGCTTCTTCAGCAGGCCGCCGATCAGGAAGTACAGCTGGCGCAGACCCATCAGCGCGAAGGCGTTGGCGGTGAAGACGATGTACGGGTCCTGGGTCAGGCCGAAGATCGCCGGGATCGAGTCGAGGGCGAAGAGGACGTCCGTCGTGCCGATGGCGAGCATGACGACCATCAGCGGCGTCAGCACCCGCTTGCCGTTGACCTTGATGAAGAGCTTCGTGCCGTGGTACTTGTCCGCGACGCCGAACCTCTTCTCGACCGACTTGAGGAGACGGTTCTCCTCCCACTCGTCCTCGTCGTCGCCGGCACGCGCCTCCTGGATGAGCTTCCAGGCGGTGTAGATCAGGAACGCGCCGAAGATGTAGAAGACCCAGGAGAAGCTGGCGATGATCGTGGCGCCGGCGGCGATGAAGATCGCACGCAGGACCAGGGCGATCAGCACACCCACGAGCAGCACGCGCTGCTGGAGGTGGGAGGGCACCGAGAACTTCGCCATGATCAGCACGAAGACGAAGAGGTTGTCGACACTGAGCGACTTCTCGGTGATGAATCCGGCGAAGAACTCACCGGACGCCTGACCGTTGCCGAAGAACGCCAGGCCGACGCCGAAGAGCACGGCGAGCACGATCCAGACGATCGTCCAGATTCCGGCTTCCTTGACCGACACGTCATGGGGCTTGCGCCCGATGAAGAAGTCGATCGCGATGAGGGCGCCCAGACCGAGAATGGTCAGCACCCAGAGAGTCGTCGAAACGTCCACTGCGCCTCCGGCGTCGTACGGCTACTTGATCAGCGTCGTCGCTGCCGGAGGTCTCTTCCACCCGGGCCGTCCGCGCGGGACGGGCCGGGCCGGCGCCCCGGGATCGACCCCGCTCGGGGTACGTCCGTATTGACGGGAACGCCGCACATGGGGAGTACTCCCCTCCGCGCCGAGAAGACTACCCGAAGAACCAAGAAAAGGTAAAGGCTAGGGTAAAGAGCCCCCAAAGCAGCAGGTCAGCGGCCCCACTGTCGTCGGGCCTCGGCCACCTGCGCGAGGACCTGGGGCAGTATCCGGCTGCCGGACGGGAAGAGCGGGGGCTCGTACGTCCAGGCATGGCCGACCCACGGATCGGCGAGGTGGTCGTCCGGTACGGGAGTGATCCGCAGCAGCGACCGCCACAGCGGGTCGAGCACCGGGCCGTACGCGGAAGCGGCCTCACGGTCGGCGACCATCAGCAGATGCACCCCGACCGCCGGGCCCTCGTCCGCGAGGTAGCGGAGCTGATTGACCGCCCGGTCGTCGAAGCCGTGCGGGAAGTCATGGACGATCAGGAGCTGCTCGGCGGTGTCCATGCCCGGCGGCAGTGCGTCGGGGGCCCCGGCCCTCAACGCCATCTGGACCAGGTCCACGCGCTCGGTGAGCTGGGCGAGGACGGCCGTGACCCCGGCCGCTCCGGCCGCCGGAGGGCCCGCGAGGACACCCGCCTGGACGAGCGGCGCGAGCGCCGTCGCGCCCGAGCCCGCCGGGTCGACGACATGGACCGTGAACTCGCCCGGCGGGTACACCGCGAGCAGCCGCGCCGCGTGCGCGACGGCGGTGTCCAGCGCGAGCCGGCGCAGCTCGGCCTCGTCGAGCAGCCCGGCCGCCTCGGAGCGCCCGCGTCCGGAGTCCACCCACAAGCCGCGCTCCAGCGGGAGCCTGACCAGCATCGGGATGCGCAGATCCGTGCGCTCGGGGAGGTGGAGGTCGCCCAGGCGCAGTGCCATCGGGGCTTCCATGGGGACGCGGTAGGCGTGCCAGACGGGGTTGTCCCAGCGGGCGTAGGCGGGGGGCAGCGCCGGTTCGACGACCTCGGACTCGGCGGCGAGCTGGGTGAGGTCCCGGTCCAGGACCTCCTGGGCGCGGGCGGTGAGCTCGTCGTGCCGGGCCCGGGCCGCCTCGCGGGCGGCGTCCCCGGCACCGCCGATGCGGCTGCGCGGGTCGGAGAGCACTCCGTCGAGCTCCTTGTCGAGCCGTGACTCGGCGAAGTCGCAGGCGCTGCGGTACGCGGCGGTGGTGCGGGCCAGGTCCTCGAACATCCCCCAGACCTGGTTGTAGAGCCGCTCGTCCATGGACCAGCCGCTCGCGTCCCCGGCGACGGGAGCGGGGGGTGCCTGCCGGGGCTCGGGCTCGGGTGCGGCCGCGCGGCGGCCCGGATGGGCGTAGCTGATGGGGCCGCCGCCCGCGGTTCCGCCGCCCGTGGTTCCGCCGGACGGGGCCGGGGCGGACGGCGCCGGCGTGGAGGGCAGGGGCGTGGACGGCAGCGGCGGAGGCGGCGTCACCGGCAGCGTGGGGGCCGAGTCCGCGGCAGCCATCGTCTCCGGAGCGGCCGCCGGTGCCGAGTGGCGGACGCGCTCGGTCTCGGGGACGCGCGGGGGCGGGGCGGAGACCGAGCGGGCCAGGCCCCTGGCGACGGCGTCCAGGATCGTGGCGGCCAGGTCGGCGGGGCGCTCGAGGCCCTGGTCGCCGAGCATGGCGGCGAGACCGCCCTCGTACCCCTGGCCCATCGCCCGCACCTTCCAGGCGCCCTGACGGCGGTACAGCTCCAGGGCGACGACGGCCGACTCACGGTCCAGGCCGGTGATCGTGTAGGAGGCGACCTCGGTGCCGTCGAGGCCGGTGACGGCCACGAAGGGGGCCGCGACGGCGCCGAAGCGGGTCGGGCCGCCGACGCCGACGGGCAGGGCGAGGAGGAGCGAGAGGCGGTGCACGGCCGCCGGGACCGCTTCCAGGTCGACGGCGAGCCGGTGGTCGGCCGCCGCCTGCTGGGAGACCTCGACTCCGGGCAGCGAGGGCGAGCCCGGGTGGGCGATCCACTCGACGCCGGGGACCCGGCCCCCCTCGTCGGCGAGCGTGGCTCCGGCGACGACCGGATGTCCGGCCGAGACCCGGATCTCCAGTCGGGTGTCGGGCAGGGGATGGTTCTGTCCCCGGACCAGCTCGACCGTCATCGGCTCTGTCCCCTCAGCGTCTTCCGTGCGGATCATGGTGGATATGTGGGACAGCTCCCGGTGGCCTGCCGCCTCCGGGAGCTGTGGGTGCGTCTGCCGTGCCGGACTAGAGGTGCGGCAGGATCGCGGGCATGAGGTCCTGGAACGTCCGGCCGTTGGCCGGGTTGCCCAGGGCCGTCATCTTCCAGCCGGAGCCCGCCCGGTGCACCTTCGCCATGATCTGCGCGGTGTACTGGCCGCCGCCGTCCAGGGTGTAGCGCGCGAGCTCCTGGCCGTTGGTCTCGTCGACGATCCGGCAGAAGGCGTTCTGCACCTCCTGGAACGTCTGTCCGGTGAAGGAGTTCACCGTGAAGACGATCTGGTCGATGTGGACCGGCACGCGCTGGAGGTCGACGAGGATCGACTCGTCGTCGCCGCCCTGACCGGCGCCGCCGACCAGGTTGTCGCCGGTGTGCCGGACCGAGCCGTCGTCACTCACCAGGTGGCGGAAGAAGACCACGTCCACCGGCTGCTTGTCGGCGAAGAGCACCGCGGAGGCGTCCAGGTCGACCTCGCGCGTACGCGAACCGAACAGGCCGCGCCGGGGCGCCGCCTGCCAGCCGAGCCCCATCCGTACGGACGTCAGGTCGCCCCCGCCCTGCTTCTCCAGGCTGATGGCCTGACCCTTGGTCATGTTGACCGTCACGCGCTGTCCCCTCTCCTAGCGATCCCCGCGCCCGCCTTGCTGTGCGTGCGGTTTCCCAGCACCCTACGCAGGGGCACTGACAACGCAGCAGACGTGGTCGCGTTTTGTGTCGGTCTTGCAACACAGCGGGCGGGCCGAGCAGCCCCGGAGGTCAGGCGAGTCCCGCCTCCTTCATCTGACGCAACTCCTTCTTCAGCTCTCCGACCTCGTCACGGAGCCGGGCGGCGACCTCGAACTGCAGCTCCGCCGCGGCGGCCCGCATCCGGTCCGTCATCTCCTCGATGATCGCTGCCAGTTCGGTCGCAGGGCGGTCGCCGAGCTCGACCGTGGAGCCCGCCTTGCCACCCTTTGCCCGGCCCTTCGTCGCGTGCGCGGCGAGCGAGGGGACGGGCGCCTTCGCCCCCTTGCCGTCCTTCGCCTGCCGGTAGCCGGTGCCGAGCAGCTGCTCGGTGTCGACCTCCTCGCGGGCGATGGTGGCGACGATGTCGTTGATCTTCTTGCGCAGCGGCTGCGGGTCGATGCCGTTGGCGGTGTTGTACGCGATCTGCTTCTCGCGGCGCCGGTTGGTCTCGTCGATGGCCTTCTCCATGGCCGGCGTGACGGTGTCCGCGTACATGTGGACCTGGCCGGAGACGTTGCGCGCCGCGCGGCCGATGGTCTGGATCAGCGAGGTCCCGGAGCGCAGGAAGCCCTGCTTGTCGGCGTCGAGGATGGCGACGAGCGAGACCTCGGGCAGGTCGAGCCCCTCGCGGAGCAGGTTGATGCCGACCAGGACGTCGTACTCGCCGGCGCGCAGCTCGCGCAGCAGCTCGATACGGCGGAGGGTGTCGACGTCGCTGTGCAGATAGCGGACCTGGATGCCGAGCTCCAGGAAGTAGTCGGTGAGGTCCTCCGACATCTTCTTGGTGAGTGTGGTGACGAGGACGCGCTCGTCCCGCTCGGTCCGCAGCCGGATCTCGTGGACCAGGTCGTCGATCTGGCCCTCGGTGGGCTTGACGACGACCTCGGGGTCGACGAGGCCGGTGGGGCGGATGATCTGCTCGACGAAACCGTCGCCGCGCGAGAGCTCGTACGTCCCGGGGGTGGCCGACAGGTAGACGGTCTGGCCGATCCGCTTCTGGAACTCCTCCCACTTCAGCGGGCGGTTGTCGAGCGCGGAGGGCAGCCGGAAGCCGTGGTCGACCAGGGTCCGCTTGCGGGAGGCGTCGCCCTCGTACATGGCACCGATCTGCGGGACGGTGACGTGCGACTCGTCGATCACGAGCAGGAAGTCCTCGGGGAAGTAGTCGAGGAGCGTGTTGGGCGCGGAGCCGGGCTCGCGGTCGTCGAAGTGCATCGAGTAGTTCTCGATGCCGGAGCACGACCCGATCTGGCGCATCATCTCGATGTCGTACGTCGTGCGCATGCGCAGACGCTGGGCCTCCAGCATCTTGCCCTGCTTCTCCAGCTCGGCGAGCCGGGTCTCGAGCTCGCGCTCGATGCCGTTGACCGCCTTCTCCATGCGCTCGGGGCCCGCCACGTAGTGGCTGGCGGGGAAGACGTACAGCTCGCGGTCCTCGCTGATGATCTCGCCGGTGAGGGGGTGGAGCGTGGAGAGCGCCTCGATCTCGTCGCCGAACATCTCGATGCGGACGGCGAGCTCCTCGTAGACCGGGAAGATCTCGATGGTGTCGCCGCGGACGCGGAAGGTGCCCCGGGTGAACGCCAGGTCGTTGCGCGTGTACTGGATGTCGACGAAGCGGCGCAGCAGCTGGTCGCGGTCGATCTCCTCGCCGACCTTGAGCGGGACCATCCGGTCCACGTACTCCTGGGGCGTACCGAGGCCGTAGATGCAGGAGACGGAGGCGACCACGACCACGTCCCTGCGGGTGAGCAGCGAGTTCGTCGCGGAGTGGCGGAGCCGCTCGACCTCCTCGTTGATCGAGGAGTCCTTCTCGATGTAGGTGTCCGACTGCGGGACGTACGCCTCGGGCTGGTAGTAGTCGTAGTACGAGACGAAGTACTCGACCGCGTTGTTCGGCAGGAGCTCGCGGAACTCGTTGGCCAGCTGGGCGGCCAGCGTCTTGTTCGGCGCCATCACCAGGGTGGGTCGCTGCAGCTTCTCGATCATCCACGCGGTGGTCGCGGACTTTCCGGTGCCGGTCGCACCGAGGAGGACGACGTCCTTCTCACCGGCGCGGACGCGCCGGTCGAGGTCGGCGATCGCCGTCGGCTGGTCGCCGCTGGGCTGGTAGGGACTGACGACCTCGAAAGGCGCCACCGTACGTTCGATCTGGGAAACGGGCCGCATGGAACCACCGTACGACCCCCCACTGACAGTCGGGCGGGGAACGCCTCAGGGCCTGCCCGCAGGGCCTCTTCTCACCACTCCTGGGATCGGTGGGCACCCCGTCCCGCGCTCTTGGCGCGCCCGCGGCTCTCCCGGTCCGCGCGGCCTCCCCGGCCTCCCCTGACTCCCCGGCCGGCGGGCTGCCGGGCCGACCAGTTCGCGGGCTCGCCGTAGGCGGGGGCGCGGCGCTGGGCCGGTACTCCGGGGCGGTGGGGACCGTGCGCGGAGGGCCGCTGCCAGTCCGGGTCGCCCATCACGAGCAGCGGGTCGAACATGACGACGACCGCGGCGAGGAGCAGGAAGACGGCCGGGCCGACCAGCATCGGCAGCAGCAGCGAGGTGGCCGTGTCGCCGCCGCCCGCGACGGTGGCGGAGTCGTGCACATGGACGTTGACGGCCGCCATGGCGGTGTAGTGCATACCACTGACGGCGAGGCCCATCACCAGGCTGGCACCGAGGCTGGCCAGAAATCCATGGACCGATACGGCCGCCCAGAGCGAGGTGGTGGCCGCGACGACGGCGATCACGACGGAGAGGGCGACGGTGGGGGTGTCGTAGTCGATGGTCCCCTGGAGCCTCATGCCCGCCATGCCGAGGTAGTGCATGGTGGCGACGCCGAGGCCGGTGATCGTGCCGCCGGTGACGAGGGTGAGCGGGGTGGCCCCGCGGTGGCCGACGATGAAGATGCCGATGCCGACCATCAGGATCGCGACGCCCAGGCTGGCGAAGGTGAGGGGGCGGTCGTAGCTGATGGGCGCCTGGCGCACGGAGAAGCCCATCATCGCGATGAAGTGCATCGTCCAGATGCCCGTGCCTATCGACGTCGCTCCGAGCGCGAGCCAGCCCGCTTTGAAGGTGTCGCGGTGACGCAGGGATCTCGTCGTGCAGCGCAGGCCCAGGGCGCCGCCGAGGCAGGCCATGAGGTAGGCGGCGACCGGGGTGACGAGGCCGTAGCTGAATCCGTCGACCGTGCCCTGCATGAGCGTCTGTACCTCCAGCCGTGGTGCCCACGTCGTCCGAAAACAGTCGGTACCGCTGAGTAGTAGTACTACCGGGGCGAGATTATGGCGCGCCGCGGGCCGTACGACCATGAGGTCCGGGAATTGCCGTCGGTGAGACCGGGACGAGACCCGGCTGTGACGACCGTGATGTCAGTGCCCGGTCGTACCGTGAGCGTCATGGACACCACGGTGGAATGGGCGGTCGTGCCGAGCGGTATCGGTCCGCTGATGCTCGCGGCGACCGGGCGCGGACTGGTGAGCGTGGTCTTCCACGCCGACGAGGCGGTCCGGGAGACGGCGATCGGCCGGCTGGCGGGGCAGCTCGGCGCGGAGCCGGTGGAGAGCGCGTCGGGGCGGCTCGCCGAGCCGATACGGCAGCTCGTGGAGTACTTCGAGGGTGACCGGCGCGCGTTCGACCTGGCCCTGGACTGGACGCTGACGACGGGCTTCAACCGCCAGGTGCTGCGTGAGCTGGCCGAGGGTGTGCCGTTCGGGACGGTCGTCGGGTACGGCGATCTGGCGAAGCGGGTGGGGCAGCCCGGCGCCGCCCAGGCCGTCGGGGCGGCGATGGGCGCCAATCCTCTGCCGGTGGTCGTGCCATGCCATCGGGTGGTCGAGAGCGACGGCGGGATCGGCGGCTTCGGGGGCGGACTGGAGACGAAGCGGACGCTGCTGGCCCTGGAGGGCGTCCTGCCGCAGCCTCTCTTCTGAGGCCGCGGCGAGCGCGGGTCGTGCGGGCGGCGTTCTCAGGGGCGGGGCCGGCTGGCACACTCTCGTCAGTGACCAACGCCCCCGATGCTCCTGACGCCGCACGTCCGGCGGAGATATCCACGCCCGTCGCGGCACCCGTGCCCCCGGCGCTCCGGCGGCGGATCCAGGCCGTGCTGATCGCCACGCAGATCCTCGGCGGGCTCGGTATCGCCACCGGCATCGCCCTCGCCGCCGTCCTGGCCAAGGAGGTGAGCGGCACGGAGGCTCTGTCGGGCCTCGCCTCGACGGCCACGGTGGCCGGCCCCGCGCTGCTGGCGATGCCTCTGGCCGCGCTGATGGGTGCGCGCGGGCGGCGCCCCGGACTCGTGCTGGCGTATCTGATCGGGGCGCTGGGCGCCGGGGTCGCCGTCCTCGGGGCGGTCGTGAACAGCTTCCCCTTGCTCCTCGCCGGCCTGGTCGGGTTCGGCGCCGCCTCCTCGGCCAACCTGGCGGCCCGGTTCGCCGCGGCGGACCTGGTCGAACCGCATCACCGGGGCCGGGCCATCTCGACCGTCGTCTGGGCCACGACGATCGGCGCCGTCCTCGGCCCGAACATCGCCGCACCGGCCGGCAGGAGCGTCGCCGGACTCGGCATCCCGGCGACGGCGGGCCCCTTCGTCTGGGCGGCCGGCGCGTTCCTGATCGCGGCGCTCGTGGTCGCGCTGCTGCTCCGCCCCGACCCTCTGCTCACGGCGCGCGCCCTGGCCGCCCCGGAGGAGGACCAGGGGGCCGAGAGCCGCTCCCTCAGGGCGGGTGTGCGGGCCGTACGGAAGTCCCCGGGGGCCCGCCTCGCACTGGTCACCGTGACCGCCTCGCACACCGCGATGGTCTCGATCATGTCGATGACCCCGGTGGCGCTGAGCCACCACGGCGCCGGCATCCAGCTGATCGGCCTCGTGATCAGCGGGCACATCGCCGGCATGTACGCCTTCTCCCCGGTCATGGGCTGGCTGTCGGACCGTCTGGGCCGGCTCTCCGTCATCGGCCTCTCGGTCGGACTCCTCTGCCTGGCGGCGCTGCTCGCGGGCACGGCGGGCCCCAGCCACGGGCAGACCGCGGCGGGTCTGTTCGTCCTCGGCCTCGGCTGGTCGGCGGGCCTGGTGTCGGGCTCGGCGCTGCTCACGGACTCGGTCCCGCAGGCCGCGCGGGCGGCCGTGCAGGGCCTGTCGGACTTCATCATGAACACCGCGGCCGGCCTCGGCGGCCTGATGGCCGGGCTGATCGTGGCCCGCGCGGGCTACGGCTGGCTGAACCTGGTGGGCGCGTGTCTGCTGCTGCCGATGGCGGCGCTGGCGGTACGCGGAGTGCTGCGGCGGGGCTGAGGGGCGCCGGGCACCGGCGGCTCGCGGCGGCCGGCCCGCACCGCACGGCACGCCCGCGTCCGACCGGGCCCTCGACTCCCCCTCACCGCACCACGGTTCAGAGGCTGATGTGGTACGCCTTGCGCAGCGTCTCGTGGACCGTCCAGGTGGTCCGGTCCCCCTCGCGCAGCACGCAGGCGTCACCGGGCCCGATCTCCAGCGTGGCACCGCCCTCGACGGCGACGGTGGCCCGCCCGCTGACGACGACGAAGAGCTCGTCGGCCTCGGTGTCGGTGACGACTCCGGGGGTGATCTGCCAGATGCCGCGCACCTGCTTGCCGTCGGCGGACTCCCAGAGGACCTTGCCGGTCACCTCGGGCGTTCCCGAGACGATCTGGGCGGGGTCGAGCGGCTCGGGCTCGAGCTCCGCGTCGGGGATGTGGACGGCGAACGAGGGCTGGTCATGTGTGGTCATGGCCGGTGACTGTAGCGGGGGCTCGTGGCCGCCTCACCCCCAGGACCGGCTGGAACAACGCCCTCCGCTTCGCCCCTGACCAGGTGACTTCACCGGACCGGCGGACCGCGACGAAATCCGAAGCGCGGGCGGAGGCGGGCGCCGCACGGGCCCGGCCGGCGCTTCCGGCGAGGCCGCGGGCGGGGTCTCGCGGTGGTCCCCGGCGCGGCCGGGAGAGACCGTCGCCGTGCGAGGCGGGCGGGAGCCGGTGGCCGGCCACCGATTCCGAAGGAGTGGTGGAGGCGGCCAATCGGCGTACATCCGGTCGTAGTCGGACCCTCGGACGTCGTACAAGTGGCAGATGAACACTTCGGCTCCCTCGGGGGCGGAACCGCTCATACGCGCACACCGCCGAGGCCTGTGTCCCGGCGCCGCACGGCTGGAGAACACGGCCGGCAGGACAGTCGGCGGACCGGTGTTCCCGCAGGTCACCGCAGGCGCCTTTGGTGCGCCCAATGTTGGTCGGACGGAATCCTCCGAGCCCCCTGTCAAGCCTGGCGTGTGCGCGTCAAACTCGCTCCGTGACCTCCTCCCCCACCTCCGACAGGAGAGTGCGATGCCCGCGTCGTCCTTCATCCCTCGCAAGGCCCCCCGCACCGCCACCGTCCTGACCGCCGCCGCGCTGCTCGCGGTCCTCGCGGCCGCGCCCCCGGCGCAGGCCGCCTCCGAGCCCTCGGCCCGTGAGCCGATAGCCCCCGGCGCCTCCTACAAGGCGGCGTACGACACCCTGGGTCCGCAGCGCCTGACCCCGGCCCAGCAGAGAATGAGCGACGCCAAGCAGGCGGAGGCGTCCAGAGCGTTCGAGGGGATCCGCACCCAGACCGCTTTCGCCGGCTACAAGCTCTCCGGTGGCGTCCACCAGTCCCAGAAGACCTCGTACTGGTGCGGCCCGGCCACCCTCGTGATCGCCCAGTCCGCCGCCGACGAGGTCGCCGGCCGCTCCCAGCAGGACGCGGCGAACCTCCTCAGGACGACCACCAGCGGCACCGCCTGGTACGGCGTCAACATCAACGTGCCCGGTCCCACGGGCTATCCCATGGCCGACGCGCTGAACCACCGCCTTCCCGGGGCCGGTTACGTGCCCCGCGCGCTGCCCTACACCCCGTCCGCCACCGACAAGGCGAACTTCCGGCAGCACATCACGCACAACACCGACAACGACTACGCGATAGCGGGCAACGCTTGGGAGGTACCGGGCGGCCCCCACCTCGTCGGCCACCCCAACGTGGAGATATTCCACTGGGTCGCGATCGACGGATACAACACGGACACCGCCGCCGGACAGGTCAACTACCTCGACCCCGTGGGCGGGGTGAGCACGAGCGTGATCTCGTGGGCGGGCTCCGTACCCAAGTCGGCGCACATCTCGTCCGACACCATCACGACCATCATGGGCGGCCGTGGGTACGTCTGGTAGGTCCTGCTCCCCGGTCGGCGCACGGGCGGCGCTGACCCTGCTGCTGACGGGCACCCTCCTCGCGGGGTGCTCGTCGACGCGGCACGGCGGCCCGGAACCGGCGCCCCGCGAGTCGTCCGCCCCCGCGCCCCGGCCGACCGCGCTCGCCGCCGCGTGCGAGGTGAAGCTGCCCGCGGCCTGGCGCTCCGCGCTCGCCGCCGGCGAGCTGCGGGCACCGGCCGGCGAGCGGGCGATGCTCACCGACACCGGCCCCGGCTGGACGGCCGTCCAGCTCAGCGGCGCCGACCGCAGACGGGCGGCGCTGGTGGCCGGCGGCGCCGCGCCGCGCACCCTTATGGCGCTCGCGGACCCGGTCGAGCACCAACTGCTCGCGGCCGACTTCGACGGCCGCCGGTGGGCCGCGTTCGCCGTCCTGGAGGGACGGACGCTGGACAGCCCGTGGAGTCTGTACGTGTGGGACGCCGAGACGGGCTCGTCGCGGCGGCTCGCCCGGGCCGACCGGCCGGGCCCGCTCCCCCAGCCCGTCGTCCGTGACGGCACCGTCCACTGGGCGCAGGGGGTCGGCGACGGCAGGGCCACGGTGTTCGCGGCCCCGGCCTCGGGCGGCGCGCCCCGCGCCCTGCACACGGGCGTCGTCGACGCGCCCTTCGCGGTGGGCGGACTGCTGGTCTGGCGCGAGTCCACGGGATCCGGCACCCGGCTGGCCGCCGTCTCGCTCGGGGACGGGCGGCCCGCCGAGCTGCCGGGCCCCCTGGCCGCGCTCCGGAACGTCCGCTCGGTCGTCGCCGACGGCGGATCGAACGGAGGGAACGGAGGGAACGGAGGGAACGGAGGCAGCGGAGGCAACGGGTCCGGTGGCGGCACATGGGCCTGGGTGGCGGGCGAGGCCGAGCCGCGCCTGATGGTGTGGCGGGAGGGCGACGCGCGGCCCACGGCGGTCGTCACCACCTCCCCGGCCGTCGACGGCATGGACCAGCTGAGGATCAGCGGCCGCCTGGTCACCTGGCGCACCCCGGAGACGTCGTACGCGCTCGACCTCGGCACGGGTTCGTACACCCGGATCACTCCCGCCTACGGCTACGCGCAGGCCAGGGGCGGGGCGCTGGCGGTCGCGTACAGCGTGGGCAACGCGAAGGCCGACGGCTCCCGGCCGGTGATCCAGGTGGTCGACGCGGCACGGCTGCCCGCCCTGCCGCGGTGTGGCTGAACCTCGCCACCCAGGTTTGAGTGGTGCGTGAGCGCGCCAGAAATGGGACATGTCCACACAGGTGTACGAAGAGGTGCGGGAGGCGCTCCACGAGGGCCGGCCCGTCGTCGCGCTGGAGTCCACGATCATCGCCCACGGTCTGCCGCGCCCGCGCAATCTGGCCGTGGCCGGCGAGCTGGAGGCTCTGGTGCGGGCCGGGGGCGCCGTGCCCGCGACGATCGCGGTGATCGACGGAGTGGCCCATGTCGGCCTCGACGCGCGCGGGTTGGCCCGGATCGCGGAGGACCCGGCGGTACGGAAGCTGGGCCACCGGGACCTGGCACCGGCGCTCGCGACCGGGGCCACGGGGGCGACGACGGTCTCCGCGACGGCGTGGCTGGCGGACGCGGCAGGCATCCGGGTCTTCGCGACGGGCGGGCTCGGCGGCGTGCACCGGCAGTGGACCGAGACACAGGACGAGTCGGCGGACCTGCGGCTGCTCTCCCGGGTCGGGGTCACGGTGGTGTGCGCGGGGGTCAAGTCGATCCTCGACGTCCCCGCGACGCTGCAGCGGCTGGAGACCCTGGGCGTGACGGTGGTGGGGTACGGGACGGAGCACTTCCCGGGGTTCTATCTGACCTCCTCCGGGGAGCCGGTCGACTGGACACTGCGCACGCCCGAGGACGTGGCGCGGGTGATACGGGCCCAGGACGCCCTGGGCGGGCCGCGTGGGGCGATGATCGTCGCCAACCCGGTGCCGGTGGCGGAGCAGTTGGACCCGGAGCTGCACGACCGGATCCTCGCCCAGGGCCTGGCGGCGGCGAAGGAGAAGGGGATCACGGGACAGGCCGTGACGCCGTTCCTGCTGGAGTATCTGATGGTGCACACGGACGGGGCGTCCCTGGAGGCGAATCTGGCGGCGGTACGCGGGAACGTGGGCCTCGGGGCGCGGATCGCCTCCGCGTACGCCAGCGCCGGCGCCGGCGCATGAGCGGTCTGCTGGTCGTGGGCGACGTGGTCACCGACATCGTCGCCCGGCACAGGACACCGCTCGCGCCGGCGACCGACACGGCCGCCGAGATCCGGCGGCTGCCGGGCGGGGCGGGAGCCAACGTGGCCTGCTGGGCGGCGCGTTCGGGCGGCGCGCCGGTGACCCTGCTCGGCCGGGTCGGCACGGACGAGGCCGGGTGGCACGACAGGGCGCTCCGCCGGGCGGGCGTGCGGCCGCTGCTCGTCCCGGACGGCGAGGCCGGCACGGCGACGGTGATATCCCTGGTCGACGCGGGCGCCGAGCGGACGTTCCTGACCGACAGCGGAGCGGCGCTGCGCCTCTCCCCCGCGGACTGGTCCGACGCGTTCCTCGACGGGACGGCTCGTCTCCATCTGTCGGGGTACCTCTTCTTCGCCGGGCCGAGCCGTGCGGCCGCGCTGCGGGCGATGCGCGGTGCGCGGGAGGCGGGGATCCCGGTGAGCGTGGACCCGGCGTCCGTGGGGTTCCTGAAGCAGTGGGGCGTGGAGCGGTTCCTCGCCGCCGCGCGAGGGGTGGAGGCGCTGTTCCCGAACGTCGACGAGGCGCTGCTGCTGACGGGTTGCGCCGACCCGGAGGAGGCGGCCGTGGCCCTGAGCCGGGCGTTCCCGCTCGTCGCGGTCACCCTGGGCGCCGGGGGTGCTCTGGTCGCCGAGTCGGGCGCGGTCACGGGCCGTGTCGCGGCTCCTGAGGTGTCGCCGGTGGACTCCACGGGCGCGGGAGACGCGTTCACAGGGGCGTTCCTGGCCGCGCGGCTCGCGGGCGCGGACGCAGGAGAGGCGGCCGAGGCGGGGTGCCGTGCCGGAGCGGAGGCGGTGACCGTCGTGGGCGGGCGGCCGCCGACGGTCACGTAGGGCGCGTCCACGCCGGTCGGGGACCCCGGTCCTGATCCGCCGGTCACCGCTCAGGCCAGGTCCTGGCCGGGGAGTCCCGTCCAGGCCGGGTGGCGCGGGTCGTCGGCGCGGACGACCACGTCGGCGGCGTCGGACGGCGCGGTCTCGCTCTCGTACCGCTCGAAGGCGGGCAGGGTCCAGGGCTCCTCGCTGCGGCGGGCGAGGGCTCCGGGCGAGAGGCGCAGATGCACGGTGGTGTCGAAGGGGAACCAGTGCCCGAGGAGGAAGGGCCCGTGCACCACGAGCACTCCGCCGGGCGGCAGTTCCACGTAGGGGCTGCGGGTGGCGCGGTCGGTGACCGGGTCCCACAGGTCGGGCAGGACGCGCCCGGTGCCGCCCGCCTCCAGGGGCCCGAACACCTCGCGCCACAGCGCGCCGGTGTCGAACCACTCGCCGTAGTAGGAGTCGGGGTCCTGCTTGCCGTGCTCGAACCGGAGGGACGCGGGCCGCAGGAACCCTCCGGTGCCGACGACGAGCACGGACCGGCCGCGCAGCCGCAGCGCCTGCGCGATCCGTTCCGCGGTCTCCCCGGTCGGTGCCGCGGGCGCGCCGTCGACGGCGAGTTTGAGCCAGGCGCTCCCGTCACCGGGGGTGGCACCGTCGGCATGCGCGGCCAGGGCCTCGGAGAGCCGCTCCCAGGTGATCGCTTCGAATCGCACGGACGTGACCTTGCCACACGCGTACGGCGGTTCGCCGCAGGGGCGTCAGTCCTGCGCGCACTCCGGCGCGGGCGCGTCGACGGAGAGCGGGGCGCCTGCGGGCAGCACGTAGGTGACGTAGAGGACGACGGGCTCGGCGCCGAGGTTGCGTCCGATGTGGACGTGCCTGCGGCCCGCCGGCTCGATGAACGCCTCGCCCGCGGAGGTCGCCTCGACCGAGCAGTCGTCGAGGGTGCGGGTCAGCGTGCCGGACTGGACGACGGCGATGAGCTGGCCGGGGTGGTGGTGCCAACCGGTGGAGCCGCCGGGCGCGATGGTGACGGTGCGGACGGTGACGTCGGTGTCGCCCTTGGGCGGCTTGATCTTCAGCCTGCCGTCGGAGGTGCCCTTGGCGAGCACGGTGCCGCTCACGCCGGTGCCCGGTGTGGCGAGCGCGGCGGACGGGACGACCGCCACGGCGGCGACCGTGCCGGCCACGACCAGGCTCTTGCGCAGCCGCGCCCCGAATATGCCCGTTCTCATGGCTACCCCTCCAACTTCCCGATGCGGCCGCGCTGTTCACGACCGCGGAATCCGGCCATACGGTAACCCGGTGGAGGGGGTCCGGACGGGCGAACGATCTCAGCCGGCCGGTACGGTCCGATCGAGCCGCGCCCGCCCCGCCGCGACCGCTTCCGCGAGGGTGAGCTCCCCGCTCGCCAGGGCCCGGCAGGTCGCGGTGTCCGTCCGCAGGTGCGCGTCCGGGCCCTCGGCGGGCCCGTCCGCGTACGAGACGGCGCCGTCGCCCTCGATCCGTACATGGAACGCGCCCTCGTCCAGGGTCACTTGCACGACGCCTGTCACCACTCCCTCCAGGGCTCGGAGCAGCGGGATCGCGAACCAGTGGGCACGTACGGCGTCGGTCGGGCGCGGTGCGTCCAGGTCCTGTGCGCCCCATTCCGCCAGGGCCCGCAGGACCGGCAGCAGTCCACGTCCGCGCGGGGTGAGCTCGTACACGTACGCCGGGACGGGTGGCGGCAGGCGGCGGCGCGTGACGAGTTCGGCGCCCTCCATGTCCTTGAGGCGGCCGGCCAGCATGTCCGTGCTGACGCCCGGGAGATCGGCGTGGAGATCCGTGTAGCGGCGCGGCCCGGCGAGGAGTTCGCGGACGATCAGCAGCGTCCAGCGGTCGCCGACGGCGTCGAGGGCGCGCGCTGAGGCGCAGTACTGGTCGTAGCTCCGGCGGCGCGGCTGTCGTGGCTGACGTGGCATGCGACGCAGTCTAGACAAGTTGTTGGACTTTCCAAGCCCGAACTTGGTAAAACCAAGCATCATTACTTCTGGGGAGGTCGTCGCATGGAGTTCCGGCAGTCGAGCAAGCTGAGCGAGGTCTGCTACGAGATTCGCGGCCCGGTCATCGAGCACGCCAACGCCCTGGAGGAGGCGGGCCACAGCGTCCTGCGCCTCAACACCGGCAACCCCGCGCTCTTCGGCTTCGAGGCGCCCGAGGAGATCGTCCAGGACATGATCCGGATGCTCCCGAAGGCCCACGGCTACACGGACTCCCGCGGCATCCTCTCCGCCCGGCGCGCCGTCGCCCAGCGCTACCAGGCCATGGGTCTGCCCGAGGTCGACGTCGACGACGTCTTCCTCGGCAACGGCGTCTCCGAACTGGTCTCCATGGCCGTCCAGGCGCTGCTCGAGGACGGCGACGAGGTGCTGATCCCCGCCCCCGACTTCCCCCTGTGGACGGCGGTGACCACCCTCGCGGGCGGGAAGGCCGTGCACTACCCCTGCGACGAGTCGGCCGACTGGTACCCGGACCTCGACGACATGGCGGCGAAGATCACCGACCGCACCCGGGCCGTCGTGATCATCAACCCCAACAACCCCACGGGCGCCGTCTATCCCCGGGAGATCGTCGAGGGCATCCTCGACCTCGCCCGCCGCCACGGCCTGATGGTCTTCGCCGACGAGATCTACGACCAGATCGTCTACGACGAGGCCGTGCACTACCCGGCCGCCTCCCTCGCCCCCGACCTCGTCGTGCTCACGTTCGGCGGGCTCTCCAAGACGTACCGCGTGGCGGGGTTCCGCTCCGGCTGGCTGGTGGTCAGCGGGCCGCAGCAGCACGCGAAGAGCTATCTGGAGGGGCTGACCATGCTCGCCTCCATGCGGCTGTGCCCGAACGCCCCCGCCCAGTACGCCATCCAGGCGGCGCTCGGCGGCCGGCAGTCGATCCACGAGCTCACCGCCCCGGGCGGCAGGCTCCACGAGCAGCGCGACAAGGCCTGGGAGAAGCTCAACGAGATCCCCGGCGTCTCCTGCGTGAAGCCGAAGGGCGCGCTCTACGCGTTCCCGCGCCTCGACCCCAAGGTGCACAGGATCCACGACGACGAGAAGTTCGTCCTCGACCTGCTGCTGCGCGAGAAGATCCAGGTGGTCCAGGGCACCGGCTTCAACTGGCCGCGGCCGGACCACTTCCGGATCCTGACCCTCCCGTACGCCGACGACCTGGACGCGGCGATCAGCCGCATCGGCCGCTTCCTGAGCGGCTACCGGCAGTAGGGCCGCCCGACCCCTACGCTGGCCCTGACGTGGGCCTCCACGGACGGATGGGAGTTGAGGCGCCGTGGAGTTCGGGAAGTCGTCACCCACACCGGAGCGACGGTCCTCGGCACCGCTGCTGGCCGTGTGCGCCGGGTACTTCATGGTCATCCTGGACGTGACGATCCTCAACGTCGCCGTGCCGGTGATCGGCCGGGAGCTGTCGGCCTCCCTCACCGGGATCCAGTGGATCACCGACGGGTACACCCTGGTCTTCGCCGGGTTCCTGCTGACCGGTGGCGCGCTGGGCGACCGTCTCGGCAACCGCCGGGTCTTCTGCGCGGGCGTCGTCGTCTTCGTCGTGTCCTCGGCCGCGTGCGCTCTCGCGCCCAGCACCCCCTTCCTCGTGACGGCCCGGCTGGTGGAGGGGCTCGGCGCGGCGCTGATCGTGCCCGGTTCCCTGGCCCTGCTCCAGCAGGCCTACCCGGCTCCTGCCGCCCGGTCGCGGGCGTTCGGACTGTGGGGTTCGATGGCGGGCATCGCCGCCTCCGCCGGGCCGCTCCTGGGCGGAGTGCTCGTCTCCACCGTGGGCTGGCGCTGGGTGTTCCTCATCAACCTGCCCGTCGGCGCGGCGTGTCTGCTGCTGACCCTGCGCCATGTGGCGCGCTCCCCGCGGCGCGCCACCCGGGCTCTTGACTGGCCGGCCCAGGTCGCGGTCGTCGCAGGGGTGGCGCTGCTGACGGGAGCCCTGAACGAGGCCGGCCGGCGCGGCTGGTCCGACCCGGTCGTCCTCGGCGGGCTGGCCCTGGCCGTGCTCGCCGCTGTGGCGTTCGCCGTACGCGAGCGGCTGGCCCGGTCCCCCGCCCTGCCCCTGGACCTGCTCCGGTCCCGTGCCATGGGCGGCGGAGCCGTCATCGGGCTGCTGTTCAACTTCGGCTTCTACGGCATGGTGTTCACCGCCAGCCTCGAGTTCCAGCAGCATCGCGGCTACAGCGCCCTCGAAACGGGGCTCGCGCTGTTCCCCGCCGTGGCGATGACCATGTTCGCGTCCGTCCTGTCCGGACGCCTGGCCCGCCGCACCGGCGACCGTCCGCTGGTGGTCTCCGGCATGCTCCTGGCCGCCCTGGGGCTCGCCGGCTGGGCCGCGGCCGGTGCCGACCCCGCGTACGCCCTGCTGGTGGTCCCGATGATGGCGGCGGGGTTCGGTACCTCCTTCGCCCTCACCGGCTCGACCGCGACCGTGATGGGCGCCGCTCCCCCGGCGTACTCGGGGACCGCGTCCGCGCTGTTCAACACCACGCGGCAGATCGGGAGCGCCACCGGTGTCGCGCTCGGCGGCAGCCTGCTCGTCACCGCCGGGGGCGGCGCGGGGCTGCGTGTCAGCATGGCCGTCGGCGCGCTCGCCTATCTGACCGCCGCCGTCCTCGCCCGGCTCTGCGTACCGGAGAAGTCACGTACGCCGTAAGGCGTCACGGCTCCGGAAGACTCCGGAAAGGCACCGGAAAAGGAGCGGGTCCGAGGGCGTAGCCTGCCCCCGGACCCTGTTCGATGCCGCTCACATCACACGCCGGCACACTTGAGGACCCGGGTCAGTCGTCATTGCGTCGCGTCCTGCCGTTGGACCACCGCCGATCGAGCTCGGCGGACCAGATTCGAACTGGCATTTCGACGCACCAGGGCCCGGGCCCGGTCGATCCGGCGATGAGCGGCGCATGCTGAGTCTGGAGCAATAGTCTGAGATTGACGCGGTCTGCCTCTGCCTGGTTGGGCCATCCCGGCAGGAAAGTGCCGGGAGGAGGACTCGAACCTCCACTGGAACCGCGGGTTCACGACAAGCCTCAGCTTCAGCTTCGCGCTCCTCGCGCACCCCGGCCGACTTGTGCGGCCGGGGAGTTCATGGGTGTCCCCGCTACCCGAAGAGGTAGCCGAAGACGGCGTCACCGACGCGCTGGTCGGTGACCTCGGCGCCGTTCGCCTCCTCCCGGGCGAACTTCACGGCCTGCTGGAGCTTCTCCACCCGCTCCAGGAGTTCGTTCACCCGCCGGGCCGGCAGCGCGCCGGAGAACTTCACCGTGGTCCAGTAACCGACCGGCACGTCCTCGTAGTACACCTCGACCTGCGCCGG
This sequence comes from Streptomyces sp. NPDC127129, assembly GCF_042671585.1. Classification (NCBI taxonomy): domain Bacteria; kingdom Bacillati; phylum Actinomycetota; class Actinomycetes; order Kitasatosporales; family Streptomycetaceae; genus Streptomyces; species Streptomyces sp. NPDC127129. Next base: position 190,801 of record NZ_JBHXTV010000003.1, read on the forward strand.
GTGCTTCTCCGTCGCCTCCGCCTTGACGTGGTTGCGCGGCACCTTCTTCGTCCGGACCGTCCGCACGACCTCGGTCTTCCACGCGTCGGTCGACGGGTCCTGCGTCCACGACTCGGCCGCGTCGAGGACCGGCAGCTTGCGCACGAAGGTGTTGATGTCCGTCAGCTGCTTCTCCAGGAAGAGGAGGTACGCGACGGGCACCTGGCTCACCAGGACGCGCCCGTCGACCGTGACGTCGGCGCGCGCCTCGCAGTTGGCCCAGTCCTTGGTGGCGGTCACATCGAAAAGCCGCGTCAACGCCCGTGCGGTGTCGCGCAGTACGTCCTCGGCCTTCACCTGCACCAGCGTGGACTCGGGCGGAAGCTGCTCGCCCTCCTCGTCCTTCGGCTGGTACGTCCGGGAGATGCCGGCGAGCAGGGCGGGCTTCTGCAGCCCGTGGTGCGCCGACGTGAGGTCCTGCTGCGCCCGGGACTTGACGCCCTTCTCCACTGCGATGATCTGATTGAGTTTCGTTGCCACGCGACGGACCCTAGCCGGGACCGGGGCGGTGAATCGAACGATTATTGAGGCCACTTGAGCGGGCGGAGGAGCGACCGGGCATGGAGACGGCACTGATCGCCGTGGCGGGAACCCTGCTGGGTGTGATCGCCACGCACTGGTTCGAGAGCCGGGCCGCCGAACGTACGGCGGCGCTCGCCCGCGACGAGCAGCTGCGGCAGGAACGGATCGCGGCCTACAGCGCCTTCGCGGGAGCGGTCGTCGACTACCGGCGCAGCCAGAACGACCGCTGGTTCCGCGCGGTGGAGGATCCCGACTCGGACCGGGCGGAGGAGTCGCGCTACGCCTCGTACCGTCAGCGCACGGCCACCCGCCAGGCGCTCTTCCGCGTCCAGTTGGTCTGCGGCGACGCGGAGACCCGCCGACTGGCCGAGCAGGCCTTCGAGACGACCAACTGCATGCACGAGGCGACCGGCGAGGAGGACCGCGCCCACCGTTCGCGGGAGGCGAAGGACACGCTCGACCGTTTCATCGCCACCGCCGCACCCGGCGTGCGCTGACAGGGGGACGTCGTGGACCTGGTCGCGCCCGTCGTCGTCGAACCGCTCAAGCGGCGCCGCTGCTCGGAGTGCCGCCAAGGCCCGCTGGAGCGGATGGTCGTCGAGTTCAACGCCCCCGTCTGTCTCGACTGCGCCGACCTGGGCCACCTGGTCTTCCTGCGCCGAGGGGACACCGCCCTGACCCGCCGGGCACGGGAGGGCAGCGCGCTGTGGGCGGTGGTCGTACGGCACAACCGGCGCCGCACCCGGTACGAGCGTCAGGGCCTCCTCGTCGAGGAGACCGCGCTCGCCCGGGCGGAGGCGGCCTGCCTGGCGGACGCGGAGGCGCGGGCGAGGCGCCGGGTCCGGGACGCGGCGCGGCGCGCCGAGCGGGACGCGGAGGTCACGGCGGCGCTGGAGGCCGAGATCCTGCGGCTCTTCCCGCACTGTCCGCTCGACCGGGCCGCGGAGATCGCGGCCCACGCCTCCCACAAGGGCAGCGGCCGGGTGGGACGTACGGCGGCGGGGCGGGCGCTCGACCGGGGCGCGGTCACGGCCGCGGTGCGGGCCGCCGTACGGCATGTCGACACCGAGTACGACTCGCTGCTCATGCGCGGTGTTCCCCGGCACCAGGCCCGGACGAGGGTGGCACCCGCCATCGAGACGGTGCTCCGGACCTGGCGCCCCGGCTGAGGGACGGGGAGGAACCGCGTGGAGGGCCTCAGACCCGCGCGCCCGTGTTCCGTGCGCGGCGGTAGACGAGCGCGCCACCGAGCAGCAGCGCCGCTCCGGCCGCGGCCGCGGAGCCGGCCAGCTCCGAACCCGTGCTGGCGAGCGCGACCGAGCTGGTCTGCGGGCGGGGCGCCGGGGCGGGCTCCTCGGTCTCCGTCCGGGGGACCGGGGGGATGTTCCGCGGCGGCGTGGTCTTGGGCTCCTCGCCCGGCTCCTCGGGCTGGGACGGACCGTTGACCGAGGTGTTGCCGAACGCCGGGTTGCCGATGCCGACGACGTTGACGGAGTTGCCGCTCACGTTGACCGGGAGGTCGACGGGCAGCTGGAGTCCGTTGCCGGAGAGCACGCCGGGCGAGCCGTGGGCCTGGCCCTCGGCGGTGGCCCCGCCCCCGTTGGACGAACCGCCGTGGGACGAACCGGCGTGGGAGCCGCCGTGCTGGGAACCGCCGTGCTGGGGACCCCCGGAGCCGTGCTGGCCGCCGGCGTGCTGCCCGCCGCTGCGCGGAGTGCCGGGCAGGTCCTTGTGCGCCCTGCCCGGCCCGCCGGCGTCCGAGCCGTAGCCGCCGGACGCGCTCGTGTTCGCACAGCGGTTGCCGAACGCCGGGTTGAGCAGCCCGACGACGTTGACGGTGTTCCCGCAGACGTTGACCGGGGCGTGCACCGGCAACTGCACGGTGTTGCCCGAGCCGACGCCCGGCGAACCGACAGCGGCGCCCTGTGCACCGGCGTCGGCGTGCGCGGCGCCCACCGAGAGCGCGAGCGCGCCACCCGTGACCATCAGTGTGGCCAGACCACTTCGGCGAATGTGCCTCATGGCTTCCTGCCTTCCGGAGGTGTTCACGGGCATCCGCCCGTACCGCAATTAACGCGATTCGGGCGAGGCCGGATCAGGCCGTCGGCGGGTTTCACTCCATCGAGTGGGAATGGCTTCGAACGGACGGGGCAGGGCGAGCCGGTGCGGGCCGTGCTCCGGCGGTCAGCGTCCCAGCAGATCGGTGAGCGCGCCGACCGGGTCGGCGTCGGGTGTGCCGCGGGGCCACCAGTCCTCACGGTCGGCGTCCGACTCGTAGCCGTACCAGAGCCCGTCGCGGCCGAAGCGGAGCTGCAGGGAGCGGGTCGACAGTCGGTTCCGCCACGGACGGAAGGCCGGGAAGTCGGCGGCGAGCAGCGCCGGGCGGGCCCGGTCGAAGGGTCCCGCGGGCGGATCCCAGGGCTCTTCGAGGACGGTGAGTCCGGCGGCTCCGCCCTGCCGCCAGGCGGCGACGGCGCGGGCCAGGTCGGTGGGGGTGCGGTCCAGGGCGTACGCGAGGTCGCGGTAGAGCGCGCGGGTGGAGGCGGTGAGTCCGGAGCCCGGGTGGGCGGCGGCCAGCCGCACGGCGTCCTGCCAGGGCGTGAGCGTGGCGACGGGGTCCTGCCCGGAGGTCAGGAAGGTGTGGGCCCGGGCGGCGGCCTCCGTGGCGAGCAGGTCGAGGGCGAGGGGATCGGGCGCGTGGGGGTCCGGCGGGTACGCGGGCGGGCGGCCGGGCCGGGCGGGCGCTGGGAGGGGCGGAGGCAGCGACGGCAGGGCGTGGCCGGGGTGGGGGGCGATCGCGGCGCGGGCCGGGACCGTCGCCATCGGCGGTGCGCCCGCCGTCTTCTCCGCGGCGGAGCGGACCGCGTTGCGCTGGGTGAGGGCGGCGAGGATCTCCTGCTCGCCGCGCCCCCGCATCAGGAAGAGGACGAACGGGTCCTCGTCGAGGAGCCGCGCCGACTGGTAGCAGAGGGCGGCCGCGTGCTTGCAGGGGAACCCGTCGTCCGGGCAGGAGCAGTCGGGGACGAGGTCTCCGGGCGCGGGCAGCAGACCGGTGACGGCCTCCAGGGCGTGCGGGACGTCCTTGTCGAGCAGCGCGGCGATGTGGTCGGGCCGCGCGGCGACCTCGTCGAGGAACCGCTCCCAGCCGTCGTCGCCGAAGGTCCGCAGCCGGATCTCGGTCCGGTACGGACGGGGGCGCGTGCCGTGGACGTAGGCGATGACCCGGCCGGGGGTGACCGTGATGGCGTCGACGTGCCCGCGCCCCGCGTAGGCCTTGCCGCGCGCGAGCCGCGCCGGGTCGAGGGCGGTGTCCTCCAGGGCCTCCACCCAGGCGTTGCCCCACCAGGTGGCGGCGAAGCGGCCGTCCGGCGCCTCGCGCGGGGCGAGGGCGGGGAACGTGCGGCGCAGGTCGTCGTGGCGCGGGCCGGCGAACCGTCCGGAGGCGGGCCGGCGGGCGGGGCGCGGCGAGGAGCCGGCGGGCCGGTTCACGCCGGCCTCCTCAGGGACACCAGGTCCGCCAGCTCGCGGTCGGTCAGCTCGGTCAGCGCGGCCTCCCCGGAGCCGAGGACGGCGTCGGCCAGCGCGCGCTTGGCGCGGAGCATCTCGGCGATGGTGTCCTCCACCGTGCCCTCGGCGATCAGCCGGTGGACCTGGACGGGCTGGGTCTGTCCGATCCGGTAGGCCCGGTCGGTGGCCTGCTCCTCGACGGCCGGGTTCCACCAGCGGTCGAAGTGGACGACATGGCCGGCGCGGGTCAGGTTGAGCCCGGTGCCCGCCGCCTTCAGCGACAGCAGGAAGACGGGCACGTCGCCGGACTGGAAGCGGTCGACCATCCGCTCGCGCTCGGCCACCGGCGTTCCGCCGTGGAGCAGTTGGGCGGGGATCGCCCGGGCCGCCAGATGGTCGGCGAGCAGCCGGGCCATGGAGACGTACTGGGTGAAGACGAGCACCGAGCCGCCCTCGGCCAGGATCGTGTCGAGGAGTTCGTCGAGCAGGGCGAGCTTGCCGGAGCGGCCGGCGAGCCGGGCCGTGCCGCCGCCCTTGGCCGTGTGCTCCTTCAGGTACTGGGCGGGGTGGTTGCAGATCTGCTTGAGGGAGGTGAGCAGCTTCATGACGAGCCCGCGGCGCGCCATGCCCTCCGCGCCCTCGATCTGGGCCATGGTCTCGCGGACGACCGCCTCGTAGAGCGAGGCCTGCTCGCGGGTGAGGGCCACGGGGTGGTCGGACTCCGTCTTGGGCGGCAGCTCGGGGACGATGCCGGGGTCGGACTTGCGGCGGCGCAGCAGGAAGGGCCTGACGAGCCGGGCGAGGCGCTCGACCGCCTCCTGGTTCTCGATCTCCTCGCTGTTCTCGACGGCGCGCGCGTGACGGGACCGGAAGGCCTTGAGGGGGCCGAGGAGGCCGGGGGTGGTCCAGTCGAGCAGGGACCACAGCTCGGAGAGGTTGTTCTCCACGGGGGTGCCGGTGAGGGCCACGCGGGCGGCCGTGGGGATGGCGCGCAGGGCCTTGGCGGTGGCGGAGAACGGGTTCTTGACGTGCTGCGCCTCGTCGGCGACGACCATCCCCCACTCCTGTCCGGCCAGGTGCGGGGCGCTGGTGCGGAGGGTGCCGTAGGTGGTGAGGACGAATCCGCCGGTGCCGGACTCCGGGACGAGTCCTTCGAGGGAGCGGTCGGCGCCGTGGAAGCGGCGCACCGGGACGCCGGGGGCGAAGCGCCGGATCTCCCGCTGCCAGTTGCCCAGCAGGGAGGCGGGGCAGACGACGAGGGTGGGGGCGCGGCGGGCGCGGCGCAGATGGAGGGCGATGAGCGTGACGGTCTTGCCCAGGCCCATGTCGTCGGCGAGGCAGCCGCCGAGGCCGAGCGAGGTCATCAGGTCGAGCCAGGCCAGTCCGCGCAGCTGGTAGTCGCGCAGGGTGGCGTCCAGTCCGGCGGGTGCCTCGGCCTCCCCGGGCCCGGCGACGAGCCGGTCCCGGAGCGTCGCGAGGGCGCCCACGGGCACGGCGCGGACGGTCTCGCCGTCCACCTCGGCCGTACCGCTGAGGGCGACGGCGAGGGCGTCCACGGGCTCCAGGAGGCCCAGTTCGCGCTTGCGGGCCTTGCGGACGAGGTCGGGGTCGACGACCACCCACTGGTCGCGCAGCCGCACGATGGGCCGGTGGGACTCCGCGAGGGCGTCCATCTCCCGCTCGGTGAGCGGGTCGCCGTCGAGGGCCAACTGCCAGTTGAAGCGGAGCAGTTCCTCGCTGTCGAAGAACGCGGTGCCGTCGGTGGCCGAGCCCGGGGCGCCGACCGGCGGGCGTACGACGGCGGAGGCGCTGAGCGAGCGGGCCAGCTCGCGGGGCCAGTGGACGGCCACCCCGGCGTCCGCCAGGCGCGCGGCGGCGGGGCCGAGGAGCTCGTACAGCTCGTCCTCGGTGAGGGCCAGGACGTCCGGGACGTCGCGCTCCAGGAGCCCGCCGAGCGGGGGCCAGACGCGGGCCGCGCGGCGCAGGGCGAGGACGGCGTCGACGCGGGCCCGCGGCCCGAAGAGCTCGTCGCCGTCGCCCGCCCAGAGCGCGGCGGCGTCGATGACGAGGGTGGGGTCGGCGAGGCTGTGGACCTGGAGGAGCGCCGCGGCGGCCCGCCGCTCGTCACCGCCCTCCTCGGCGATGTCGAAGAGTTCGTAGCCGCTCAGGTCGAGCCGCAGCGAGACCCGGACCCCGGCGTCCATGCCGGCCGCCGCCTCGGCCGCCCACGCGCGTGCGTGGGGCAGGTGCTGTGCGGCGCGCGCGGCGAACGGCTCACCGGCCGCGTAGGCGGCGGCAGGGGTACGGGGCAGGGTGTCGGCGACGGCGTCGAGGAAGGCCCGCACGAGCGCCTCCGGGTCGGGCAGCTGGAGCGGACTGCGGCCGGGGACGGGCACGGCGTGGGCCTCGGGGGGCATGGCGGCGGCGACGGCCCTGAGATGGGCGATGTCGTCGGCGTCCAGCGGCCCTGCCCGCCAGGCGTCCAGGTCGTCGGCGGTGAGTCCCGGCAGCAGCCGCCCCCGTGCGGCGAGGTGCAGGGCGTGCAGGGCGGCGGCGCCCCAGCAGGCGGTCGCGGGGTGGGCGTCCGGGCGGTGACGGGAAGCGACCAGGTGCGGCAGGGCCTCGGCGACCCCGAGGACCATCGCGGGGACGGTGCGGCTGCGGACTCCGGCGCCGTGTCGCCGCACGACGGTGAGCTCGGTGAGCGCGGGCCCGTCGGCCGGACCGCCCGCGTCCGGCCCGCCCACGTCGGGCCTGGCGTCCACGGCGCCGTCCGGCGCCCCGCCCCCTCGGCCGCCCCCCGTGGGATCGGGCAGCGCTCCGCCGTCCGGGGCCCAGAAGGCCACCCGCCCCTCGCGGGGCAGCGAGGCAGGGAGGAAGACGGCGGCGCAGCTCTGCCAGGTGTGCTGGGTCATGGCGCCGGTCACCTCCCGTTCCGCGGCGGATTCCTTCTGGATCTCCGACCTTACGGGTGGGGTCTGACAACAGGCCTTCGCGCCGCTTCGCCCGGGCGGACCAGCACCGGGTGACAGCCCGCCCCACAGGCGGCAGGGTGACGTGAACAGGGCTTCTGCCGCCTTCGCCCGACAGACGAGGAACCGCCATGTCCGTTCATCGGCGTATCGGCACCGCCGCCGGGGCCGCGCTCCTGATGCTCACCGTCGCGGGCTGCTCAGGCCTCGGCCGCACCGCGGTGGGCACGGTCAGATACGACACCGAGCGCGAGGTCGTGATCACCGTGACGAGCCCCTTGGTCACCGGCTGCCACAGGCTCGCTCCGTCCGGCGTCACGAGGGTCGAGAACCGCACGCTGCTGGACCTGAAGCTGTACACGAACCGGCAGTGCCAGGGCGACTACATCTACATCGCGACCAACACGACCGACAACATCGCGGCGGACACCCTCCCCTGGCGCAGCTACAGCGTCGTCCACTAGCCGCGGGCCACGGCCGCGCCGGCGCGTCACGCCCGGCGACGGATCCGCGCGAGGAGCTCCGTGGTGCGGTCGCGACGGGTCCAGGCGATCATGGCGAGGGGGGCGGCGAAGAGGACCGGCGTCAGGGCGTTCTGGCCGTCGAACACGGTCAGCTGGGTGACGAACGCCCCGATCATCAGCCCGATGAGCGCGGTCGCCGAGACGCCGGCGAGGAGGGGGATCAGCAGCGCCACGGCACCGGCCAGTTCCAGGGCGCCGACCGTGTACATCAGCCAGTCGCCCCAGCCGATCCGGTCGAAGGCCTCGGCGGCCGACCAGTGTCCGACCAACTTCGGCGACGCGCTCGGGATCGCGAAGAACAGCGCGAGGAGGATCTGCAGGACCCGTACGGTGATGTCGGCGCGGCGGCTCAGGCGCCCCTTCCGCGCGGTGGTCCCGGAGGCGGCGGTCACGGGTGCGATGTCGGTGGTCATGGGTGATCCCCCTGCTGTCGGCGGTGCGTTCGCTGTCACAGGGGTAGACGGGCGGGACACCGGAAACTCATCGTCGTTCCGGTGCCCGACACGGACTTTCTCAGCGGGTCACGGCTCGCTCAGCCGGTCACGGGGCGAGCCCTGACCCAGGTGCCGTCGTCCGTCAGCACGGCGTCGACCGCGAGCCCCGCCTCGCCCAGGTACCGCTCGAACTCCGCCGCGCCCAGGGGCCGCGAGAGGAACGTCTGGGTCCAGCGCAGATCCGGGAAGACGTACTCGGCGAGGACCGAGTTGACGCCGTCGCCGACGGGGTCCGACGACACGATGCGCACCGTGCAGCCGCCCGGGTCCTCGCGTTCGCGCGGCACCTGCCGGTGCCAGCCTTCGCCCTCGCGCTGGATCAGGACACAGCCGTCGTCGCGGACATGACGTCTGCAGCTCTCCAGCAGCGCCTGCCGTTCGGCGTGTTCGGCCGTGTGGACCAGGAAGGAGGCGAGCATCACCACGTCGAACCGCCGCTCCAGGCGCAGTGATTCGATCGGGCTGCGCACCGTCTCCACGCCCGGCACCCGCTCCCTGACCGCTTCCAGCATCTCCGCCGACTCGTCCACCGCCGTCACGGCGAAACCGCGGTCGACCAGAGGCCTCGTCACCCGCCCCGCTCCACAGCCCAGTTCGAGCAGGGAGGCACCGGCCGGCACGGCGGCCTCGATCACATCGGGCTCGCGTCCCACCCCGAGGCGCCGGTAGACGTCGACGGCGCAGCCGTCGGGGGTGATGGCTCCGGGCCCCCTCCCTTGGTGTCCCTCACGCATCCGTCCGCTCATGCCCAGGGGAACGAAGGTCCTCGGGCGGCCGTTCCCGGATCCGCCCCGACGGCCCGGATGTCGCCCGTTCGAGTGACGTTCGCCCCCGCGCGCCGGGGGTAGACCCTCAGTAGGAGATGCGACCGTCATGCGTACTGGCAGTGAACCGGCGACCGCGCGCAGTGCTCTGCGGATGCGGTTCTGGCTGAGTCTGTGGGGTCTGCTCTGGGCCGCCTTCGGTACGACGGTGTTCGCGCTGGTGGGCAGCCCGGGGTGGGCGGCGGCCTGCGGGGTGCTGTTCGTCGTGGCCGCCGTCGACATGTCGATGGTGCTGCGCCACATCCGCCAGGGGCCGCACTGGCAGCCGGGCCGGAACATCCCGCCGTACGAACCCGATCACGGCGGCACGGGCTCGCGCCGCCGCCGCTGACGCCGCTCGGCGGTGTGCGACCCGTACCGGCGTCAGTCCTCGACGCCGAAGCGGGCCGCCTGGAGGTACTCCGGCTTGGGATCGAGTGCGGCCGCGAGGCGGAAGTGGCGGGTGGCCTGGTCGGGCCGGCCGGAGCGCTGGAAGGTGCGGGCCAGCGCGAAGTGCGCGAAGGCGTTGTCCGGTTCGCGCTCCAGAACCAGCTCGAACTCCAGCTCGGCAGGGCGCAGTTGGGCAGCGGCGAAGAAGGCGCGGGCGCGCAGCAGCCGAGCCGCGGTGTTCTCGGGGTGAGCGGCGATCACCGAGTCGAGCAGCTTCACGGCACCGCGGGGGTCCCGCGCTGCCAGCAGCTGCTCGGCGGCGCGGAAGTCGATGACGTGGGTCTCGGGGTTCCTCTCGGCCACGGTGGCATCCTTCCCTTGCTCCGGCGGTTCAACATCGGGCGCGGCAGCGGTATTCCGTGCCGGGAGACGGATCCGGCACGGACGGTGTCGCCACGGTTCCCTCCGCGGCCCGCCGCGGGTGGTGACCGCCGGAGATCCGACCGCCGTACCCGCGATTCCTACCCCGTCGGAAGCGTGGCCGATCGGCGCGGACCTCTCGGCTTTCTACCGGGTTCCCCCGGCGGCCCGCCGGGTCAGCTCGTCCCAGACCTTGCGCACCTGGGGTTCCAGCGCGTCCAGCGGCCCGTCGTTGTCGATGACCAGGCCCGCGATCGCCCGGCGCTGCGCGCGCGTCGCCTGGGCCGCCATCCGGGCTCGTGCCTCGGACTCCGCCATCCCTCGCAGCCGTACCAGCCGGTCGAGCTGCGTCTCCGGGGAGGCGTCGACGACGACCACCAGGTCGTAGAGCGGCGCGAGGCCGTTCTCGGTGAGCAGGGGCACGTCGTGGACGACGACGTCGTCGGGTCCGGCCGCGCTCTCCAGCTCGGCGGAGCGGGCGCCGACCAGGGGATGGACGATCGCGTTCAGGGTCGCCAGACGGTCGGGGTCGGCGAAGACGATCGAGCCGAGCTTCGGCCGGTCCAGGCCGCCCTCGCCGGTCAGGATCTCCGCCCCGAACGCCTCCACGACGGCCGCGAGCCCGGGCGTCCCGGGCTCGACGACCTCGCGAGCGATCTTGTCGGCGTCGATCAGCACGGCTCCGTACGAGACGAGGAGCCGCGACACTTCACTCTTGCCGGCGCCGATACCGCCGGTCAGGCCCACCTTCAGCATGAGCGGCAGCTTAGGACCCGTGGTCCGTCGGCTACGCGTCGCCCTCCCGCTCGGCGAGGAAGCGCTCGAACTCACGGCCGAGCTCGTCCGCCGACGGCAGGTCGACGGGCTCGGCGACCAGGCTGCCGCGGGTCTCGGCGCCGGCCGCCGCGTCGTACTGGTGCTCAAGTCCCTGGACCAGGGCCGTCAGCTCGTCGTCGCCCTCGCCGATCTGGCGCTCGATCTCGGTCTGGGTGCGTCGGGCCTCGGTGCGCAGCGTGTGGGCGACTCCGGGCAGGACGAGGCCGGTGGCGGCGGTGATCGCCTCCAGGGCGGTCAGGGCGGCGTCGGGGTAGGAGGACCGGGCCACGTAGTGCGGGACGTGGGCGGCGACGCCGAGGGTGTCGTGGCCGGACTCGGTGAGCCGGAACTCGACGAGTGCTTCGGCGCTGCCGGGGACCTGGGCCTCGTCGAAGGGGCTCCGGTGGCCGGGCATGAGGTCCGTGCGGCTGCCGTGCGGGGTGAGGCCGACGGGGCGGGTGTGCGGGACCCCCATGGGGATGCCGTGGAAGTTCACCGAGAGGCGGACGCCGAGGCGTTCGACGATCTGGCGGACGGCGACGGCGAACCGCTCCCACTCCACGTCCGGCTCAGGACCGGACAGCAGCAGGAAGGGGGCGCCGGTGGCGTCCTGGACGAGGCGGACCTCGATGGCGGGCGTCTCGTACGACGTCCAGCGGTCGCGCCGGAAGGTGAGCAGCGGCCGGCGCGCGCGGTAGTCCACGAGCCGGTCGTGGTCGAAACGGGCCACCACCTGGTGCGGCAGCGTGTCCAGCAGGCGGTCGACGATCTGTTCGCCGGTCTCACCCGCGTCGATGTAGCCGTCGAAGTGGTAGAGCATGACCAGCCCGGCCGACTCCTGCGCCAGGGCCATGTCCACGACGGCCAGGCCCTTCTGGTCCCATTCGTACAAATCCTGGGGATCAAGCACGATTACCGCTCCTCCTCGCGTTCCTAGAGAAGAACGCTCCCCGGTGCATGAGCATTCCCCGGCGCCCGGTTTTCGTGAGCGGAGTGTGCGCGCGCGAGCACGCGCGCGTGGGCCCGGCGAACGGGCGCGTGGGGACCTCGGGAACGACTGAGGCCCGCTCCCCCGGAGGGGAACGGGCCTCGATCGTTGGCTAGCTAGTGCCTAGGCACAGAGCTGATTCAGCTCTGGCCGCCGGCCAGCTTCTCGCGCAGGGCAGCCAGGGCCTCGTCCGACGCCAGGGCGCCGGAGTTGTCGTCCGACTCCGAGGAGTACGAACCACCGGAGACGCCCGCCGGGGCACCGGCCGGAGCGGCGGCGCCACCCTCGGCAGCGGCGGCCTCGTCGGCCTCGCGGGACTTGATGACCTGAGCCTGGTGCTGCTCGAAGCGCTGCTGCGCCTCGGCGTACTGGGTCTCCCAGGCCTCGCGCTGGGTCTCGTAGCCCTCGAGCCAGTCGTTGGTCTCGGGGTCGAAGCCCTCGGGGTAGATGTAGTTGCCCTGGTCGTCGTAGGACGCGGCCATGCCGTACAGGGTCGGGTCGAACTCGACCGACGCCGGGTCGGCACCGAAGGACTCGTTGGCCTGCTTCAGGGACAGCGAGATCCGGCGACGCTCGAGGTCGATGTCGATGACCTTGACGAAGATCTCGTCGTTGACCTGGACGACCTGCTCCGGGATCTCCACGTGGCGCTCGGCCAGCTCGGAGATGTGGACCAGACCCTCGATGCCCTCGTCCACGCGGACGAACGCACCGAACGGAACCAGCTTCGTGACCTTACCCGGGACGACCTGGCCGATCTGGTGGGTACGGGCGAACTGCTGCCACGGGTCCTCCTGGGTCGCCTTCAGCGACAGGGAGACGCGCTCGCGGTCCATGTCCACGTCGAGAACCTCGACGGTGACCTCCTGGCCGACCTCGACAACCTCGGACGGGTGGTCGATGTGCTTCCAGGACAGCTCGGAGACGTGCACGAGACCGTCGACGCCACCCAGGTCCACGAAGGCACCGAAGTTGACGATCGAGGACACGACGCCGGAGCGGACCTGACCCTTCTGGAGGGTCGTGAGGAAGGTCTGGCGAACCTCGGACTGGGTCTGCTCCAGCCAGGCACGGCGGGACAGGACCACGTTGTTGCGGTTCTTGTCCAGCTCGATGATCTTCGCCTCGAGCTCCTTGCCCACGTAGGGCTGGAGGTCGCGGACGCGACGCATCTCGACCAGGGAGGCCGGGAGGAAGCCGCGGAGGCCGATGTCGAGGATGAGACCACCCTTGACGACCTCGATGACGGTACCGGTGACGATGCCGTCCTCTTCCTTGATCTTCTCGATGGTGCCCCAGGCGCGCTCGTACTGGGCACGCTTCTTCGAGAGGATCAGGCGGCCTTCCTTGTCCTCCTTCTGGAGAACCAGGGCCTCGATCTCGTCGCCGACCTTGACGACCTCGTTCGGGTCGACGTCGTGCTTGATCGAGAGCTCGCGGCTCGGGATGACACCTTCGGTCTTGTAACCGATGTCGAGCAGGACCTCGTCCCGGTCGACCTTCACGATGACGCCGTCGACGATGTCGCCGTCGTTGAAGTACTTGATCGTCTCGTCGATCGCGGCGAGGAAGGCTTCCTCGTTACCGATGTCGTTGACCGCAACCTGCGGGGTGGTGGCGGTGGTCTCGGTGCTGCTCGTCATGTGGGAAAGGGCTCCGGTTACGGACAGAAAGTCGTAGGTACTGCTACGCCGAGAGCCCGTATCGCACCGAAGAAGCCGGACAGCCAATGAAGCGCCTTTCCGGCGGACCGGTGGGCGCCTCGAGAACCGAGGGGACATACAACCGTGCGAGCGCGGCCTGCTCCGTCTGAGGCGCGCAGGCCCGCAGCGCAACCTTTAGCATACGGGGGCAGCCGGACAGGGTCAATGCGCGAAGCGCGCAGGCGGGGCGGTTCGTCCTATACCCGGCACAACTCAAGTCTCCCCAGGCCATCCTGGCCGGGGCCGCGCAGCGACGCTGTGCGCAAACTACATCGACGGGCGAGATGAACCAAGGGTACGAACAGGAAGACGGGTCCGGGTACGAGCCGGCGGCGACCCGGCGTGACGCGGGGGACGCGGAGAGCAGCCGGGCGAGTCGCGGCTGGTGGGACGGGAACGCCGACGAGTACCAGAGCGAGCACGGGGCGTTCCTCGGGGACGACCGTTTCGTCTGGGGTCCGGAGGGTCTCGACGAGGCCGAGGCGGGACTGCTCGGACCGGCCGGCGCGCTGAAGGGGCTCGACGTCCTTGAGATCGGCGCGGGGGCGGCGCAGTGCTCGCGCTGGCTCGCGGCGCAGGGGGCGCGGCCGGTGGCGCTCGACCTCTCCCACCGGCAGCTCCAGCACGCGCTGCGGATCGGGGAGGACGTGCCGCTGGTCGAGGCGGACGCCGGAGCGCTGCCGTTCCGGGACGGCGCCTTCGACCTGGCGTGCTCGGCGTACGGCGCGGTGCCGTTCGTGGCGGACCCGGTGAAGGTGTTCCGCGAGGTGCGCCGGGTGCTGCGGCCCGGCGGCCGGTGGGTCTTCTCGGTGACGCACCCGATCCGCTGGGCGTTTCCCGACGAGCCGGGGCCCGAGGGACTCTCGGTCGCGGCGTCCTACTTCGACCGCACCCCCTATGTCGAGCAGGACGAGCAGGGGCGGGCCGTCTATGTGGAGCACCACCGGACGATCGGCGACCGGGTACGGGACGTGGTGGCCGGCGGCTTCCGGCTCGTGGATCTCGTCGAGCCGGAGTGGCCGGAGTGGAACAGCCAGGAGTGGGGCGGCTGGTCGCCGCTTCGGGGGAATCTGATCCCGGGCACGGCGATCTTCGTCTGCGAGCGGGACTGACGAACACCGTCGGTCATATAAGAGGACCGGGCCTGTGGACAGCGGTGCCCGCCTCCGGGGGCGACGTACGAGACTGAGTGCGTGATCCGACACGACGCACTCGACCGTCTCCCCGTCCGCCATGCCGTGCCCGAGCTGCTGACCGCGCTCGAGGAGCGCGGCACGGCGGTGCTGCACGCGCCTCCCGGCACCGGCAAGACCACGCTGGTGCCGCTCGCGCTCGCGGGACTCATAGGGGACGGACCGCGACGGCGGGTGCTGGTGGCCGAGCCGCGCCGGATGGCGGTGCGGGCGGCGGCCCGGCGGATGGCGTGGCTGCTGGGACAGGACGTCGGCGAGGCCGTCGGCTTCTCGGTCCGCGGCGAGCGCCGGACCGGCCCCGCGACCTGCGTCGAGGTGGTGACGACCGGTGTCCTCCTCCAGCGGCTCCAGCGTGATCCGGAGCTGGCGGACGTGGACGTGGTGCTGCTCGACGAGTGCCACGAGCGTCATCTGGACGCGGACACGGCGGTGGCGTTCCTGGTGGACGTCCGGGCGACGCTGCGGCCCGAGCTGAAGCTGATCGCCGCCTCGGCCACCACCGACGCCGAGGCGTGGGCGGAGCTCCTGACGGTCGTCGACGGCACCGGCCCGGCGCCCGTCGTCCGGAGCAAGGGCGAGGGGCACGGTTACGCCGTCCGGTTCGCCGCGCCGCCCGCAGGCGTCCGGCCCTCCCACGGCACCTGGGTGGACCCCGCTCTGCTGCGTCATGTGGCGGCAACGGTCCGGCTGGCGTGCGAGCGCCACCAGGGCGACGTCCTCTGCTTTCTTCCCGGCACGGGCGAGATCGCGCGGACGGCGGGGATGCTGGCGGACCTCGATGCCGACGTGTTCCAGCTGCACGGGCGGGCGCCGGCGGCGGTGCAGGACGCGGTGCTCCGCGGGGCGGAGCCCGGTGGGCGGCGCCGGGTGATCCTCGCGACCTCGGTGGCGGAGTCGAGCCTGACCGTGCCGGGGGTGCGGATCGTCGTGGACTCGGGGCTGGCGCGGGAGCCGCGGACGGACCACGCCCGCGGCCTGGGGTCGCTCGCCACGGTGCCGGTGTCGCTCGCCGCCGCGACGCAGCGCTCGGGCCGCTCCGGCCGGGAGGCGGCCGGGGTCGTGTACCGCTGCTGGGCGGAGGCGGACGACGGGCGCCGCTCCCGCTTCCCCTCCCCCGAGATC
Source organism: Streptomyces sp. NPDC127129 (assembly GCF_042671585.1). NCBI lineage: Bacteria > Bacillati > Actinomycetota > Actinomycetes > Kitasatosporales > Streptomycetaceae > Streptomyces > Streptomyces sp. NPDC127129. Next base: position 206,294 of record NZ_JBHXTV010000003.1, read on the forward strand.
GAGATCACGGACCTGGCCTCGTTCGCCCTGCGCACGGCCTGCTGGGGCGACCCCACGGCGCAGGGGCTCGCGCTTCTGGACACACCGCCGGCCGGGGCGATGGCTGCCGCGCGCTCCGTCCTGACGGCGATCGGTGCGGTGGACGGGGAGGGGCGTGCGACGGAGCGGGGTGTACGGATGTCCCGGCTCGGGGTGCACCCCCGGCTGGCCCGGGCCCTGATCGACGGTGCGCCCGAGGTCGGTGCGCGGCGGGCGGCCGAGGTGGTCGCGCTGCTCAGCGAGGAGCCGCCGCGGGAGTACGGCGACGACCTGGCGGCGGCCTGGCGCGCGGCGCGGCGGGGCGCCGACGGGTACGGGGCGCGCTGGAAGGCGGAGGCCCGGCGACTGGAGCGGTCGGCCGCCGAGGCGGGGCCGGCGTCTCCGCGGGCCGGGGACGGTGGTGCTCCGGCGGGCGGCGGGGAGGACGTCGTGGCCGGACTGGTGACGGCGTACGCCTTTCCCGAGCGGGTGGCCAGGGCGCGGGAGAGCGGCGGGTTCCTGATGGTGTCGGGCACGGGTGCCGAGCTCGCCGAAGGGTCGGGGCTCGGCAGCGCCCCGTGGCTGGCGGTCGCCGTGGCGGACCGGACCGCGCGGAGCGCCACGGCCAGGGTGCGGCTGGCCGCCGTGGTGGACGAGGACGTGGCGCGGGCCGCGGCCGGGCATCTGCTCGCCTCCGGCGAGGAGGTCCACTGGGAGGACGGGGAGGTGGTCGCCCGGTCGGTGTCCCGGCTGGGCGCCGTCGAGCTGACCGCCCGTCCGCTCAGGGACGGCGCCGACCCCGGGCGCGTACGGGCGGCGCTCCTGGACGGGTTGCGGCGCGAGGGGCTGGGGCTGCTGCGGTGGAGCCGGGAGTCGGAGGAGCTGCGACTGCGCCTCGCCTTCCTCCACCGGGTCGTGGGAGAGCCCTGGCCCGAGATGGCGGAGGGGGCCCTGCTCGACCGGGCGGACGAGTGGCTGGAGCCGGAGCTCTCCCGGGCCCGGCGGCGGGCGGACCTCGGCCGGATCGACGCGGGGCAGGCGCTGGGACGGCTGCTGCCGTGGGCGACGGGTGAGGCGGGCCGGCTCGACGAGCTCGCGCCGGAGCGGATCGAGGTGCCCAGCGGGTCGCGGATACGGGTGGACTACGGAGGGGAGCAGCCGGTCCTCGCGGTGAAGTTGCAGGAGATGTTCGGGCTCGCCGAGACGCCGCGGGTGGCGGGCGGGACGCCGGTCGTGGTCCATCTCCTCTCCCCTGCCGGCCGGCCGGCGGCCGTCACCGCCGATCTGGCCTCGTTCTGGCGGGACGGCTACCGCGCCGTGCGGGCGGAGCTGCGCGGGCGCTATCCCCGGCATCCGTGGCCGGAGGACCCGGCGGGGGCGGAGCCGACGCGGCACACCAGCGCGCGGCTCAGGAGGGAGCGGTAGCGGTGCTGTCCGGGCCGGGGTGCCGGCCGCGGGCCTCCAGCCAGAGGGAGAGGGCGAGCAGGAGGAGGGAGAGGGTGAGGAACGTCCACGGGAGGTAGGAGGTGACCAGGAGGACGACCGTACGGTTCGTCCTGACCAGCTCGACCGTGCTGCGGATGTAGTCCTCGCGCATCTTCACATGGCCGGAGAAGGCGGTGACCTTCCAGTCGGTCTTCTCGTTGCGGAGCTCCTCCTTGTGGATCTCCTCGCCGTTGACGGGGGCGCCGGTGACGGGGTCGACCCAGAACATCCGCTTGGTCGTGTACCAGATGGTCATGCCCGACTGGCTGATCATCTCGGGGGTGACGCCCTCGATCGGCATCGTCTTGGGCATGGGGACTTTGGTCCAGGGGATGGTCTGCTCGAAGTAGTAGACGTCCATGCCCCGGAAGGTGCGGGTGCCCTTGTAGTGGATGGGCGCCGAGGTGCGGGAGCGGGCGTCGTAGTACTGGTAGTCCCGCTTCTCGGTGAGGAAGGGCCATTTGAACTCGATGCCCTCGCGCCGGACGGCGTCGCCGTCGACCATCGCCCCGGTGGCGTTGACCGGGTCCTGGGTGTGTGCGTCGAAGATGTAGCGCTCGGGGATCTTGGAGACCATCTTGCCGTCGGGGCCGGTGATGTAGGTGAGCGCGTCCCAGACGACGACGTCGCGGCCGGCGTTCCGCTCGATCCGCTTCGACTCCTCCACGTTGCCCTTGAGCGTCTGGATGATCGTGAGCTTCTCGACCTCCTTGGCCGTGAGGGTCGAGTAGTCGACGAGGGTGGCGGGCTTCGCCTCCAGGACGATCTCCTGGTACTGGTTCGGCGGGATCTTCGCCACGCGGGGGAAGACGTACCAGCGGAGGGTGGGGGCCATCGCGGCGAAGAACACGGCGAAGGAGAGCAGGACGAGGCTGGCGCGGCGGCGCATGGGCGGGGCTCCTCCTACTTCTTGGGGCCGGGGTCGGCGGTGAGGAGGGGCTTGGGCGAGGTGGGCCCGTCAGGCGGCAGGTCGGCCACGGAGACGAGGAGGATGACGAGGAGGACTGGGACCAGCCCGATGGCGGCGGCTACGAGGGCGCGCAAGGTCGGCCTCCCGGTGCTCGATCTGATGCGGCGTCAGGGCTGGGGCACCGTAGCAACGTGGCCGCAAGATGAGAACACGTTGCACTCAGAACACAGAGCTCCGCCCCCTCGTCCGGGCGGACGAGGGGGCGGAGGACGGGCGGCGGCCGAGCGGGGCGCTCCGGTGGGGGCGCTGCTCGGCGGATCGCTCAGGGGGTCCGGGTTGCCTCGGGCGAGCCGGTCGGCGAGGACGTCGGGGCGGGCGTCGGGGTCGGGGTGGGGTCGGGGGCCGGGGCGGTGACCTCGAGCTCGATGGTCAGGGTGCCTCCGCCGGGCGTCGTCAGCCGGAGCAGGAAGGTGCCCGCCTGGTCGTCGGCGTAGATGTCGGGGAGGGTGAGCAGCCCGTTGGCGTCCGTCTTCACCGTGAGGGTCCGCAGCGGCTTGCCGTCGGCGTCCTTGAAGTAGGGGCCCTTGGTCTGGGTCTGCGGGTCGTCCGCCGAGGTGATGAAGGTGGCGGTCAGGCCGACCGAAGCGGCTGCGGCGCCGTCGAGGGTCGCCTTCACCAGGACGCGGTCCGCGAACCGGGCGCCGGTGGTGGCCGTCAGCTCCTTGTCGTCACCGCGGACCAGCGTGTCGGCGGTCCGCTCGGTGACGGTCGCGGTGAACGACACGGGCGCCAGTGCCCGGCCCACGACCGTGGCCCGGACCGTGAACGTGCCCGTCTGCTCGCCGGCCCGGACGTTCGGCGCGACGGCACGGCCCGTGGAGCCCGTGGTGACGCGCACGCTCTTGGCCACACCGCCGAAGTGGGAGTCGGTGGAGCCGACGATCTCGAAGCGCACGCTCACTCCGGCGACCGGCTTGCCCTTCGCGTCCAGCGCCTCGACGGTGGGCCGCTCGGCGAAGGTGCCACCGGCGGCGACCGTCAGCGTGCCGGTGCCTGCGTCCTTGATCCGCACCACCCCGACGGTCGCGGGCGGGGTCGGCGTGGAGGTGCCGGGCTCGGACGGGTTCGGCGTCGGCGTGGGCTTCGGCTTCTGAGGGGTCGGCGACGGCGAGGGGGTCACCGGCGCGGTCGGCGTGGTCTGCGGGGTGCGGCCGCGGCTCGGGGTGTCGCTGCGGTCGACGGGCAGCGTTCCCGTGCCGTCCGGGACCTGGTGGGTGCCGCGCTGGTAGTACTCGAACCAGGAGAGCACCGTGCGCAGATACTCGGTCGAGCGGTTGTAGCTGAGGATCGCCCGGTCCAGATCGGCCTTGACCGCGAGGTCGCGGTTGTTGGCGCACAGGTAGAGTCCGGCGGCCTGCGCGGCGTCGTAGATGTTGTTGGGGTCCTTGCGGCCGTCGCCGTTGGCGTCCTGACCCCAGGTCGCCCAGGTCGAGGGGATGAACTGCATCGGGCCGACGGCGCGGTCGTGCGTCGTGTCGTTGTCGAAGGCGCCGTTGTCGGTGTCCGAGATGTTCGCGAAGCCGACACCGTCGAGCTTCGGGCCGAGGATCGGCGAGAGCGTGGTGCCGTTGGCGTCGACGCGTCCGCCGCGCGCCTGTCCGGACTCGACCTTGCCTATGCCGGCGAGCAGCTGCCACGGAAGGTGGCAGGCGGCGTCGCTGGACCGTATGGACTGCTCCGCGCGCTTGTAGGCGGAGAGCACGGTCGCGGGTATGCCGGCCTCGGCGGGGCCGGTGACGATCGGCAGGTCTATGGAAGTGCCCGGCTTGTTGGGCGTGTTCAGCGGCGGGAGGTCGGTGTAGTACGGCGAGTCGCCGGTCGCCGATCCGTCCGGCGGGAGCGTCGCGTCACCGGCGCCGACCGGCCGGTCCCCACCCGCGGTGTCCGCGGGCGGCGGGACCGCGCCGGGCCCCTGCGAGGCGGCCAGTGCCGCCACCGCCGCGGCCACGACGGCGCCGCTGGTGGCCCCCCTGCGCAGCCGACGGCCGAATTGCGCTGCCATACGTCCGGTTCCTCCCCCTCGACTGCACTCCGCGCTCCCCGCGCGAGGCCTCAGGAGACCCTATGACACCGACGGGCCCCGGAACACCGAGCCCTGACCGTGTTTCACTCTTTCGTCACCTCTTGGCCTCCCACGACCGGGGTTGAGATCGCTCACGCATACTGGGCGTGATCGCCGAGCGTCGGCCGCCGGGACGTTCCCGGGCCGGCGTGGATTCGAGGGGGATGTTCCGATGCCGTTCACGCTCAGTCATGCCGCCGCGGTGCTGCCGGGCATCCGCCGGGACGGCACGGGACGCGGCCCGTTGATCGCCTCCGCGCTGGTGGCGGGGTCGTTCGCGCCCGACATGACCTATTTCGCGGCCACGGCGGTCCCCGGCGCGATGCTCTTCGGAGACGTCACGCACTCCGGGCTCGGTGTCGTGACGGTCGATCTGCTCATCGCGGGCGCCCTGGTCGCGGTGTGGCTGATGGTGCGTGAGCCGTTGGTGGCACTGCTGCCGGGCCGGTGGCAGGGACGGGTGTGCGGGTTCGTCCGGGGAAGTTCGTGGAACGGCCGCGCGCCCCTGCCGCTCGCCGGGTGGTTCTGCGTGTCCGCGGCGATCGGGGCCTCGACCCATGTCGTGTGGGACTCCTTCACCCACCTCGACCGCTGGGGTACGCGCGCGATCCCGTTCCTCGACGCGATCGTGGCCGGGTTCCCGGTCTATCTGTACCTGCAGTACGGAGGGTCGGCGCTAGCGCTGGCGCTGCTGGTGTGGTTCACGCTGCGGGCGCTGCGCGGTGCCGCCGGAGGGGCCACGCCGCCGGACGGCGTGCCGGTGCTGAGCCGTCGGGGACGGTGGCTGGCGGGCGGGCTGATCGGCGCCTGCGTCCTGGCCGGGATCGTCCACCGGTGCCTGCGCTGGTACGCGTACTGGGGCCGGATCGAGACGCCCCTGGACATCGTGCCGACGGCCTGCTTCGGCGGCGGCGCGGGGCTCGCGGTCGGCCTGGTGCTGTACGGCGCGGGGATGCGGCTGCGCGGGACCCGGCCTGCGGCGGCCGCGTCCCGTGAGGGCGGGCTTTCCCGGGACGACGAGCCGGCCGGCTCCCGTCCGGGACCTCGCTGACCCCTGCCGCGGGACACGGCGAACCGTTCCGCCCGTCGCACCCCGCCGACGAGACGGTCTGCCGGCGCGGGCGGTCTCCCGCCCGCGCCGGGGCCGTCAGTGCGCCGCCGACTCCCAGTCCGGGCCCACGCCGACCGAGACGTCGAGGGGGGCTCGGAGGGAGACCGCCGAGGCCATCTGCTCGCGCAGGACGGCCTCGACCTGCTCCCGCTCGCCCGGGGCCACTTCGAGCACGATTTCGTCGTGGACCTGGAGGAGCATGCGGGAGGCGAGCCCGGCCTCGGTCAGCGCCCGGTCCACGTTCAGCATCGCGACCTTGACGATGTCCGCCGCCGTGCCCTGGATCGGCGCGTTCAGCGCCATCCGCTCGGCGGCCTCACGGCGCTGGCGGTTGTCGCTGTTCAGGTCCGGGAGGTACCGGCGCCGGCCGAGCATCGTCTCCGTGTACCCCGTGGCGCGGGCCTCGTCGACGACCCGGTGCAGGTACTCCCGTACCCCGCCGAAGCGCTCGAAGTACGTGTCCATCAGGGCGCGGGCCTCGCCCGGCTCGATGTTCAGCTGCTGGGAGAGGCCGAAGGCCGAGAGGCCGTACGCCAGGCCGTAGGACATGGCCTTGATCTTGCGGCGCATCTCGGCGTCGACGGCCGACCGCTCGACGCCGAAGACCTGCGAGGCGACCGTGGTGTGCAGGTCCTCACCGGAGGTGAACGCCTCGATGAGGCCCTCGTCCTCGGAGAGATGGGCCATGACCCGCAGTTCGATCTGGCTGTAGTCCGCCGTCATCAGCGACTCGAAGCCCTCGCCCACGACGAAGCCGTGCCGGATGGCGCGGCCCTCGTCGGTGCGCACCGGCACGTTCTGCAGGTTCGGGTCGGTGGAGGACAGCCGGCCCGTCGCCGCCACCGTCTGGCTGAAGGTGGTGTGGATGCGGCCGTCGCCGGCGATCGTCTTGATCAGGCCCTCGACCGTGGAGCGCAGGCGCGCCTGCTCACGGTGGCGGAGCATGATCACCGGCAGTTCGTGCTCGGTCTGCCCGGCCAGCCAGGCCAGCGCGTCGGCGTCCGTGGTGTAGCCGGTCTTGGTCTTCTTCGTCTTCGGCAGGTTCAGTTCGCCGAAGAAGACCTCCTGGAGCTGCTTGGGCGAGCCGAGGTTGAACTCGTGCCCCACCGAGTCGTGCGCCTCCTTCACGGCCTGCTGCACCGCTCCGGCGAACTGCTGCTCCATGGCTTCCAGATGGTCCCGGTCGGCGGCGATGCCGTGCCGCTCCATCCGGGCCAGGAGCAGGGACGTCGGCAGCTCCACGTCGTGCAGCAGCTCGGTCGCGCCGACCTCGCCGAGCTTCTCGCCGAACGCGTCTCCGAGATCGAGGACCGCCCGCGCCTGCGCCATCAGGGCGTCCGCCTCGGCGTGCTCGTCGGTGCCGAAGGCGAGCTGCCCGTCGGCGGCCGCCGGGGCCAGCTCACGGTGGAGGTACTCGACGGAGAGCGCGTCCAGGGCGAAGGAGCGGCGCCCGGGCTTGACCAGGTAGGCGGCGAGCGCGGTGTCCATCGTGATGCCGTCGAGCTGCCAGCCGTGCTCGGGGAAGACCCGCAGGGCCTCCTTGGCGTTGTGCATCACCTTCGGCCGGGCGGCGTCGGCGAGCCAGGCCGCGAAGGCCCGCTCGTCCTGCTCGTCGAGGCGGGTCGTGTCGAACCAGGCCGCCTTGCCGTCGGCCGCCGCCAGCGCGACCTCGGTGACGTTGCCCGCGCCCAGGGCCCAGGTGGCGACGGTGGCGACACCGAGCGGCTGCGCGCCGTGCGCCTCCAGCCAGGGCGCCAGTTCGCCGGTGCCGAGGGCGGTGCCGTCCAGCTCGACGCCCGCGTCGGGAACCGGGGCTTCCTCTTCCTCCGCACCGGGGTCCACCGCGAGCAGGCGCTCGCGCAGGCTCGGGTTGCGGATCTCCAGGACCTCGAGGAAGCCCTTCAGAGCGGTCCGGTCGTACGGCGCGCGCTCCAGCTCCGCGACGGTGCGGGGCAGTTCGACGTCCCGGACCAGCTCGGTCAGATGGCGGTTGAGCTTGACCGACTCCAGATGGTCGCGCAGGGCCTGCCCGACCTTGCCCTTGACCTCGTCGGCGCGCTCGACCAGCTCCGCGAAGGAGCCGAACTGGTTGATCCACTTCGTCGCGGTCTTCTCGCCGACGCCCGGGATGCCGGGCAGGTTGTCGGACGGGTCGCCGCGCAGGGCGGCGAAGTCGGGGTACTGCGAGGGGGTGAGGCCGTACTTCTCCTGGACCTTCTCCGGCGTGAAGCGGGTCAGCTCGGAGACGCCCTTGGTGGGGTAGAGCACGGTCACGTGATCGGTGACCAGCTGGAAGGAGTCGCGGTCGCCCGTGACGATCAGGACCTCGAAGCCGGCCGCCTCGGCCTGCGTCGCGAGCGTCGCGATGATGTCGTCGGCCTCGAAGCCGTCGACCGCGAACCGCACCGCGTTCATGGTGTCGAGCAGCTCGCCGATCAGCTCGACCTGCCCCTTGAACTCGTCGGGGGTCTTGGAGCGATTCGCCTTGTACTCGGGGAAGTCGGCCGAGCGCCACGTCTTGCGGGACACGTCGAACGCGACGGCGAAGTGCGTGGGCGCCTCGTCGCGCAGCGTGTTCGCCAGCATCGACGCGAAGCCGTAGATCGCGTTCGTCGTCTGTCCGCTCGCGCTCGTGAAGTTCTCCACGGGCAGGGCGAAGAACGCCCGGTACGCGAGCGAGTGCCCGTCCATGAGGAGCAGGCGGGGACGGGTTTCTTCGGTCTTCTTCGATGCTGTCTCGGCCACGTACACGATCCTGCCACGGACCACCGACAATCCCGTCCACACCCGGTCCGGGCACCGCGCTGTCCCAGGCGCGTGACAGGATCGGAGACGTACGAACGAGGACGACCGCTCAAGGGAGAGCGCGATGGTCAGCAAGCCCCCCGCCGGCGACCCGGTCCAGGACGCGCCGCAGGTCGCGCCGCCGCAGCACGCCGCCGCCGGCCTGCCCGCCGTCGCGCACACCCTCAGGATCGCCCAGGCGCAGATGGGTGTGGCGCGCAGCGCGCGGACCCTGCTCAAGGTCAACCAGAAGGACGGTTTCGACTGTCCCGGCTGCGCCTGGCCCGAGGGCGACAAGCGGCATGTGGCGGAGTTCTGCGAGAACGGGGCGAAGGCGGTCGCCGAGGAGGCGACGCTGCGCCGGGTGACCCCGGAATTCTTCGCCGCGCACCCCGTGGCGGACCTGGCGGACCGGAGCGGGTACTGGCTGGGCCAGCAGGGCCGCATCACGCAGCCCATGTATCTGGCGGAGGGCGCCGAGCGGTACGAGGCGGTGACCTGGGAGCGGGCCTTCGCGATCATCGCCGAGGAGCTGACCGCCCTCTCCTCCCCCGACGAGGCGCTCTTCTACACCTCGGGGCGGACCAGCAACGAGGCCGCGTTCCTGCTGCAGCTCTTCGCCCGCGAGTTCGGTACGAACAACCTGCCGGACTGCTCCAACATGTGCCACGAGTCCTCCGGCTCGGCGCTCAACGAGACCATCGGGATCGGCAAGGGCAGCGTCTCCCTGGAGGACCTCCACCAGGCCGACCTGATCGTCGTGGCCGGGCAGAACCCGGGCACGAACCACCCCCGGATGCTCTCCGCCCTGGAGAAGGCCAAGGCGGCGGGCGCGAAGATCATCTCGGTGAATCCGCTGCCCGAGGCCGGTCTGGAGAAGTTCAAGAACCCGCAGACCGCCACCGGCATGCTCCGGGGCGCGGCGCTGAACGATCTCTTCCTGCAGATCCGCATCGGCGGCGACCAGGCTCTCTTCCGGCTCCTGAACAAGCTGGTCCTGGAGACGGACGGGGCGGTCGACACCGAGTTCGTCGACGCGCACACGCACGGCTTCGAGGAGTTCGCCACGGCCGCGCGCGCCGCGGACTGGGACGAGACGCTGGCCGCGACGGGCCTGGAGCGGTCCGAGATCGAGCGGGCCCTGGAGATGGTCCTCGCCTCGGAGCGGACCATCGTCTGCTGGGCGATGGGCCTCACCCAGCACAAGCACTCGGTGCCGACGATCCGCGAAGTGGTCAACTTCCTGCTGCTGCGCGGCAACATCGGACGCCCCGGTGCCGGCGTCTGCCCCGTCCGCGGCCACTCCAACGTGCAGGGCGACCGCACGATGGGCATCTTCGAGCGGCCCGCGCCCGCGTTCCTCGACGCCCTGGACAAGGAGTTCGGGATCGTCTCGCCGCGCCATCACGGCTTCGACGTGGTCCGCTCGATCCAGGCGCTGCGCGACGGCGAGGCGAAGGTCTTCTTCGCCATGGGCGGCAACTTCGTCGGCGCCACCCCGGACACCGAGGTCACCGAGGCGGCGATGCGCCGGGCCCGGCTGACCGTCCACGTCTCGACGAAGCTGAACCGTTCGCACGCCGTCACCGGCACGCGCGCGCTGATCCTTCCCACGCTCGGCCGCACGGACAAGGACGTCCAGGCGAGCGGCAAGCAGTTCGTGACCGTCGAGGACTCGATGGGCCTGGTGCACGCCTCGCGCGGCAACCTGCCGCCCGCGAGCCCGCACCTGCTCTCCGAGCCGGCGATCGTGGCCCGTATGGCCCGGGCCGTCCTCGGGGCCGGCTCGGCCACGCCGTGGGAGGAGTTCGAGAAGGACTACGCCACGATCCGCGACCGCATCGCGCGCGTGGTGCCCGGCTTCGCGGATTTCAACGCCCGCCTCGCCGCGGACCCGGGCGGTTTCGCACTGCCGCACGCCCCGCGCGACGAGCGCCGCTTCCCCACGGCCACCGGCAAGGCCAACTTCACCGCCGCCCCCGTCGAGTACCCGAAGGTGCCGGAGGGCCGGCTGCTGCTCCAGACCCTGCGCTCGCACGACCAGTACAACACCACGATCTACGGCCTCGACGACCGCTACCGGGGGATCAAGGGCGGCCGGCGGGTCGTCCTGGTCCACCCCGAGGACGCGGCGGCACTGGGCCTGGCGGACGGCGCGTACACGGACCTGGTCGGCGAGTGGACCGACGGCAGCGAGCGGCGCGCGCCCGGCTTCCGGGTCGTGCACTACCCGACGGCGCGGGGCTGTGCGGCCGCCTACTACCCGGAGACGAACGTCCTGGTGCCGCTGGAGTCCACGGCGGACATCAGCAACACCCCGGCCAGCAAGTCCGTGATCGTACGGCTGGTCCCGGCGGCCGGCTGATCACCGCACCTCCTGGGCAGGGGGGCCGGACCGCTCCCGGGAGCCGTCTGGAACAATCACGGCACGCCTAAGCGTTTGCTCAGGCAGGTGTTCACGACGACGTACGAAGACGAACGGAGCCGGGCCGATGGGCGAGCAGCATCACGTGAAGTTCCCGCAGGAGGTCATCGACGAGTACGCCGCGCTCGGCGTCGATCTTCCCGCCCTCTTCTCGGCCGGACACCTCGGCAACCGCATGGGCGTGCAGATCATCGAGGCCTCCGCGGAGAAGGTCGTCGGCACGATGCCGGTGGAGGGCAACACCCAGCCGTACGGTCTGCTGCACGGCGGCGCCTCCGCCGTCCTCGCCGAGACCCTGGGCTCGATCGGCTCCATGCTGCACGGCGGTGTCTCCAGGATCGCGGTGGGCGTGGACCTGAACTGCACCCACCACCGCGGGGTCCGCAGCGGGCTCGTGACGGGTGTCGCGACGCCGGTGCACCGCGGCCGTTCCACGGCCACCTACGAGATCGTGATCACCGACGAGCAGGACAAGCGGGTCTGCTCGGCCCGGCTGACGTGCCTGCTCCGCGAGGTCTCGCCCAAGGACGCCGACAGCATCCCGAACGCGGGCGGGAGCGGCGCCGGCGCCTGACATCCAGCCGGCGCCCGACACCCCTGCCGGGGGCACCACCCCTTTCCCACGCGGCCCGGGACGGTCACCACCGTCCCGGGCCGTGCCGCGTCGGGGCGATCACGGCGTACCGTCACCAGGAGTCACCTTCGCGCCAGCGGGTGCGGTTCCGGATCGGGCCCCGGCCACCGCCTCCCGGGGGCATGGAGCCTCTCCTTCCGGGCACCGTCGCCGGTGGAGCGCACCGGACCCCGGAACACCGGCCCCCGGACGCGGAGCCTCGTCTTCCGAACGCCGACCCGCCGGCCGACCGCTCCCGCGGAGGGCGCGCGCGTTTCGCCCCCCGGACACCGAAGTCGCCGGGCCGGCAGCGCGACCACCGCGCTCGACGACACCGGCGCCGCACCTCGCACCGCACCACCCGGCCCGCGCCCACCCCCGCGCCCGGGCGCCCCGCGTATCAACAGCCTCTCCCGTCACGGCGATTCGCGCAGTTCACCACCCGGATCACCGTCAGGTTCCCTTCCCGCGGCCACCACCGCCGGCGCGCACACCCGCCCCGCCCGTCCCGCTCAACTCCCTTGACCGTAGGGCCTGTTGTGCCCCTGCGAGCAGGTTCTCCCGGGAGTCCCGCCCGCGAGGCATCCGCGCCGCGTCCGGGCTTCGCGGACGGCGCCGGAACCACCACGGGCTCCGCCCGGCGCGGCGGCGGACATCCGCACCGACCTCGCCACGTACCGGGTGAACGACGTGCCCGAGGGGAGCACATGGGCGGAGCTCCGCCGGACGCCCGGGGAACGGAAAGCCGCCTCCGCCTCCCGCCGTCACCCCTTGCCCCCGTAACACTCCGTGACAGTTCTCCGGCCGGAGAGCGGTGCGGTCACTCCACGGCTCCGTCCGCTGACGTTTGAGTGACTGTCCGATATCCGGAGAGCGTCACAAGCGGTCCGACAGGAGCAAGTTCCACTCAAGCCCCTTAGCGGAACTGGGCGTTCTCACTATGTGAACACCACATTGCAGACCCTTATGTCCCGATTTGCCCACCCCCTGTCCACCTCCTCTCCCCCAGGCGATAACAAGACAGTCACATCCTGACCTCGCCGCTCCCCACCTCCTCCACCTGCGCTTAGAGTCACCGCCAGTCACCGCGCCGCCGGGCGCGTCCACTGCACGACCCCAGCACCACCACAGTCATCCCAGTACGGCCCGGCATTCACAAACGGCACCTCAAGCTCCATGCTTCACGGCACCGCCTCAGCTCGAGGGGGCCGCGCCAGGGAAAGGATTCATCGTGCGACACCGTTCCTTGCTCATCCTCACCACCGCGATCACCGCGGGAGCACTCACCCTCACCGCCTGCGGTTCGCGCGACGACAAGGGCGGCGACGCCGCCGGCGGCGGCAACACGACCGTCGTCATCGGCCTCGACGCGCCGCTGACCGGCGACCTCTCCGCGCTCGGTCTCGGCATCAAGAACTCGGCCGACCTCGCGGTCAAGACGGCCAACAAGAAGGAGTACGTCAAGGGCGTCACCTTCAAGCTGGAGTCCCTCGACGACCAGGCCCAGCCCTCCTCCGGCCAGCAGAACGCCACCAAGCTGGTCGCCGACAAGGAGGTTCTCGGCGTCGTCGGCCCCCTGAACTCCTCCGTCGCCGAGTCGATGCAGAAGGTGTTCCAGGACGCGAACCTGGTGCAGGTCTCCCCGGCCAACACCAACCCCTCGCTGAGCCAGGGCCCCAACTGGAACAGCGGTGACAAGAAGCGGACCTACAAGTCCTACTTCCGCACCGCCACCACCGACGCCATCCAGGGCCCGTTCGCCGCCCAGTACGTCGTCAACAAGGCCAAGAAGACCAAGGCCTTCATCATCGACGACAAGAAGACCTACGGTGCCGGCCTCGCCGCCACCTTCAAGGGCGAGTTCGAGAAGCTCGGCGGCAAGGTCGTCGGCACCGACCACGTCAACCCCGACACCAAGGACTTCAGCGCCGTCGCGACGAAGGTCAAGAGCTCCGGCGCCGACGTCGTCTACTACGGTGGCGAGTACCCGGCCGGCGGCCCGCTGACCAAGCAGATCAAGGAAGCCGGCGCCAAGGTCGTCGTCGTCGGTGGCGACGCGCTCTACAGCGCCGAGTACATCAAGCTCGGTGGTGCCGCCTCCAACGGCGACATCGCCACCTCCGTCGGCGCGCCGATCGAGCAGCTGCCCTCCGCCAAGGAGTTCCTGGCCAACTACAAGGCCGAGAACTACAAGGACGCGTACGAGGCGTACGGCGGCTACTCCTACGACTCGACCTGGGCCATCATCGAGGCCGTCAAGAAGGTCGTCGACGGCAACGGCGGCAAGCTTCCCTCCGACGCCCGCGCCAAGATCGTCGAGGCGATGCAGTCGATCTCCTTCGAGGGCGTGACCGGCAAGGTCTCCTTCGACGAGTTCGGTGACACCACCAACAAGCAGCTGACCGTGTACGGCGTCGAGAACGGCGCTCACAAGCCGATCGAGTCCGGCACCTTCGGCGGCTGATCCGCACCACCCCCCTCAAGCACCACCTTCGCCGCGCGGGGCGCTGCACCAAGCGCCCCGCGCGGTGTCACATCCGTCGAAAGTCTCGGAGGACAATGCGGTGAACGAACTGCCGCAGCAGCTGGTCAACGGCCTGCTACTGGGATCCATGTACGGGCTGGTCGCCGTTGGTTACACGATGGTCTACGGCATCGTCCAGCTCATCAACTTCGCCCATGGCGAGATCTTCATGACCGGCGGCTTCGGGGCCCTGACGGTCTGGCTCATGCTCCCCGGAGGCACCAGCCTCTGGATCGCGCTCCCCCTCATGATCATCGGCGCCATCCTGGTCGCCACGACCATAGCCGTCGGCGCCGAACGCTTCGCCTACCGGCCACTGCGCGGCGGACCCAAGCTCGCCCCGCTCATCACGGCCATCGGCCTCTCGCTCGCCCTCCAGCAGGCCGTCTGGGCCTGGTACCCCGAGGCCAAGTCGGCCCGCACCTTCCCCCAGATCCCCGGCGGCCCGATCGAGCTCGGCCCGATCACCATCGGAACCGGTGACGTCTTCCTCGTCGTCGCCGCCCCGATCTGCATGGCCTTCCTCGCCTTCTTCGTCATGCGCACCCGCATCGGACGCGGCATGCAGGCCACGGCCCAGGACCCGGACACCGCACGCCTCATGGGCGTCAACACCGACCGCATCATCGTGATCGCGTTCGCGCTCGGTGCCTCGTTCGCCGCCGTCGGAGCCGTCGCGTACGGCCTCAAGTACGGCCAGATCGACTACAAGATGGGCTTCCTCCTCGGGCTCAAGGCGTTCACCGCCGCGGTCCTCGGCGGCATCGGCAACATCTACGGCGCGATGATCGGCGGACTCGTCCTCGGCATCGCCGAGACCATGGCCACCGCCTACATCAACCACATCCCCGGCATGCAGCAGCTCGGCGGCCAGTCCTGGGCCGATGTCTGGGCGTTCGTACTCCTCATCGTCGTCCTCCTCCTCAGGCCCCAGGGTCTGTTGGGCGAGCGCGTCGCGGACAGGGCGTGACCACCATGACCACCACTTCCGAGAACACGACGGCCCCCGCCGCACCCGAGCCCGCGACCACCACGGCGACCGGACTCCTCCCCCTGCCCGCCACCACCGCACGGGCCCTGGCCCTCGGCGGCGGCGCGCTCACCGTGGTCAGCTGCTTCCTCTCCTGGACCTGGACGGCCGCCTTCCCCGGCGACCTCACCGTCTACGGCTACCCGGGCGGCCTGCAGTGGCAGGTCCTCGTGGCCGGCCTGCTCACCGTCCTGTTCAGCCTCTCCTCGTACGGCGTCAAGGGCACCCACTGGCTCACCCCGGCCGGCGCCGACGCGGCGATCAAGTTCTCCGCGCTCGCCGCCTTCGCCACCGCCTGGTACACGATCATCTCGATCAGCGTCCAGCTCGGCGGCCCGATCAACCTGGAGCCCGGCGGCGCCGTCGTCGGCCTCGCCACCCTGCTCGCCCTGATCGGCGCGCTGGCCCTGCCCTTCGAGCGTCCCGAACTCCACGCCGTGGACCCCGAGGACGACGGCTGGTCCCAGTTCCGCCACCGGCTCGGCAACGGCCTGCAGACCTTCAAGGCCTCCTTCGCCGCGGGCCAGGCCCGCCCGGTGCGCCCGCTGCCCTCCGCGGTCGAGATCCTCATCATCACCGGCATCCTCGCCGCCGGCCTGGGCGTCTTCACCTACGGCATCGGCACCGAGTACGACGAGGCCTTCATCGGCTTCCTGATCACGGCCGGCCTCGGCTTCGCCGCGCTCACCAAGTCCGGCCTCATCCAGCAGGCCACCCAGCTGACGTCGAAGCACCAGAACCTCACCATCGCCGGTGCGTTCACCGCCGCGGCCCTGTTCCCCTTCACCCAGACCGACGACCAGTACGCCACCATCGGCGTGTACATCCTGATCTTCGCGACGGTGGCCCTCGGCCTGAACATCGTCGTCGGCCTCGCCGGCCTGCTCGACCTCGGTTACGTCGCCTTCCTCGGCGTCGGCGCCTACGCCGCCGCCCTGGTCTCCGGCGCGCCGACCTCCCCGCTCGGCATCCACCTCCCCTTCTGGGCCGCCGTGCTCGTCGGCGCCGGAGCCTCCCTGATCTTCGGCGTCCTCATCGGCGCCCCGACCCTGCGACTGCGCGGCGACTACCTCGCCATCGTGACGCTCGGCTTCGGTGAGATCTTCCGCATCACGATGATGAACACGGACGGCACCTCCGGTCCCGACATCACCAACGGCTCCAACGGCATCGCGTCCATCCCGAACCTCAACATCTTCGGCTTCGACTTCGGCATGGAGCACTCCATCGCCGGATTCACCATCGGACGCTTCGCCAACTACTTCTTCCTGATGCTGCTGATCATGGCAGTCGTCGTCCTCGTCTTCCGACGGAGCGGCAACTCCCGCATCGGCCGCGCCTGGGTCGCCATCCGCGAGGACGAGACCGCCGCGCTCGCCATGGGCATCAACGGCTTCCGCGTCAAGCTCATCGCCTTCGCCCTCGGCGCCTCGCTCGCCGGTGTCGCCGGCACCGTCCAGGCCCACGTCACCTACACCGTGACCCCGGAGCAGTACCTCTTCGCCGGCCCCATCCCGCCCAACTCCGCCTTCCTCCTCGCCGCCGTCGTCCTCGGCGGCATGGGCACCATGAGCGGTCCCCTCGTCGGCGCGGCACTGCTCTTCCTCATCCCGAACAAGCTTCAGTTCATGGGCGACTACCAGCTGCTCGCCTTCGGACTCGCGCTGATCCTGCTCATGCGGTTCCGCCCCGAGGGCATCATCGCCAACCGGCGCAACCAGCTCGAGTTCCACGAGAACGCCGAAGCGCCCGCCACGCTCGCCAAGGCAGGTGCCTGAACCATGACGACCACCACCACGACGCAGGACGCCGCCCCGGCCGTCCCGGACCGCGAGCCCGTCCTCGACGCCCGCGGAGTCACGATGCGCTTCGGCGGCCTCACCGCCGTCCGCGACGTGAACCTCACCGTCAACAGCGGAGAGATCGTCGGCCTCATCGGCCCCAACGGTGCCGGCAAGACCACGTTCTTCAACTGCCTCACCGGCCTCTACATCCCCACCGAAGGCGAAGTCCGCTACAAGGGCAACGTCCTGCCGCCGAAGTCCTTCAAGGTCACCGACGCAGGCATCGCCCGCACCTTCCAGAACATCCGGCTCTTCAGCAACATGACCGTCCTGGAGAACGTCCTGGTCGGCCGCCACACCCGGATGAAGCAGGGCCTCTGGTCCGCCCTGCTGCGCCTTCCCGGCTTCAAGAAGGCCGAGAACGAGGCCGAGACGCGAGCCCTCGAACTCCTGGAGTTCATCGGCCTCAAGCACAAGGCCGACCACCTCGCGAAGAACCTCCCCTACGGTGAGCAGCGCAAGCTCGAGATCGCCCGCGCACTCGCCAGCGACCCCGGCCTCATCCTCCTGGACGAGCCCACGGCCGGCATGAACCCGCAGGAGACCCGGGCCGCCGAAGAACTCATCTTCGCCATCCGGGACATGGGCGTCGCCGTACTCGTCATCGAGCACGACATGCGCTTCATCTTCAACCTCTGCGACCGGGTCGCCGTACTCGTCCAGGGCGAGAAGCTGCTGGAGGGCGACAGCCAGACCGTCCAGAGCGACGAGCGGGTCATCGCCGCCTACCTCGGCGAGCCCTTCGAAGGCGCCCCCGGCGAGGAAGAGGTGGCCGAGGTCGAGGCGGCGGAAGCCGCCGCGGAGGAGGCCGCCGCCGAGGCGACCGACACGGACGCCGACCCCGAGCCCTCCGGCACCGACGCCGAGCCCGCCGACGCCGAGACCGCCGACGAGGCCGCCGAGGCCGCCGGCGACGCCACGGACAGCACAGAGACCGCGGCCGAGGACACCCCGAAGGCCACCGGTTCGGGCAAGGAGAACGACGCATGACCGCACTGCTCGAAGTCGAGGACCTGCGCGTCGCCTACGGCAAGATCGAGGCCGTCAAGGGCATCTCGTTCTCCGTCGAGGCCGGCGAGGTCGTCACCCTGATCGGCACCAACGGCGCCGGCAAGACGACCACCCTGCGCACCCTCTCCGGACTGCTCAAGCCCGTCGGCGGCCAGATCAAGTTCGAGGGCAAGTCCCTCCGGAAGACGCCCGCACACAAGATCGTCTCCCTCGGACTGGCCCACTCCCCCGAAGGACGGCACATCTTCCCCCGGATGACGATCGAGGAGAACCTCCTCCTCGGCGCCTTCCTCCGCAAGGACACCGCGGGCATCGCCAAGGACGTCCAGCGCGCCTACGACCTCTTCCCGATCCTCGGGGAGCGGCGCAAGCAGGCCGCGGGCACCCTCTCCGGCGGCGAGCAGCAGATGCTCGCCATGGGCCGTGCCCTCATGTCCCAGCCCAAGCTGCTCATGCTCGACGAGCCCTCCATGGGCCTCTCCCCGATCATGATGCAGAAGATCATGGCGACCATCGCCGAGCTCAAGGCCCAGGGCACCACCATCCTGCTCGTCGAGCAGAACGCCCAGGCCGCTCTCGCCCTGGCCGACCACGGCCACGTCATGGAGATCGGCAAGGTCGTCCTGTCCGGCACCGGCCGCGACCTGCTCCACGACGAGTCCGTGCGCAAGGCGTACCTCGGCGAGGACTGAGCCACCGGCACCGAGAACGAGGAGGCCCGCCCCACAGCGTTGTGGGGCGGGCCTCCTTCTCGTACGTCCGACGTACCTACTGGCCCTTGGCCGCCTTCTTCTCCTCGGAGTCCTCGATGACCGCCTCGGCGACCTGCTGCATCGACATGCGCCGGTCCATCGACGTCTTCTGGATCCAGCGGAACGCCGCG
Organism: Streptomyces sp. NPDC127129; assembly: GCF_042671585.1. Classification (NCBI taxonomy): domain Bacteria; kingdom Bacillati; phylum Actinomycetota; class Actinomycetes; order Kitasatosporales; family Streptomycetaceae; genus Streptomyces; species Streptomyces sp. NPDC127129. The sequence goes on from NZ_JBHXTV010000003.1 coordinate 225,054, forward strand.
GGCTCCGTGAGCCCGTACTGCGTCTGCAGGATGCTCTTCGCCCGGTCCACCAGCTTGCGCGTCTCCAGCCGCTGGGAGAGGTCGGCGACCTCCTTCTCCAGCGCCCGCAGCTCCGCGAACCGGGACACGGCCATCTCGATCGCCGGCACCACGTCGCTCTTGCTGAACGGCTTCACCAGGTACGCCATCGCACCGGCGTCCCGCGCCCGCTCCACGAGGTCGCGCTGCGAGAAGGCGGTGAGCATCAGGACGGGGGCGATGGACTCCCCGGCGATCTTCTCGGCGGCGGAGATGCCGTCGAGAACGGGCATCTTCACGTCCAGGATGACGAGGTCGGGCCGGTGCTCCCGGGCGAGCTCGACGGCCCGGGCGCCGTCGCCGGCCTCGCCGACGACCGAGTAGCCCTCTTCCTCGAGCATCTCTTTGAGGTCGAGGCGGATGAGGGCCTCGTCCTCGGCGATGACGACGCGGGTCGTCAGCGGCGGGACGTGCGACGCGTCGGCGTCGTCGGGCTGGGGCGACTCGGGGGCGGTCACGGGGGCTCCTCGTTCGGGGCGTGGTGCTGCATGAAGAAGCCTACCTAGCTGCTGGCGCCACCGGTGACCGGGTACACTCCGACTGGCAACCCTGCCGGGTTGGTGGAATGGCATACACGGATGTCTCAAACACATCTGCCCGTGAGGGCTTGCGGGTTCGAGTCCCGCACCCGGCACCGGCCATGAAGCGGATGTTCACCTTCGCGTGAATGTCCGCTTTTCGCTACGCACAGCCAGGGATCATTGCGCAGGGTAGTCGCATGAACTTCCACGGCACAGAGGTGCGACAACGGGCGCTCACGCTCCTTCGAGGCGGCGCAAAGAATGCGGACGTGGCCCGCAGGCTCAACGTCCCCACAGGGACGATCAGCTACTGGAAGCACGTGGATCGCGCGAAGCGCGGCGAGTGCCCGGGCAGGCGCAGCCCGAAGTGCCCGCGTTGCGATGGTCGCGAGTTGGACGAAGTCGCGTACGCCTACCTCTTAGGTCTCTACCTCGGCGACGGACACATCATCCAGAACCGGGCCATGCGGGTACCCAGCCTCTCCATCACCTGCGCGGATTCCTGGCCGGGCCTCATCGACGCGTGCACGGAAGCCATGCAGTCCGTACTCCCGGGGAACTCCGCGTCCAAGGTGCAGCGGAAGGGATGCCAGGAGGTGAAAATCTACTCTCAACACCTCTGGTGCCTCTTCCCGCAGCACGGGCCTGGGAGGAAGCACCAGCGGCACATCTCGCTCGAGCCCTGGCAGCAGGAGATCGTCGACGTGCACCCTTGGGCGTTCATCCGTGGGCTCATTCACTCCGACGGGTGCCGGATCACCAACTGGACCACCCGGCTCGTGGGTGGCGAGCGCAAGCGGTACGAGTACCCCCGGTACTTCTTCACCAACAAGTCGGACGACATCCGAAAGCTGCTCGGCGACACCCTCAGCGCAGTGGGAGTCGAATGGACCACCACCGCCCGTGGCGTCGACCCTTACAACATCTCCGTCGCGCGCAGAGCGTCCGTCGCCCTCATGGACCTGCACATCGGTGCCAAGCACTGATCAGTGAGGTGTCCCCAGGTACGGGAAGTGCGGGAGCAGGTCCTTGTGGGGGCCGATGTGGTCCGAGGTGACCCTGCCGTTCGAGACCATCGCCAGCCGGGCCGAGGTGACGTCGTCCGTGAGCGTGCGTCCGTTGGGGTAGGCGGCGGGCTTGGCGCGGTCGTAGCGCAGGACGTCGGGGAGGACCGTGCGGAGCGCCTTCTCCGCGGCTTCGGGGGTGTAGCCGCCGGTGTGGGCGAGGGCCGCCTTCCAGGGTTCGAGGTAGGTCGCCCAGTCGTCGGCCGGTTCTCCCGCGTTGTAGGCGTCCTTGACCTCCTCCGCGTTCAGGTAGGCGGTGAGGGAGGGGTGGGCTCCGCGGTCGACGGACTTGAGTTCGCCGTCGACGTGGAGGCTGACGCGGGCCCAGACTCCGATCCGGGGGTTGTCGCCGAGTGCCGCGTCGGGCATTTCGAGGGCGATGCCGAAGACGTTCTTGTCGGCGCCCCAGTCGGTGCCGGTCCAGGTGAAGTCGGCGACGATGCCGTCGAGGTCGGCGAAGAAGGGGTCGCTGCGCAGTCCGGCGGAGACCTTGTAGCCGTCGGCCTCGGTCACGGACAGCTCGCGGCCGAAGGAGACGGGGACGTCGGTGAAGAGGGGCGTGCCGGCGGCCTCGTGGGCTCGGGCCTCGACGCCGGTGGCGCGGTGGAGGGCGAGGGTCTGCTCGCCGTCGTCCGCGGGGTCGGAGAAGGTGAAGCTGAAGGCGATGTCGGCCTGGTTGTCGCCGTCGGTGTCGATGTTGATGCGGTAGACGGCGTCGGGGTGGAACGCGGTGCCCCCGGTGGGTGCGATCGGGTTGACGTTCATGATGAGAACGGTGCGCCCGCCGGGAACGGTGAAGGCGAAGAGGTCGGTGAGGTCCAGGCGGGCGTCGTCCATCGGGGAGCGCAGGTGGGGGCCGCTGAGGTGGTGTGACATGGCGTCACTTTCGCGCTCGGACGGGGGTGTCGGGGTGCGACGGGGCCGCCGTGGTCACTCCTTCGGGCTGTCGTCCTCGCCGATGTGGTGGACACGGACGAGGTTGGTGGAGCCGGGGACGCCGGGCGGGGAGCCGGCGGTGATGACGACGATGTCGCCCTTTCGGCAGCGGCCGATGCGCAGGAGCTCTTCGTCGACCTGGGCGACCATGGCGTCGGTGGAGTCGACGTGGGGGCCGAGGAAGGTTTCGACGCCCCAGGTGAGGTTGAGCTGGGAGCGGGTGGCGGGGTCGGGTGTGAAGGCGAGCAGGGGGATGGGTGAGCGGTAGCGGGAGAGGCGCTTGACGGTGTCGCCGGACTGGGTGAAGGCGACGAGGAATTTGGCGCCGAGGAAGTCGCCCATTTCTGCGGCGGCGCGGGCGACGGCTCCGCCCTGGGTGCGGGGCTTGTTGCGCTCGGTCAGGGGTGGCAGGCCCTTGGCGAGTACGTCTTCTTCGGCGGCTTCGACGATCCGGCCCATGGTGCGGACGGTTTCGACGGGGTATTTGCCGACGCTGGTCTCGCCGGAGAGCATGACGGCGTCGGTGCCGTCGATGACGGCGTTGGCCACGTCGCTGGCCTCGGCGCGGGTCGGCCGGGAGTTGTCGATCATGGAGTCGAGCATCTGGGTGGCGACGATGACGGGCTTGGCGTTGCGCTTGGCGAGCTTGATGGCGCGCTTCTGGACGATGGGGACCTGTTCGAGGGGCATCTCGACGCCCAGGTCGCCGCGGGCGACCATGATGCCGTCGAAGGCGGCGACGATGTCGTCGATGTTCTCGACGGCCTGGGGCTTTTCGATCTTGGCGATGACGGGGAGGCGGCGTCCCTCTTCGTCCATGATGCGGTGGACGTCTTCGATGTCGCGGCCGCTGCGGACGAAGGAGAGGGCGATGATGTCCGCTCCGGTGCGCAGGGCCCAGCGGAGGTCGTCGATGTCCTTTTCGGAGAGGGCGGGGACGGAGACGGCGACGCCGGGCAGGTTGAGGCCCTTGTTGTCGGAGACCATGCCGCCTTCGACGACGCGGGTGTGGACGCGGGGTCCGTCGACGGAGGTGACTTCGAGGGTGACGCGGCCGTCGTCGACGAGGATGCGCTCGCCGGTGGTGACGTCGGCGGCGAGGCCGTCGTAGGTGGTGCCGCAGATGTGGCGGTCGCCTTCCATGGGTTCGACGGTGATGGTGAAGTCGTCGCCGCGTTCAAGGAGTACGGGACCTTCGCGGAATCGGCCGAGGCGAATCTTCGGGCCTTGAAGGTCGGCGAGGACTCCGATGCTGCGGCCGGTTTCGTCGGAGGCTTTCCGTACGCGCTGGTAGCGCTCCTCGTGTTCGGCGTAGCTGCCGTGGCTGAGGTTGAAGCGGGCGACGTCCATTCCGGCCTCGACGAGTGCCTTGATCTGCTCGTACGAGTCGGTGGCGGGCCCCAGGGTGCAAACGATTTTCGCTCGGCGCATGGTTTGACCCTAGGGCTTACCGGCGGGTAGTTGAGGGGCCGGGCATGTCTGTTCAACAACCTTTGCGTGAAAGGTTATTGACAAGTCTTGAATCTGTGCGGGCGGGTGCTCCGATGAGCGTTTCGGGGGTGGTTCTAGAGGGCCGGAGGGGTCATCGTGAAGCGGGCCGTCACCTCTGCCGTGACTGTCTGGAGTTGGGGTTCCAGGTCGAGCGGTGGAGGGGTGTCGGAGGCGTCGGCGGCGAAGGCCATGCGCAGGCCGCCTCCGGCGGCCGGGGGTGGGACGAGGCCTGTGTCCGAGAGCTCCAGGAGGGCGGCGAGGGAGGTTCCGAGGGCTTCGGCGTAGGCGCGGGCGCGCTGGACTGCCTCTCCCACCGCCGTTCGGCGGGCTTCGGCGTAGGACGGGGAGTCGGGGCGCAGCGCCCACCAGGGGCCGTCGACGCGGGTCAGTTCGAGGTCGGCAAGGCGGGTGGTGAGTTCGCCCAGGGCGGTGAAGTCGGTGAGCTCCACGGTGAGATGGACGCGTCCCTGATAGGCGCGGATGCGTTCGCCGCGGCCGTGCCGGCCCGGTTCGGGGGTGATGGAGAAGGCGCCGGTCTCCAGTTTCTCGACGGCGTCGCCGTAGGACTTCACGAGGTCGAGGGCGAGGGTGTTGCGCCGGGTGAGGTCGGAGAGGGTGGCCGCGCGGTCGGTGCCGCGGGCGCTGACCGTCACCGCGATGCGGGCGATTTCCGGATCGACGTCGAGTCGGGCCTCGCCGCGGACGGCGACCTGCGGTGCCTCCGGGGTGGGGTGCGGGCTCGGTTGGGGGGTCGTCACGTCGGGCTCCCTCGTACGGGTGACGGCTGCGATCCCGAACACTTTCCCACTCCGTGACCCGAAAACTCTGTCGCGCGGGGGACGGGTTGGGCCAGAATCTACGCGCGTTGTGCACCACCGGACCAAGGAGAACACATGCCGCTGAACCGCCGGACGTTCCTGGAGAGCTCCGTCGCCGTCGGAGCCGGAGCCGCCCTCACCACGGGGGTCGCCGCCGCCCCGGCCCAGGCCCACGGACCGCGTCCCAAGCCGGCCAAGCGGTACTCCTTCACCGTGATGGGCACCACCGATCTGCACGGCAACGTCTTCAACTGGGACTACTTCACCGACAAGGAGTTCGACGACAAGGCGCACAACGACGTGGGCCTCGCGAAGATCTCCACCCTGGTCGACCAGGTGCGCGAGGAGAAGGGGCGGTGCAACACGCTCCTCATCGACGCCGGCGACACGATCCAGGGCACCCAGCTGTCGTACTACTACGCCAAGGTCGACCCGATCACCGCCCGCCGCGGTCCCGTGCACCCGATGGCGCAGGCGATGAACGCGATCGGGTACGACGCGGCCGCGCTCGGCAATCACGAGTTCAACTACGGCATACCGGTGCTGCGGAAGTTCGAGGAGCAGTGCGACTTCCCGCTGCTCGGCGCCAACGCGCTGGACGCGAAGACGCTGCGGCCGGCGTTCCCGCCGTACAGCATGCACCGGCTGCGCACGCCGCACGGCCGGGACGTGAGGGTCGCGGTCCTCGGTCTGACCAACCCGGGCATCGCGATCTGGGACAAGGCGAACGTCAGCGGCAAGATGGTCTTCCCGGGTCTGGAGGAGCAGGCGGCGAAGTGGGTGCCGAAGCTGCGTTCGATGGGCGCGGACGTGGTGGTCGTGTCGGCGCACAGCGGTTCCAGCGGTACGTCCTCGTACGGTGACCAGCTCCCCCATGTGGAGAACGCGGCCGGTCTCGTCGCCGAGCAGGTCCCCGGCATCGACGCGATCCTCGTGGGTCACGCGCACACCGAGATCCCCGAGTACCGGGTGAAGAACAAGGAGACCGGCAAGGACGTCGTGCTGTCCGAGCCCCTCAAGTGGGGTCAGCGCCTCACCCTCTTCGACTTCGACCTGGTGTGGGAGAAGGGCCGCTGGGTCGTCGAGAAGGTCGGCGCGCAGGTGCTGAACTCCAACACCGTGGAGGAGGACCCGGAGATCGTCGGGCTGCTCGCCGACGAGCACAAGAAGGTCGTGGCGTACGTCAACCAGATCATCGGCACCTCCAGTGCGACGATGGCCACGGCCGACGCGCCGTGGAAGGACGAGCCGATCATCGATCTGATCAACCACGTGCAGGCGGAGACGGTGAAGGAGGCGCTGGCGGGCGGCGCGTACGCGGCTCTGCCGGTGCTGTCGCAGGCGTCCTGCTTCTCCCGTACGGCGGCGATCCCGGCCGGTCAGGTCACCATTCGTGACGCGGCCGGGCTCTATGTCTTCGAGAACACGCTGGAGGCGCGTCTGCTCACGGGTGCGCAGGTCAAGGACTACCTGGAGTTCTCGGCGCGGTACTACGTGCAGACCCCGGCGGGTGCGCCCGTGGACACGGCGAAGCTGACGAACGCGGACGGTACGCCGGACTACAACTACGACGCGGTGTACGGCGTGACGTACGAGATCGACATCGCCAGGCCGGCGGGTTCGCGGATCGTGAACCTGTCCTTCGGCGGGAAGCCGATCGACCCGGCCGCGCAGTTCGTCCTCGCCGTGAACAACTACCGGGCCAGCGGTGGCGGCGCGTTCCCGCACGTCGCCAAGGCTCAGCAGCTGTGGGCCAATTCGGACGAGATCCGCAACACGATCATCCAGTGGGTGAAGGCGAAGGGGTCGGTCGACCCGGGCCAGTTCGCGTCGGTGGACTGGAAGCTGACCCGGGACGGTGTCCCCGTCTTCTAGGGCGGTTCAGCTCTGCGTGAGAGGCGTCAGCGCCTGGCCCTGGGCCGGGACGCGTGGCGCCTCTCGCCGTTCCAGGCCGAAGCTGGTGAAGGCGGTTCGGCGCGGCAGCGGGTACGGCTCCTTGCCGGTGAGCGAGTTGAGGATGGTGGCGCTGCGCCAGGCGGCGAGTCCGAGGTCGGGGGCGCCGACGCCGTGGGTGTGCTTCTCGGCGTTCTGTACGTAGACGGAGCCGGTGACGGATGCGTCGAGGTCGAGCCGGAAGGCGTCATCGATCCTGGCCCGGCCGGCGGAGTCGTGGCGCAGGTAGGGGTCGAGTCCGGCGAGCATCCGGTCGACGGGGCGTTCGCGGTAGCCGGTGGCGAGGACGACGGCGTCGGTGGTGAGGCGGGAGCGGGTCGACTGCTGCAGGTGTTCCAGATGGAGTTCGACCTTGGTGGTGGCGACGCGGCCGGCGGTGCGGACGCGCACGCCGGGGGTGAGGACGGCGTCGGGCCAGCCGCCGTGGAGCGTGCGCCGGTAGAGCTCGTCGTGGATGGCGGCGATGGTGTCGGTGTCGATGCCCTTGTGCAGCTGCCACTGGCGGGGCACGAGTTCGTTGCGCGTCTGCTCGGGCAGTGCGTGGAAGTAGCGGGTGTAGTCGGGGGTGAAGTGTTCCAGGCCGAGCTTGGAGTACTCCATGGGTGCGAAGGCCTCGGTCCGGGCCAGCCAGTGGATCTTCTCGGCGCCTGCGGGTCTGGCGCGCAGCAGGTCGAGGAAGATCTCGGCGCCGGACTGGCCCGACCCGATGACCGTGACGTGCTCGGCGGCGAGGAGCCGTTCGCGGTGCTGGAGGTAGTCGGCGGAGTGGAGGACGGGGACGTTCGGGGCGTCGGCCAGCGGCTTCAGGGGTTCGGGTACGTACGGTTCGGTGCCGACGCCGAGGACGACGTTGCGGCTGTAGGCGCGGCCGAGGGCCTCGGCCTCGCCGTCCTTGTCGAGCTGGGTGAAGTCCACCTCGAACAGGGCGCGTTCGGGGTTCCAGCGGACGGCGTCGACCTGGTGGCCGAAGTGCAGCCCGGGGAGCTGGGCGCTGACCCAGCGGCAGTAGGCGTCGTACTCGGCGCGCTGGATGTGGAACCTCTCGGCGAAGTAGAAGGGGAAGAGCCGGTCGCGGGAGCGCAGGTAGTTGAGGAACGACCAGGGGCTGGCGGGGTCGGCGAGGGTGACCAGGTCGGCGAGGAAGGGGACCTGGAGGGTGGCGCCCTCGATGAGGAGGCCGGGGTGCCAGTGGAAGGCGGGGTTCTGGTCGAAGAACGCGGTGGCGAGGCCGCCGGGGACGCCGTGGGCGAGCGCGGCGAGGGAGAGGTTGAAGGGGCCGATACCGATGCCCACCAGGTCATGGGGGTGGTCGAGGTCGCGCTGGGGGGTGCTGCCGGTCATCGGTCGGTGCTGCCTTCCACGAGGTCCAGGATGTCTTGGAGGTCGCCGGGGGTGGCGTGGGGGTTGAGCAGGGTGGCCTTGAGCCAGAGCCGGCCGTCCGCGTGGGCGCGGCCCAGGACGGCCCGTCCCTCGGTGAGGAGGGTGCGGCGGATCGCGGCGACGGTGGTGTCGTCGGCGCCGGCGGGCCGGAACAGCACGGTGGTCAGGGCCGGGCGCTCGTACAGCTCCAGGTCCGGGGTCTTCTCCACGAGGTCGGCGAGCTGCTGGGCGAGGTCGCAGACCCGGTCGACGAGGGCGCCCATGCCGTCGCGGCCGAGGGCGCGCAGGGTGACGGCGATCTTGAGGATGTCGGGGCGGCGGGTCGTGCGCAGGGAGCGTCCGAGGAGGTCGGGGAGGCCTGCCTCGGTGTCGTCGGCCGCGTTGAGGTAGTCGGCGGTGTGGGAGAGGGCCGCGAGGTCGCGCCCGTCCCGTACTGCGAGGAGTCCGGCGGCGGCCGGCTGCCAGCCCAGTTTGTGCAGGTCGAGGGTGACGGTGCGGGCACGGTCGAGGCCGGCCAGGAGCGGGTGGCGGGTGTCGCTGAAGAGCAGGGGGCCGCCGTAGGCGGCGTCGACGTGGAGTTCGGCGCCGTGGGCGTCGCAGAGGTCGGCGATCTGCGGGAGGGGGTCGATGCGGCCGGTGTCGGTGGTGCCGGCGGTCGCGGCGACGAGGAGGGGGCCGTGGAGGTCGGTGAGCGCCTCGTCGAGGGCGACGGGGTCGAGGGTGCCGTTGGGGGTGGGCACGGTCACCGGTTCGGGGAGGCCGAGGAGCCAGGCGGCGCGGTGGAAGGAGTGGTGGGCGTTGGCGCCGACGACGGTCTGGACGCTGTGGCCCGGGCCGTGGCGTTCGCGGGCGAGGAGGAGCGCGAGCTGGTTGGACTCGGTGCCGCCGGTGGTGACGAGGGCGTCGGGGCGGGGCGGGCGGGACGCGGCGGGGACGCCGCCGGATCCGGTGCGGTCGGATCCGGTGCGGTCGGATCCGGTGCGCTCGGGTCCGGTGCGGTGGGGTCCGGTGCGGTCGGGTCCGGTGGCGTCGGGGCCCGGGGGGTAGACGGCCGTGGACAGGGCTTCGGTGACCAGGGCTTCGAGGGCGGAGGCGGCGGGGGCCTGGTCCCAGGAGTCCATGGACGGGTTGAGCACGGACGCGGCGAGGTCGGCGGCGGCGGCGAGGCCGAGGGGCGGCGTGTGGAGGTGGGCGGCGCAGAGGGGATGGGCGGGGTCCGCGGCACCTTCGGCGAGCACGCGGGTGAGGGTGCGGAGGGTCTCGGTGGGGTCGGTGCCGTGGGTGGGGAGCGGGTCTCCCAGTGCCTCCCGGACGCGGGCGGTGACCTCGTCCGGGCCGCCGGAGGGGATCGGTCCGCCGCGCGCGGTCGCGCCCGCGCGGAGTGCGTCGAGGACGGTGTCCAGGAGGGGGCGCAGGGCGTCGGTGTCCGTCGCGGCGAGGGGTGGGGCGGGGTCGGCACGCATGGGCACGAGCCTGCCGGGGGTTCTGGGGGTATGTCCGACGATGTCTCGGGAGCAACCCGAACGGGGGACGGGTCCTTGACAGGACGCCGTCCCCCGGGTGGCCGTTCGCCCGCGGTCGGTGGGCGGTGAGCCCCGGGCCCGCGGTCCGTCAGGCGGTGCGGACCGTCAAGGCCCGTCGCAGGTCGGCGAGTTGGTCGACGAGCTTGCGGTGGAGGGCCGGGGTCAGCTCCGGGTCGGCGAGGTGGGACTCGCCGAGCGCGAGGGACTCCTGGTCGATCGCGAACGCGGGGAACGCGTAGCGGCCGGCCGCGGCGGCCATCGCGGCGCCCCTGCGGGCGCCGAGCGCGATGGCGGCCGGGTAGAAGCGCGTCACGTACTCCCGTACCAGATCGGCCTGTTCGGGCTGCCAGAAGCCCTGGGACGTCGCCGTGAACAGGTAGTTGGACAGGTCGTCCGAGTCGAAGAGGGCGGACCAGGCGGCCGCCTTCGCCTCGGGCGTGGGCAGGGCGGCCCGGCAGCGGGCCGCGCCCTCCTGGCCGGTGGCGCTCGGGTCCCGCTCCAGCTCACGGTCGATCACGGCGCCGTCGACCGCGCCCAGGGCCGAGAGCCGGGCGAGGATGCGCCAGCGCAGCTCCGGGTCGAGCTCCGGTCCGCCGGGGACGGTCCCGTCGGCGAGCCAGCCGGCGAGGGTGTCGGGCTGCGTGGCGCTGCTGATGAACGTACGGACGGCGGTGAGGCGCAGTCCGGGGGCGTCGCCGTCCTCGGTGTGGCGGATGAGGGTGCGGGCCAGGGAGGTGAGCTGGGCGAGCGCGGCGGGGCGGTCCTCGGGGGCGAGGTAGTGGTCGGCGATCTGGGTGCGGGCGAAGGCGAGGACGCCCTGCACGACGGCCAGGTCCGACTCCTCGGGGAGGTGGGCCTCGGCCGTGGCGAGGTAGTCGCGGGGGTCCAGTTCGCCGTCGCGGACCATGTCGCGCAGGGTGTTCCAGACGAGGGCGCGGGTCAGGGCGTCGGGGATGGCGGAGATGGAGCGCAGGGCGGTCTCGAGCGAGGTCTCGTCCAGGCGGACCTTGGCGTAGGTGAGGTCGCCTTCGTTGAGGACGACGAGGGCGGGGCGCGGTCCGGGGAGGTCGAGGGGCGCGGTCTGCGGGACGTCGGTCTCCGGGCGTTCGCGCGCGACGAGGCGGCGGCCGTCGACGAGGTCGCGGTCGTAGACGCCGACGGCGATGCGGTGCGGCCTGCTGCCGTCGTGCCGGACGGTGAGCGTGGTGCGGGTCTCGTCGCCGCCGAGCTCGGGCGTGAGGGTGTCGACGCCGGTGGTCCGCAGCCACCGTTCGGCCCAGGCGTGGACGTCGCGTTCGGTGGCGGAGGCGAGGTTGTCGATGAAGTCGGCGAGGGTGGCGTTGCCGAACCGGTGGCGCTTGAAGTGGGTGTTGATGCCGGCGAGGAAGTCCTTCTCGCCCATCCAGGCGACGAGCTGGCGCAGCGCGGAGGCGCCCTTGGCGTAGGAGATGCCGTCGAAGTTGAGGAGCGCGGAGGCGGTGTCGGGGACGGCTTCCGGGTCGGGGGCGACGGGGTGGGTGGAGGGGCGCTGGTCGGCGTCGTAGCCCCAGGACTTGCGCTCGATGCCGAAGTCGATCCAGGTGTCGGGGAAGCGGTCGGAGCACGCCTCGTTGACGGTCTGGTAGCCCATGTACTCGGCGAAGGACTCGTTCAGCCAGATGTCGTCCCACCAGCGCAGGGTGACGAGGTCGCCGAACCACATGTGGGCCATCTCGTGGGCGATGACCATGGCGCGGGTCTGGCGCTCGGTGACGGTGACGGCGGAGCGGTAGACGAACTCGTCGCGGAAGGTGACGAGGCCGGGGTTCTCCATGGCGCCCGCGTTGAACTCGGGGACGAAGGCCTGGTCGTAGGAGTCGAAGGGGTAGGGCTCCTCGAACTTCTCGTGGAAGCGGTCGAAGCAGGCCTTGGTGATGTCGAGGATCTCGTCGGCGTCGGCGTCGAGGTGGGGCGCGAGGGAGCGGCGGCAGTGGATGGCGAAGGGCAGTCCGGCGTGTTCGGTGCGGACGGAGTGCCAGGGGCCGGCGGCGACGCAGACGAAGTACGTGGAGAGCAGCGGGGTGGCGGCTGCCTTCCAGCTGCCGTCGGGCTGCTGCTCGGTGATGCTGTTGGCGAGGACGGTCCAGCCTTCGGGTGCCTTGACGCTCACCTCGAAGACGGCCTTGAGGTCGGGCTGGTCGAAGGCGGCGAAGACGCGCTGGACGTCTTCCATGAAGAGCTGGGTGTAGACGTACGACTCGCCGTCGGTGGGGTCCTTGAAGCGGTGCATGCCCTCGCCGGTACGGGAGTACCGCATGGTCGTGACGGCGCGCAGCTCGTGCTCGCCCTCCGTGAGGCGCAGCGGGACCCGGTTCTCGTCGAGGGAGGCGGGGTCGAGGGGCTCGCCGTCGAGCTGGAGGGAGTGGAGCGTGACGGGCTTCAGCTCGACGAACGTCTCCCCCGCGGTCCGGGCGGTGAACCGGATGAGCGTGGTGGATTCGAAGGTCTCGTCGCCTGTGGTGAGGTCGAGGTCGACCGTGTAGTGCTGGACGTCGAGGAGCTGGGCACGGGTCTGCGCTTCGTCGCGCGTCAGTACGGACATGGGGCCATGCTGCCCGATGGTGCCGGGGCGGGGCACGGGGGTTCCGCCGACGGCTTCGCGCGGCGCCGTCAGGCGAGGCCGGCACCCGTGACGTGGGCGTAGGCGGCGGTGATGCCGGGTCGGTCGTATCCGCTCGGGCTCCTGGCGCCGGTGGAGAGGAGCGCGTGGAGCAGGAGGCGGGCCTTGGCGGGGTCGAGCGGGCCCGCGGGGACGAGTCCGCGCTTCAGGAGGTCGTGCTCGGATCCGGGACCGCGGTAGGTACGGCTGAGGGTGGCTCCGGCGCCGGTGCGGGAGGCGAGGACGACGGGGATGCGGGTCGCGAGCCGTTCCAGGGGTTCGACGAGCCAGGTCGGGACGTGGCCGGCGCCGAAGGCGGCGACGACGAGGCCGTCGAAGCGGGTGTCGACCGCGTCGAGGAGTTCGCCGCGGTCGCCGAGGGAGAGGGTGACCAGGGCGACGCGTACCCCCGGGTCGAAGCGGAGCGGGTGGATGGCGCTGGTGCCGGTGGGGCGGAGCAGGACGCGCGGCTCGCCCTCGACGACGGCGCCGAGCGGCCCGGCGCCCGGGGAGGCGAAGGTGGCGACGGAGGTGGTGTGGGTCTTGCGGACGAGGCGGGCGGCGTGGATCTCGTCGGCGAGGACGACGAGGACGCCGAGGCCCGCGCAGCCGGGGTCGGCGGCGACGGTGATCGCGGCGGCCAGGTTGGCGGGGCCGTCGGCGCCGGGCAGGTCGGGGCGGCGCATGGCGCCGGTGACGACGACGGGCCGGTCGGTCTCGCAGAGGAGGTCGAGGAGGAAGGCGGTCTCCTCCAGGGTGTCGGTGCCCTGGACCACGACGACGCCTGAGCCGGCGGCGACGGTGTCGCGGACCTCGGTGGCGAGGGCGGCGAGGTCCTCGGAGGTGAGGGAGGAGCTGGGGAGCCGGCGGAAGTCGCGCAGTTCGACGGAGAGGCCGGCGTCGGTGACGCCGAGGCCGGCGAGGACCTCGGCTCCCGTCATCCGGCTCGCGTCGCCGCCGCGCGCGGAGATCGTCCCGCCGAGGGTGAAGACCGTGACCGGGTTCATCGTTGCGCTCCGTCCGCGATCGTCTCGTGGTGGCGGATGACCTCCGCGATGATGAAGTTCAGCAGCTTCTCCGCGAACGCCGGGTCCAGTTTCGCGCTCTCGGCCAGCTCCCGCAGCCGGGCGATCTGGCGGGACTCGCGTGCCGGGTCGGCGGGCGGCAGCTGGTGCTCGGCCTTGAGGACACCGACCTGCTGGGTGCATTTGAAGCGTTCGGCGAGCATGTGGACGACCGCCGCGTCGATGTTGTCGATGCTCTCGCGCAGCCGGGTCAGTTCCGCAGTGACGGACTCGTCGATCTCGCTCATGAGCAGCGAGCTTAGACGGATCGGGAGCGGAGGGTCGGCGGGTGTTCGGGATCCGGGATCTCGTTGCTCCAGCCGCCGGGCACGCTCCGGCCCTGCTGTTCGCGGAAGCGGACGGGGGCGGTGCCGACCCGGCGGGTGAAGAGCCGGGAGAAGTAGGCGGGGTCGTCGTAGCCGACGCGGCGGGCGACGGCGGCGACGGGCAGCTCGGTGGCGGCGAGGAGTTCCTTGGCGCGGCCGAGCCGGATGGTGAGCAGATAGTCCTTGGGGCTGCAGCCGGCGGTGCGGCGGACGGCGGTCCGCAGTTCGGCCTGGGTCATGCCGTGGCGGGCGGCGTGCTCGGCGACGGACAGCGGCTGGAAGGCGTCGCGGGCGAGGGCGGTGAGGACGGGGTCGCCGTCGGCGTTGGTGTCGGCGCGGGCGCGGCGCAGGGCGACCAGGAGTTCGTGGACGGCGGCTCCGGTCTCGACCTCGAGGAGGGGGTTGCCCCGGCGGGCGGCGCGGGCGATGCGGCCGACGGCGGCGCGTGCGGCGCCGGCGTCGGCGAGGGGGACGACGGGCCGGTCGGGTTCGATGTAGCCGAGTTCGGTGTAGGTGGCGGTGGCGGGTCCCGCGAAGTCGACGAAGGCCTCGTCCCAGCCGGTGCCGGGGTCGGCGGAGTAGTGGTGGGGTACGCCGGGGGTGAGCCAGATCAGGGCGGGCGCGGTGATGGTGGTGCGGCGTCCGTCGGGGCCCCGGTACCAGCCGCTGCCGGCGCTGACGAGGACGGCCACGTGGTGGTCGAGGGTGCGGGGGCCGACGGTGGGCAGGGCGCCGTGCTGGAGGCCGACGCCGAGGCAGACGAGGCCGAGGCGGTGGTGGACCGGGCTGGGGGTGAAGTAGCGCATCCAGGTGTGGTACATCCGCCGTACCTGCCTTTCTTCCGTCCAAACAGCGACGATCTTTGTCCATGGACCGGTCCGCCGCCAGAGGGCGAGGGTGAGGTCATGAGCACGTTCGCTGTGGGTGACGAGGACTTTCTTCTGGACGGCCGGCCGGTGCGGCTGCTGTCGGGGGCGCTGCACTACTTCCGGGTGCACGAGGAGCAGTGGGGCCATCGCCTGGAGATGCTCCGGGCGATGGGGCTCAATGGTGTCGAGACGTACGTGCCGTGGAATCTGTACGAGCCGGAGCCGGGCCGCTTCGGGGACGTGGGGGCGCTCGGCCGGTTCCTGGACGCGGTGGCGCGGGCCGGGATGTGGGCGATCGTGCGGCCGGGGCCGTACATCTGCGCCGAGTGGGAGAACGGTGGGCTGCCGCACTGGCTGACGGGGCGCCTGGGGCGGCGGGTGCGGTCGGAGGACCCGGAGTACCTCGGGCATGTGGAGCGCTGGTTCCGCCGGCTGCTGCCGCAGGTGGTGGAGCGGCAGATCGGCCGCGGCGGTCCGGTGATCATGGTCCAGGTGGAGAACGAGTACGGGAGTTACGGCTCGGACCGGGGGTATCTGCGCCAGGTCGCGGATCTGCTGCTCGACTGCGGGGTGGAGGTCCCGCTCTTCACCTCGGACGGGCCTGAGGACCACATGCTGACGGGCGGTTCGGTTCCGGGGGTGCTCGCGACGGCGAACTTCGGCTCGGGGGCGCGGGAGGCGTTCGCGGTGCTGCGGCGGCACCAGCCGTCGGGGCCGCTGATGTGCATGGAGTTCTGGTGCGGCTGGTTCGACCACTGGGGCACGGAGCACTCGGTACGGGACGCGGCGGACGCGGCGGCGGCGCTGCGGGAGATCCTGGAGTGCGGGGCGTCGGTGAACGTCTACATGGCGCACGGGGGGACGAACTTCGCGGGCTGGGCGGGTGCGAACCGGGCCGGTGAGCTGCACGAGGGCGAGCTGCTGCCGACGGTGACCTCGTACGACTACGACGCGCCGGTGGACGAGGCGGGGCTGCCGACGGAGAAGTACTGGCGGTTCCGTGAGGTGCTCGCGCGGTACGCGGAGGGGCCGCTGCCCGAGGTGCCGGCGCCGCCGCGGCGGATCGCCGGGCCGGTGGAGGCCGCCCTGACGGAGTGGGCGCCCCTCGATGAGGTCCTGGAGGTCCTCGGTGACGAGGAGTCCCGGGCGCCGGTGCCGCGGACCTTCGAGGAGCTGGGTGTGGACCGGGGTCTGGTCCGCTACCGCCTGGAGGTTCCCGGGCCACGGCGGCCGTACCCGCTGTCCGTGTCCGGGCTGCGCGACCGTGCGGTGGTGTACGTGGACGGGGTCCGGGCGGGCGTGCTGACGTCGGAGGACGCGGTGCTGCCCGAGCCGGTGGCGGGGCCGGCGGTGGTGGAGCTGTGGGTGGAGTCGCTGGGGCGGGTCAACTACGGGCCGCGGCAGGCGGAGCCGAAGGGGATCACGGGCGGCGTCCGGCACGAGCGGCAGTACGTGCACGGGGTGCGGTCCCGGGGGCTGAGGCTCGACGCCTTCGAGGCGGCGGCGGTGGCGAAGGTGCCGTTCCGTCCGGTGGCCGACGGGAAGCTGCCGGGTCTCCACCGGGCGGTGGTGGAGGTGTCCGGGCCGGGCGACGCGGCGCTGTCGCTGCCGGGCGGGACGCGGGGCTTCGTCTGGGTGAACGGCTTCTGTCTCGGCCGGTACTGGAGCGCGGGCCCGCAGGAGTCGCTCTTCGTCCCGGGCCCCGTGCTGCGGGAGGGCGCCAACGACGTGTGGGTGCTCGAACTGGAGGGCGGGGCGGGAAGCGTGCGGCTGGGCTGAGGGGCGAGCGTGTACGGGGGCGGCGGCCCCGCCCCCGTACACGCTCGGGGTTTTGCCGGTCGTACCGGTCCTACGTGGTGTTAGAGGGTCGCCGCGGCGGACTTGATCTGGGCGGCGAAGGTCGAGACCTCGGTGTACACGCCGGGGAGGCCCGGACGGGCGCAGCCCTCGCCCCAGCTCACGATGCCGACCTGGATCCAGGCGCCGGCGTTGTCGCGGCGGAACATCGGGCCGCCGGAGTCACCCTGGCAGGTGTCGACGCCGCCCTGGTTGTAGCCGGCGCAGATCTCCTCGCCGGCGACGAGGGAGCTGCCGTAGGCGGCCTTGCAGTCGGTGTCCGAGACGAACGGGACCGTGGCCTTGCGCAGGTACCGCTGCTGCGCGCCGCCCTCGCGGGTGGCGCCCCAGCCGGCGACGGTGAAGGTGCCGCTGTTGTACGCGGTGGTCTCGGCGATCTTGAGGGTGGGCACCGAGGTGATCGGCGAGGCCAGCTTGATCAGGGCCCAGTCCTTGCCCTGGCCGTTGTAGCCGGGGGCCTGGAGGACCTTGGTCGAGCGGACCTTGATGGCGCTGCTGGACTGGAGGTCCACGACTCCGGCGGTGGCGGTGATGCTGGTGTTGTTGCCGGAGCCGTTCACACAGTGGGCGGCGGTGAGGACGATCTGCGACGTCAGCATCGAGCCGCCACAGCCCATGGAGAGCCGGACCATCCAGGGGAACTCGCCCTGGGCGGCGCGGGTTCCGCCGACGACCGGGGCGGGCGCGGCGAAGGCGCTGGAGGGCTGGAGGCTGACGGCCGCGAGGACGACGGCGCCGGCGGCGGCGATTCTCTGAAGGGCGCGGACGAACCTGTTCTTCTTCAAGTGTCTGCCTTTCATGGGGGGTTGGCCTTGATGGCATGTGCCCGTCAAGGCTTGGTCGGGATTATGGACAGCGCCCCGTGAGGGCCACAAGGGCGCGTTTTCGGCCAGCGCCGCACTCCCGCGAGGCCTCGTACAGTGGAGGGAAGGGGGTGCGGCGTGCCGAACGGAAGCGAAGTCGACGGGGTCGTTCACGGGTTTCCGCACCTCGCCACGGTCCGGGCCTCGATCACCGCGCTGTACCGGCGACTGTCGGCGGACGGGGTGCGGCGGTACGGAGCGAGCGTGTCCGCCCAGGCCGTGGCCTTCGCCGACGAGGAGGACCTCCACCTCGGCGCCCAGCGCGTGGCCGGGGCCCTCGTGCACCATCTGAGGCTGCCCGAGGCGCGGATGATCGTGAGCTTCCGGGAGATGGAGCACGCGGCGGGCGTCGAACTGGCTGCGGGTCCCGAGTACTTCGTGGAACTGAACGACCGTTTCCGGGGCCACCGCAGGGACATCGGGGCGGCGCTGGCCCATGAGATCACGCACGTGCTGCTCCACCGCCTCGACCTGGGCTTTCCCGGCACCAGGGACAACGAGATCCTCACCGATGTGGTGACCGCCTATCTGGGGGCAGGCTGGCTGCTGCTCGACGCGTTCCGGGAGGACGGGATGTCCAGCCAGAAGCTCGGGTACCTGACGCCGGAGGAGTTCGGGTACGTGCTGGCCAAGCGGGCCGAGGTGTTCGGGGAGGACCCCTCGCCGTGGTTCACCAGCCCCCGCGCCTACGAGGCGTGGATCCGCGGGCGGGAGGAGGCGGTGCGCGACGCCCGGCGGCCCCCGCTGGCGGCGGCGGGATGGGCGGCCCGGCACCGGTACGCGAAGGACCGCCGCTACGGACGGGCGGCCCAGGACGCTCCGTACGCCTTCGAGGGGAGCGGGGCCTCGGCCCGCGTCTCCTTCCCGTGCCCGGTGTGCCGGCAGCGGCTGCGGGTGCCGACGGGCCGGCGGGTGCGCGCCCGATGCGGGGTGTGCGAGGCGGTCCTGGAGTGCGACACGTAGTCCCGACGGGTGGTTCGGGGGGCTGTTACTCATTTGCGCCGTCCGCGCCCCGCGGGTGAAGGTCGGTGGATGAGCACGCTGTTCGAGGCAATGCACGAGGGGGACGACGCCGTGGTGCGCGTCCTGCGGAGCGGGGTCTCCCCCGAGACGGACGACGAGGGGGAGACGGCGCTCTACCGGGCGGCCGTCGCGAACGAACCGGGGATCGTAAGGCTGCTCCTCGCGGCCGGGGCGGATCCCGGGCGGGGCAGCGGCGAGGAGGCGGGGGACCTTCCGCTGTGCGGTGCGGCCTGCGGCGGGCACGCGGACGTGGTGCGGGCCCTGCTGGCGGGCGGTGCGCGGGCGGATCAGGCCGAGGCGTACGGATTCACGGCCCTGGACTGGGCGGTGCGGCTCGGGCACGCGGAGACGGTACGGGTCCTGCTCGGACACGGCGCCGCGCCGAGCCGGCCCGGGCCGGACGGACTCCCGCCGCTGGTGGCGGCGGCACGGCGCGGTTCGACCGCGAGCGTGCGGGCGCTCCTGGAGTACGGCGCGGGGCCGGCCGAGGACGCCCTGCGCGAGGCGCGCCGCTGGATCGGGGTGGACATCGCCGGGGAGCTGCGGCGCGGACTTCTCGAAGCGGACCGGCCCGCGGGGCCCGAGGGGCCCGAGGAGACCGTGGTGCGGCGGGTGCGCGAGGACGGCGGGGTGACCGTCGTCGTCGACGTGCTGCGGGCGGACGGCGCGCCGAGCCGGGGCAACGAGCAGCAGACCGGCCACGCCGCGATCGCCACGCTCCTGGAGCGGGCGCTCGGTGTGCGCGTGTCGCCGGAGGAGCTCGCCACCCGGGCCCTGAACTGCGCGGACCCCGGCCTGGACGACTGGCAGGAGGCGGTCCGCGCGCTGGCCGACCGCGACGACGAGGAGACCTTCAAGGTGGCCGCCGCCTGGTGCGCGAGCGGGGGCCCGCTGCGACGGGCACTGGGCGCCCGCGTCCTGGGCGGCCTCGACCGCTTCACCTCGCGGGCCGTCCCGGTGCTGCGCCGGCTCGCGGCGGAGACGGCTGCGGAGACGGAGTCGGCGAAGGCACGGACGGCTGCGGAGACGGAGACGGGGTCGGCGAAGGCGAGGACGGCCGAGGAGACCGCAGCGGTGAAGGCGGGGGCGTGGCCGGCGACGGTGGCCGGTTCAGGGCCGGGCGGCGGCCCCGGCACCGCGCCGGGCGCCGCCCGCGAGCCCGCGCTCTCCGTCGTCGTCGCACTCGGGCGGTGCGGGGACGCGGAGGCGCTGCCGGAGCTGCTCCCGCTCGCCGATCACCCGGACGTCGAGGTGCGGCGGGCGCTCGGCTGCGCGCTCACGGGCCCGGTGCCCGCCGGGCATCCCGAGGCGGTGGCGACGCTGATCGCGCTGAGCCGGGACCACGACCACGGTGTACGGGACTGGGCGACGCTCGCGCTCGCGGAGGTTCCCGAGGACACCCCGGTCCTGCGGGAGGCGCTCGCCGCCCGGCTCGCCGACGACGACGAGGACGCGGTGGCCGAGGCCGCCCGTGGGCTGGCGATGCGTCAGGATCCGCGTGCCGTGGAGGTCCTGGCACGCCTCCTCGCCGACGGCGACCCGGAGGGGACGGCCCGCGACACCGCGCTGGCCGCCGTCGAGTACATCGCGGACCCCCGGGTCAGGACCCGCCTGGAGTGGACGACGCCGCGCTGCCGCTGACGGCGGGGCCGGAACACCTCGCGCCCAGGGCGCGCCACGGCCCCGGGCCGAGCGCCCCGTTCCGCCGGGGAATCGCAGGGCGGGCTTCTCCTCGCGTTCACCGAGGGGTCACCGCGACCCTCCGTAATGCAGGAGTTGTATGGACAACAGTTGTTCATACATCTTGGCCCCGCTCCCCTTCCCCCATGGAGTACGCGTGACCTCCCCTGCCCGCGCCGCCGTCCTGCTCGGCGCCCTCGGCCTGACCGCCCTGTCCCTCACCGCCTGCGGCGCCGCCCCGACGAAGGACGCCGCCGGCGCCGACGGGAAGAACCTCGCCACCGCCACCTCCGCCACCGAGGCCGGCGGCATGGACGCCCTGGTCGCCGCCGCGAAGAAGGAGGGCACGCTCAACGCGATCGCCATCCCCCGCGACTGGGCGAACTACGGCGCCATCATCGACGGCTTCACCGCGAAGTACGGCATCAAGGTGAACGTCGAGAACCCCGACGGCTCCAGCCAGGACGAGATCAACGCGGTGAAGTCCCGCAAGGGCCAGGACCGCGCCCCCGACGTGCTCGACCTCGGCGCCTCCTTCGCCCAGGCCGCCGGCGAGCAGGGCCTCACCGCCCCGTACAAGGTCGCCGCCTTCGACAAGATCCCCGAGACGCAGCGCGACGCACAGGGCCGCTGGTTCAACGACTACGGCGGCTACGTCTCCATCGGCTGCGACGCCAAGCGGGTCAAGGTCTGCCCGCAGACCTTCGCCGACCTGCTCAAGCCCGAGTACAAGGGCAAGGTCGCCCTCAACGGCAACCCGACGAAGTCCGGTTCGGCCTTCGGCGGCGTCTACGCGGCGGCGCTGGCGAACGGCGGCTCGTTCGACGACATCCAGCCGGGCATCGACTTCTTCGGCAAGCTGAAGAAGAACGGGAACTACAACCCCGTCGAGTCGACCCCCGCCACCGTCGAGAAGGGCGAGACGCCCATCTCCATCGACTGGGACTACCTGAACGCCGGCTACGCCGAGCAGTTCGCGTCCAAGGGCGTCGACTGGAAGGTCGCCGTACCCACGGACGGCGTGTACGCCCAGTTCTACTCGCAGGCGATCAACAAGGACGCCCCGCACCCGGCGGCCGCCCGTCTGTGGCAGGAGTACCTGTACAGCGCCGAGGGCCAGAACCTGTGGCTCAAGGGCTACGCCCGGCCCGTCCTGATGACGGCCATGGAGGCCGACGGCACGATCGACAAGACGGCCGCCGCCGCGCTGCCGAAGGTCGCGGGCACCCCGAAGTTCCCCACCGAGCAGCAGACCGCCAAGGCCAAGGAGACCCTGTCGCAGGGCTGGGCCGCGGCCGTCTCCGGGTGACGCCTCGATGACTCCGCATCCCTCCGCCTCCCCGTCCGGGGCCACCCGCGCGCACTCCGCGCGGGTGGCCCCGGCGGGGCCGGGGGCCGCCGGTTCCCCCATGGCCGACGACTCCCCCACGACCGCCGCCCCGCCCGTGGCCCCGCCCGCTCCGAGCGCCCCCGTGCGCCGGGCGCGGCGCCGCGGGCGGCCGGCGGCCTGGACGGCCGCGCTGCCGCTCTTCCTGGTCGTCGCGCTCGCCTTCGGCCTGCCCGCGCTCGCCATGGCCGACGGTGCCTTCACCGTCGCCGACGGCGGGTACGGCCTCGACAACGTGACCCGGTCCGTGGACGGCGCGTACCGCACCGCGCTGATCGGCAGCGTCGAGCTCTCCGCGCTCACCGCCGCCGCGGGCACGGTCTTCGGGCTGTTCCTCGCCCAGGCCGTGGTCTCCTCGCGCGGCCGGGCGCTCCGCGAGGCCGTCCTCACCGCGTCGGGCGTGCTCGCCAATTTCGGCGGTGTCCCGCTCGCCTTCGCGTTCGTCGCCACCCTCGGCAACGCGGGCGTGCTCACCACGCGCCTCGGGCTCGCCGACCACGGCTGGTCGCTGTACGGATTCTGGGGCCTCGCCCTGACCTATCTGTACTTCCTGGTGCCGCTGATGGTGCTGACCGTGGCTCCCGCGCTCGACGGACTGCGCGTCCAGTGGCGCGAGGCCGCCCACGACAACGGGGCGACGGCCTGGCAGTACTGGCGCCACGTCGGCATCCCGGTGCTCCTGCCGTCCCTGCTCGGCGGGTTCGTGCTGCTCTTCGGCAGCGCGTTCGCCGCGTACGCGACGGCCGCGGCGATGGTCGGCAGTTCCGTACCGCTGGTCACCCTGCAGATCGCGGACGCCCTCTCCGGCAACGTCCTGGTCGGCCAGGAGAACGTGGCGCTCGCGCTGAGCCTCGACATGGTCGTGGTCGCGGCCCTCGTGATGGCCGTCCACCTCCCCCTCCAGCGAAGGAGCACCCGATGGCTCGCCTAGGACGTCCCTTCGTCCTCCTGGTCGCGGGGGTCTACTTCCTGGTGCCGCTGCTCGCGTCCGCCGTCTTCACCGTGGACATCCCCGGGCAGGGGCTCACCCTCTCCTCGTACACCCGGATCTTCACCGCTCCCGGCTTCACCGGCAGCCTGCTGCTCTCGCTGGCGCTCGCGGCGGCGACCGTCGCGCTCGTCCTGCTGATCACTCTCCCCGCGGCGGTCGCCGCCCGGCTCTCGGCGCCCCGCCTGCGGCCGGTCCTGGAGGTCGTCTGCACGCTGCCGCTGGTGGTGCCGCCGGTGGCGCTGACCGCCGGGCTCGGGACCGTCCTGCGCTGGGGACCGGAGAAGCTCTCCACGACGCCGCTCTACCAGACGTTCGTGGCCGTGCAGAACCCGGACTTCCCCTTCGTCCTGGTCCTCGCGTACGCCGTGATGGCGCTGCCCTTCGTGTACCGCGCGCTCGACGCGGGCCTGCGCTCCGTCGACGTCCGCACCCTGGTGGAGGCCGCGCGGGACTGCGGCGCGTCCTGGCCGCGGGCGCTGGTCTCGGCCGTACTGCCGAATCTGCGCGGTGCGCTCCTGAACGCCTCGTTCCTGACGCTGGCACTGGTGCTCGGCGAGTTCACGGTCGCCTCGCTCCTCGGCTACCAGCCCTTCGCGGTGTGGATCGTGCAGGCCTCCGGCTCCGACGCCCGGCTCTCGGTGGCCGTGTCGCTGCTGAGCCTGCTGCTGACCTGGGTGCTGCTGCTCGCGCTGACCACCGTGGGCAACCGGCGCCGCCGTTCACCCCGCCCCTCCCGTACGTCCGAAGCCACCGACGCCTCCCGAGGAAAGACCTCCCGATGACCGTGACCGACACCCCCACCCGGACCGGAGCGGCTCTCCGGCTGAGCGGCCTGCGCCGGTCCTTCGGCTCCGCCGTCGCGCTCGACGGCCTCGACCTCGACGTCGCCCCCGGCGAACTCCTCGCCCTGCTGGGCCCGTCCGGATGCGGCAAGACGACCGCGCTGCGCGTGCTCGCCGGATTCGAGCGGCCCGACGAGGGCCAGGTGCTGCTCGACGGCGAGGACATCGTGCCGGTGCCCGCCAACCGCCGTGACACGGCGATGGTGTTCCAGTCGTACAGCCTCTTCCCGCACCTCACGGCCGCCGACAACGTGGCCTTCGGGCTGCGGATGCGCAAGGTGCGGGCCGCCGAGCGGCGTGCCCGCGCCGGTGAGCTGCTGGAGCTGGTGGGCCTCGCCGGTTACGGCGACCGCTTTCCGCACCAGCTCTCCGGCGGCCAGCAGCAGCGGGTCGCGCTGGCCCGCGCGCTGGCGCTGCGCCCCCGGCTGCTGCTGCTCGACGAGCCGCTGTCGGCGCTCGACGCCCGGGTGCGGGTGACGCTGCGGGAGGAGATCCGCCGGCTCCAGCTGGAGCTCGGCATCACCACCGTGTTCGTCACGCACGACCAGGAGGAGGCGCTCTCGATGGCCGACCGGGTCGCCGTGATGAACGGCGGCCGGCTCGAACAGTGCGCCACGCCGACGGAGTTGTACGAGCGTCCCGCCACGGACTTCGTCGCGGAGTTCATCGGCACGATGAACCGAGTACCGGGCCGGGCCGCCGGCGACGGCCACGTCGAGGTGCTCGGCGCCCGGCTGCCCGTCGAGGGACCGGACGGCACGGGTGACGTGCGGGTGCTGCTGCGGCCCGAGGCCCTGGAGGTGACGGCGGGCGGCCCCGCCCGTGTCACCGGCACCTCGTTCCACGGCCCGACGACCCGGCTGCGGATCACCCTCGCCGACGGTACGGACGTCAAGGCGGACGTCTCCACGCACGCGGCGGCCGGGCTGACCCCGGGCACGGACGTCTCCGTCCGCCCGCG
This sequence comes from Streptomyces sp. NPDC127129, assembly GCF_042671585.1. Lineage (NCBI taxonomy): Bacteria > Bacillati > Actinomycetota > Actinomycetes > Kitasatosporales > Streptomycetaceae > Streptomyces > Streptomyces sp. NPDC127129. The sequence continues at coordinate 249,319 of NZ_JBHXTV010000003.1, forward strand.
GCAGCGGCCCGTGCTCCTCGCCTCCGGCGCGCCGACGGGCGGTGCGGCGTGACGCGGCTGCAGGCGGTCCTCTTCGACATGGACGGGACCCTCGTCGACACCGAGGGCGTCTGGCTGGACGTCGTCGAGGCCGCCGCCGCGCGCCGGGGCCGCGCCCTGGACGGCGGGCGCCGGACGGCGGTGACCGGACGGTCCGTCGAGGACACGGCGGCGCTGCTCCACGCGTACCTGGACGCTCCGGCGGCCGAACTCGCCGCCGAGCTGGGCGCGGACTTCGCCGGCCGGCTCGCGGTGGCCGCCGCGCCCCGCCCGGGCGCGCTGCGGCTGCTCGCCGCGCTCCGTGCGAGCCGGGTGCCGACGGCGCTCGTCTCCGCCTCGCCGCGGGCGGTCGTCGCCCAGGTGGCGAGCACCCTGGACGGGCACCGGTTCGACGCGCTGTTCGGCGCCGAGGACACCGTACGGACGAAGCCGGAGCCCGATCCCTATCTGGCGGCGGCCGTGGCGCTCGGCGCCGAGCCGGAGCGGTGCGTGGCGGTCGAGGACAGCCCGACGGGGGTCGCCTCGGCCGTCGCCGCCGGGTGCCGCGTCCTCGCGGTGCCGTCGACGGAACCGCTCGGGGCCTTCGCCGGGACCGAAGGCGTCACGCTCGCGGACTCGTTGACCGAGGTCGACCCCGAGCTGCTGAGCTCCCTGGTCGGGTGAGCGGGGCGCATGACAGGGTGGGCGTGTGAGTGAGGAACGGGCGCGGACGCCGCTGTATCTGAAGGTCGCCGCCGATCTGCGGACCGCCATCGCGGCGGGCGAGTACGGCTCCGGGGCGAAGCTGCCGGCGGAGGACGAACTGGCCCGCCGGTACGGCGTGTCCCGGGGCACGGTCCGGCAGGCGCTGGCCGCGCTGCGCACCGACGGCCTGATCACCTCCCGGCGCGGCTCGCGCCGGGTGGTCCTCGGCGGTCCGCGGCTGCACAGCTTCGGCGAGCTGCGCTCCTTCACGCGCTGGGCGCGCTCGCTCGGCGAGGAGCCGGGTGGCCGGATCGTGGCGGTCGAACGGGTCCCGGCGGACGCGGAGGAGGCCGAGAAGCTCCGTGTCGAGGAGGGCGCGCCGGTCTACCGGGTGCGAAGGCTGCGGACGCTCGCGGGCAGCCCGGTGATGGTGGAGCGGACGACGTATCCGGAGCGGATCGGGGAGCTGGTGGCCGGGATGCCGCTGGACACGGTCTCGCACTCGGAGCAACTGGAGCTGCACGGCGTGCTGTTCGCCGATGCGCGGCACACCATCGACCTGGTGCCGGCCGACGCGGACGACGCGGAGCTGCTGGGCTGCCGGGCCGGGGAGTCGCTGCTGCGGGAGCGGCGGCACTCGACCGACCCGGCGGGCAACCCGGTGGAGTGGTCGCAGGACCGGTATCTGCCGGGGACGGTGGCGTTCACGATGCAGAGCTCGACGGCGACGAGCGCGCTCGGCCGCCGCCTCGGCTCCTGAGCACTCGGCTCGTGCGCACTCGGCTCGAGCGCACTGGGCTCGTGAGCGCTCAGCTCGCGAGGAGCAGCCGGGCCAGCAGGGGCCGGAAGTGCTCGAAGCCGGGCGTCGACAGGTCAGGATCCTTCGCCTGCTCGTCCCAGCGGCGTACGGCGACGGCGTCCGCGGCCCCCGGGTGGGCCTCGAAGGCACGGACCTGCTCCTCGGTCATCGGCCCGCCCTGGACGGCCAGGGTGTGGACGGAGGCCTCGGAGAGCAGCGCGAAGTAGCCGGGCTCGACGGCGCACAGGTACCGCTTGGCGGCGACGTGCAGCCGTACGGGTTCGGTCACTTCGGGCCCGAACCACTGATCGAGCCAGTCGGCCCCGGTGTGGCTGTGCCGGTTGTCGGTGCCGTTCGCCATCAGGTCGCGGCCGGTGACCGCGCCCCGGAAGTGGCCGACGTCGTGCAGGAGCGCGGCGGCGACCAGGTGGGGCGGGGCGCCGGCCGCCTCGGCGAGCGCCCCGGCCTGGAGCATGTGCTCGGCCTGGGTGACGGCCTCGCCGAGGTACTCGGCGCTGCCCTCGCCCTCGAAGAGCGCGGCGAGGGTGTCGAGGGGGTGGACGGTCGTCACATGGCCTCCCGGCGCAGGACGGCGAGGGTGGAGGCGAGGCCGTCGATGTCGGCGTAGGCGCCCTGGAGGTGGCGGTCGCCGGACTCGGCGAAGGCGGTCCGGGCGTGCAGCAGGCGCGTGTTGTCGAAGATCAGGCAGTCGCCGGGGGCGAGCCGGAAGTCGAGCTGGAGCTCGGGGCGGAGCAGCAGCTCGCCGAAGCGCCGGTAGGCGGAGTAGAAGCCGGCGAGCAGGCCGGCGGGCAGCCGCAGGGTGCCGATGGAGCGGTTGTTGAAGCGGATCTCGCGGATCCGGCCGGTCGGGTCGGTGCCGATCAGGGGCCGGTGGGCGCGGAGTTCGGTGTGCTCGTCGGCGAAGGCGAACGGGACGGGGACGCGGGTGAGGATCTCGTACGCATCCGGGTCCTCGGCGCGCAGCAGGGCCGCCGCGTGGAATCCGTCCACCAGGCCGGAGTCGCCGCCCTGCGCCGCGTTGGTGAGGCAGTGCAGCAGCTGGAGCGTGGGGACCGGATCGCGGTAGGGGTTGTCGGTGTGCGGGGTGATCCGCGCGCCGGTGAAGGCGAGGTTGTTGGGGTCGGCCTCGACGCGGACCTCGAAGAGCTCGCCGTAGTTGGTCACGCGTACGTGGCCGAAGGTGCGGGCCACGTCGAGGACCTGGCGGTCGCGGACGGGCACGTCGCGTACGAGCGCGAAGCCGAGGCGGAGGACCGCGTCGAGCAGATCGGCGCGGACGGCGGGGTCGGACGTGTAGGAGGCCCAGCCGGCCTCGGGGATCCCGTCCGCGAACCGCTCGGCGGCCCACAGCTCCTTGTCGTCCTCGGTGCGGCCGTCGCCGGGGCCGGCCGCCGCGCCGGGCAGGTGGGCGTCCAGCCAGGACTCGGCGTAGAGCGAACGGTGGCCGTCGGGGGCCCAGACGACCTCGCGGGCGGGTGCGCCGTCGGGGGTGCGGGTGTCGTGGACGGTGCCGACGGCGAGCGCGGCGGGGAGTTCGGTGATCTGGAACAGCTTCTGGCCGTTGCGCGGGTCCCGGCACTGCGCGCAGGGGCAGTTGTCGCGTAGCCAGAGCGGCGGCGCGGCGGCGAGTGACGCCATGAGGTTCTCCAAGTTGTACAGACAACTTCTGTTCGGCCTGGAGCCTCGCAGCCACGGATGGCCGACGGGTTACGGACAGCCCAACACCCGGTCCGCGACCGGCCGGCATGGGGGTAGGTCCGGTCGCGGAACGGGGGCTGACGGGTCGGGCCGGCTCAGCAGCCGTGGTCGACGAGGTCGAACGTGGCGTAGTGGTCGGCCGTGTAGTAGTCCTCCTGGTGGGACTCGCCGGTCACGATCCGACGCGCACCGCGGGTGGAGGACCCCGGGGTCTTCACCGTGTACTCGTGGTAGTAGCCGGTGGAGTGGTCCGGGAGGACTCCTTCCCGGTTCTGGAAGACGGTGCCGTCCTGGGGGTACGGGAAGGGCCCGTCCTGCTCGATCAGGCGGAGGGTGTCGTGGGCCTGGGAGGGGAGGTCGGAGAGGCAGATCTCTCCGACGGCGGCGGCCGAGAAGGAGGAGGCGGACGGACCCGCTGCCGGGGCGACGGCCGCGCCGGCCGGGGCACCGAGGAGGAGGGTCGTGACGAGGGCGGCGGCGCCGCCGATGACGGTGAATCGTGGGGGGATTCGCATGGCTCGATGATGACGCGCGTAGAAGTGACTCCGACAGCCCAACTCCCCTCATTTCGCTGGACGTTAACTTCTCCTGCCCGATGTGGTGACCGCGTGTGCGGCCCACACGCGAGCGCCACGAAGTCCCCGTCTCCCGGGTGTCGGGAACGGGCTTCGCGGCGCGGGCGGTGCCCTTCGGGCCTCGGAGACCGGGACGCGCCGGCACCTTCGGGCGTCAGAGGCGGGGACGCGCCGTCGCCTTCGGGCGTCGGAGCCCGGGACGCGCCGGACCGGCCGGCACCCTCACCCTCCGGAGCCGTACACCGGCTGCGGCACCTCGGCCTCCGCCAGGAGCTTCAGCGCCGTCCCGCCCGCCTCCGCGGGGCTCCACCGCGCCCCCTTGTCGGCCGTCGGGCCGGGCCGCCAGCCCTCCATGACGGTGATGCGGCCGCCCTCCGCCTCGAAGACCCGGCCGGTCACCCCCGTCGAGGAGGCCGAGCCCAGCCAGACGACCAGCGGGGAGACGTCCTCCGGCACGCCCTCCAGGCCCGCGAAGGCCCCCTCCGTCATCCGGGTTCTGGCCGCCGGAGCGATGGCGTTGACCTGAACGCCGTAGCGGCCCATCTCCGCCGCCGCGACCAGCGTCAGGCCGACGATCCCGGCCTTGGCCGCCGCGTAGTTGCCCTGCCCGACGCTGCCCGCGAGGCCCGCGCCCGAGGTGGTGTTGACCACCCGGGCGACCGGCTCACGGCCCGCCTTGGCCTCCGCGCGCCAGTACGCCGCCGCGTGCCGCAGAGGCAGGAAGTGGCCCTTCACGTGGACGCGCATCACCGCGTCCCAGTCGTCCTCGCCGAGGTTCACGAGCATCCGGTCCCGCAGGAAGCCCGCGTTGTTGACCAGGGTGTCGAGGCGCCCGAAGGCGTCCAGGGCGGCGGCGACCAGCGAAGCCGCCCCCTCCTGCGTGGCGATGTCGCCGCCGTGCGCCACGGCCTCGCCGCCCGCCGTACGGATCTCCTCCACCACCTGCTGGGCGGGCGAGCCCGACCCGGCGGAACCGTCGAGCCCCACCCCCAGGTCGTTGACGACGACCCTCGCCCCCTCGGCGGCGAAGGCGCGCGCGTGCGCCCGCCCCAGACCCCGTCCCGCTCCGGTCACGATCACGACCCGGCCCTCGCACAGTCCCATCTCAGCTCTCCTTGTTGACAGTTGCGGCATCCAGGAACGCGGGGCGCTCGCCGCCCCCGTGCACCAGCAGCGAGGCCCCCGAGACGTACGCGGCCCGGTCGGAGGCGAGGAAGACCGCCGCCTCCCCCACGTCCGAGGGCTCGGCGAGCCGGCCGAGCGGCACGGTCCGGGCGACGGCCGCGATCCCGTCCTCGTCCCCGTAGTGCAGGTGGGAGAGTTCGGTCCGGACCATCCCGAGGACCAGGGTGTTCACCCGGACGTACGGGGCCCACTCCACGGCCATCGAGCGCGCGAGGTTCTCCAGGCCCGCCTTCGCGGCGCCGTACGCGGCCGTGCCCGGCGAGGGCCGGGTCGCGCTGACGCTGCCGATCATGACGACGGAGCCGTGCGAGGCCCGCAGCAGCCCGTGGGCGGCCAGCGAGACCCGCAGCGGAACGGCCAGGTTCAGCTCCATCACCCGCGCGTGCCGCTCGGCATCCCCCTCGCCGAGGAGCCGGTACGGCGTTCCACCGGCGTTGTTGACCAGCACGTCCAGCCGTCCGTACCGCTCGCCGACGCCGGCGAGGAACGCGCCGACGGCGGCGGGTTCGCGCAGGTCGACGGGGACGAAGGCGGCCTCGCGGCCCCCGTCCGTGACGGGCGTGTCCGGCGGTCTGCGGGCGCAGACGACCACCCGCGCCCCCGCCCCGAGGAACGCCCGCGCGATGCCCGCGCCGACACCGCGCGTGCCGCCGGTGACGACGGCGACCCTCCCGTCCAGCTCCATCGGCTGCTACCTTTCCTCACCAAGCAGTCACCTAACAAATGTTTGGTGGAAAGGTAGCTGATCCGCTCATGGGTGTCTCCACCACAAGCCCGGGCAAGGGCATCGCACAGGTCACCGTCGACTTCCCACCGGTCAACGCCCTTCCCGTGCGGGGCTGGTACGACCTCGCCGACGCCGTCCGCGCGGCCGGCCGGGACCCGGGGACCCGCTGCGTCGTCCTCGCCGCCGCGGGCCGCGGATTCAACGCCGGGGTCGACATCAAGGAGATGCAGCGCGACGCCGGGCACGGCAGTCTCATCGGCGCCAACCACGGCTGCGCGCAGGCGTTCGCGGCGGTGTACGAGTGCGAGGTGCCGGTCGTGGCCGCGGTCGGCGGCTTCTGCCTGGGCGGCGGCATCGGACTCGTCGGCAACGCGGACGTGATCGTCGCCTCCGAGGACGCCACCTTCGGACTGCCCGAACTCGACCGGGGCGCGCTCGGCGCCGCCACCCACCTGGCACGGCTCGTCCCCCAGCATCTGATGCGCGCCCTGTACTACACCTCGCGCACCGCCACCGCCGCCGAACTGCACGCCCACGGCTCGGTCTGGAAGGTCGTGCCGCGCGAAGAGCTGCTCGACGCGGCGCTGGAGCTGGCGGCCGAGATCGCCCGGAAGGACGGGTATCTGATCCGGCTCGCCAAGGCCGCCATCAACGGCATCGACCCGGTGGACGTGCGCCGCAGCTACCGCTTCGAGCAGGGCTTCACCTTCGAGGCGAACCTCAGCGGGGTCGCCGACCGCGTGCGCGACACCTTCGGCAAGGACGAGGCCAAGGAGAGTTCCCCGTGACCGACAAGACCATGACACCCGACGAGGTGGTGGGCCGGCTCCGCTCCGGCATGACGATCGGCATCGGCGGCTGGGGCTCGCGCCGCAAGCCGATGGCCCTGGTCAGAGCGGTGCTCCGGTCCGAGATCACCGATCTCACGGTGATCTCCTACGGTGGCCCCGACGTGGGTCTGCTGGCCGCGGCGGGCCGGATCCGCCGCCTGGTGGCCGCCTTCACCACCCTGGACTCCATCCCCCTCGAACCGCACTTCCGGGCCGCCCGCGAGCGCGGCGACTTCGCGATGACCGAGCTGGACGAGGCGATGTTCATGTGGGGCCTGCACGCCGCCGCCAACCGGCTGCCCTTCATGCCCGTCCGGGCCGGGCTCGGCTCGGACGTGATGACGGTCAACCCCGAGCTGCGCACCATCACCTCGCCCTACGACGACGGCGAGACGTTCGTCGCCGTGCCCGCCCTGCGCATGGACGCCGCCTTCGTCCACCTCAACCGCGCCGACCGGCTCGGCAACGGCCAGTACCTGGGCCCCGACCCGTACTTCGACGACCTCTTCTGCGAGGCCGCCGACACCGCGTACGTCTCCTGCGAACGGATCGTCGAGCGGTTCGGCCCCGGCACCGCCCCGCAGTCCCTGCTCGTCAGCCGGCACAGCGTCACCGGCGTGGTCGAGACCCCGAACGGCGCCCACTTCACCTCCTGCGCCCCCGACCACGACCGCGACGAGCCCTTCCAGAGGCTGTACGCGACCACCCCCTGGCCCGAGTTCGCCGAGCGCTTCCTCTCCGGCAAGAGCGAGGACGACTACCAGCAGGCCGTACGGACCTGGCACGAGGAGCAGCGATGACCGGCCCGACCCCTCTCCCCCCGCCCACCCGCGCCGAGTACTGCGTCCTCGCCTGCGCCGAGGCCTGGCGGGACGGCGGCGAGGTGCTCGCCGCCGCCATGGCACCCGTCTCCTCCTTCGGCGCCCGGCTCGCCAAGCGCTCCTTCGCCCCCGAGCTGCTGCTGACCGACGGCGAGGCGATGCTCGTGGGCCTCGACGGGGAGGTCGAGGGCTGGCTGCCGTACCGCCGCCATCTGACGATGGTCACCGGCGGCAAGAGGCACGTGATGATGGGCGCGAGCCAGATCGACCGGTACGGCAACCAGAACATCTCCTGCATCGGAGACTGGTCCCGGCCCTCCCGGCAACTCCTCGGCGTACGCGGAGCGCCGGTCAACACCCTGAACAATCCGGTGAGTTACTGGGTCCCGAAGCACTCCCCGAGGGTCTTTGTCGAGCGCGTGGACATGGTCAGCGGCGTCGGTCACGACCGCGCGGCCGCCGCCGGCGTGGGCCGCTTCCACCGGATCCCCCGGGTCGTCTCCGACCTCGGTGTCTTCGACTTCGAGACGCCCGACCGCTCGATGCGGCTCGCCTCCCTGCACCCGGGCGTCACCGTGGACCAGGTCCGGCAGGCCACCGGCTTCGGCCTCGCGATCGGCGACGACGTGCCGTACACCCGCGAACCGACCGCCGAGGAGCTGCGGCTGATCCGCGAGGTCATCGACCCCCACGGGATGCGGGACCGGGAGGTCCGGGTCTGATGGAGACGGCGCTCACCAGGCTGACCGGCGTACGCCACCCGATCGTCCAGACCGGCATGGGCTGGGTCGCGGGTCCGCGCCTGGTCACGGCCACGGCCGAGGCGGGCGCCCTCGGCATCCTCGCCTCCGCGACGATGACGGTCGAGGAGCTGCGGTCCGCGGTCCGCGAGGTGAAGTCCCGTACGGACCGGCCGTTCGGGGTCAATCTGCGCGCGGACGCGGGCGACGCCGGCGAACGGGTCCGGATCATCATCGAGGAGGGCGTGCGGGTCGCCTCCTTCGCGCTCGCCCCGTCCCGTGAGCTGATCGCGGAGCTGAAGGACGCGGACGTGGTCGTCATCCCCTCGATCGGGGCCCGGCGGCACGCCGAGAAGGTCGCGGCCTGGGGCGCGGACGCGGTGATCGTGCAGGGCGGGGAGGGCGGCGGGCACACCGGCGAGGTGGCCACGACGGTCCTGCTGCCGCAGGTCGTCGACGCGGTCGGCATCCCGGTGATCGCCGCGGGCGGATTCCACGACGGCCGCGGCCTGGTGGCCGCGCTCTCCTACGGGGCCGCGGGCATCGCCATGGGCACGCGCTTCCTCCTCACCTCCGACTCCACCGTCCCCGACGCCGTCAAGGCGAAGTACCTCGCGGCGACGGTCAGGGACGTGACGGTGACCACCGCCGTCGACGGACTGCCGCACCGGATGCTCCGTACGGAGATGGTCGCCACGCTCGAACGGGCGGGCCGTGTACGGGCGTTGGCGCAAGCGGTCCGGCGCGCGGCGGGCTTCCGCGGGATCTCGGGGCTCTCCTGGTCGCGGATGGTCCGCGACGGTCTCGCGATGAGACACGGCAAGGACCTGTCGTGGAGCCAGGTCCTGCTCGCCGCGAACACTCCCATGCTCCTCAGAGCGTCCATGGTCGAGGGCCGCACCGACCTCGGTGTCATGGCGTCCGGACAGGTCGCGGGAGTCATCGAGGACCTCCCGAGCTGCGAGGAACTCGTCCTGCGGGTCATGTCCGAGGCCGAGCACGTGCTCCGCACCCTGCCATCACCAGGGTGAAACCCTCATCCTCCCACGGGAGTTCCGCCATGCCACTGTCGAGACGCGCACTGCTGAGCACCGCCACCGCCGCGGCCTTCGCGGCGGCCACCGCCCCGGCCGTCGCCGCGCCCCGGAGCCGGCCGCGCGCCGCGGCCGTCCGCCGCATCCCGCTCCAGGGCGCGGTCAACGTACGCGACCTGGGCGGCTATCTCACCTACACGGGCGACCGGGTCCGGCACGGTCTGGTCTACCGCGCCGACGCGCTGAGCAAGCTGACCGACGCCGATGTGACGGCCCTCGCCGGGCTGCGCCTGGGGCGGGTCGTCGACTTCCGGATCCCTCTGGAGGTCCAGTACGACGGCGCGGACCGGCTCCCGTCCGGGCTCGTCGCGGTGTCGCGGCAGGTCACCGACAACGGTCTCTTCGGGCAGCTGCTCGCGGCGATCGGCTCCCGCGACCCGGTCCGCCAGGAGCAGATGCTCGGCGGCGGCCGGGCGGCCGCGTTCATGCACGAGGTGTACCGCAGCTTCGTCACGAGCGCGGCGAACCGCGCCCAGCTCGGCCTCACCCTCCGCGAGCTGGCCGGCCTCGGCTCCACACCGTCGCTGTACCACTGCACCTCGGGCAAGGACCGCACGGGCTGGACGAGTTACCTGCTCCTGACGGCCCTGGGCGTGCCGGAGCAGACGGCCGTCGGCGACTACCTGGCCTCGAACACCTTCCGGGCCGCGTACGACGCGAAGGTGCGGGAGGGCCTGAAGCAGGGCGGCCTGATGCAGAACCCGGACCTGATCATCCCTCTCCAGGAGGTGCGGACCGAGTATCTGAGGACCGCGCTCGACGAGGTGAGGAAGGGGTACGGCAGCCTGTTCCGCTACCTCACCGACGGGCTGGGCCTGGAGCTGGGCACGCTGGCCGGGCTCCAGGACCGCCTCGTCGACTAGCTCTGCGCCGCGGCTCCGCCGCCCCGGCGGCCGCCACGGCCGCCGCCGGTCCCGGAGCCGGAACCGCCGGCGCTGCGGGTGCGGGTGGACGCGCCACCCGTACGCGCACCGCCGGTACCGCTTCCGGTACGCGCACCGGCCGTGCCGCTTCCGGTGCGCGAGCCGGCCGTGCCCGTACGGGTGCCGGCGCCCGAGCGGGCACGGCCGCCGCCACCACCGCGGCGGGAACGCTGGCCGCCCGTGCGGGGCTGCGCGGGCTGGGCCGGCTGCGGGACCTCGATGACGACCGGGACGCCCGAGGGCTCGCGGGCGCCGGTGAGGCGGGTGAGTTCCTCGTCGCTGGACTTGATCTGCGCCGTACGCGGGCTGATGCCGGCGTTCGACATCAGGCGTCCCATGTCGCGCTTCTGCTCGGGCAGGACGAGGGTGACGACGCTGCCGGACTCGCCGGCCCGGGCGGTGCGGCCGCCGCGGTGCAGATAGTCCTTGTGGTCGATCGGCGGGTCGACGTTCACGACCAGGTCGAGGTCGTCGACGTGGATGCCGCGGGCCGCCACGTTGGTCGCCACGAGCGCGGTGACCTGGCCGTTCTTGAACTGGTCCAGGGTGCGGTTGCGCTGCGGCTGCGAGCGGCCGCCGTGCAGGCCGGAGGCCCGTACGCCACTGGCGAGCAGCCGCTTGACCAGCCGGTCCACGGCACGCTTGGTGTCCAGGAAGAGGATCGTCCGGCCGTCGCGGGCGGCGATCTTCAGCGTGACGGCCTTCTTGTCGGTCTCGTCGGCGATGTAGAGCAGGTGGTGCTCCATCGTCGTGACGGCACCGGCGGACGGGTCGACGGAGTGCACCACCGGGTCGTCGAGGAACATCTTCACGAGCCGGTCGATGTTCTGGTCCAGGGTGGCCGAGAACAGCATCCGCTGGCCGTCGGGCTCGACCTGCTTGAGCAGCGCGGTGACCTGCGGCATGAAGCCCATGTCGGCCATCTGGTCGGCCTCGTCCAGGACCGTGATCGCGACCTGGTCGAGCCGGCAGTCGCCCCGCTCGATGAGGTCCTTCAGCCGGCCGGGGGTGGCGACGAGGACCTCGGCGCCACGGCGCAGGGAGTTGGCCTGCTTGGTGATCGACAGACCGCCGACGACGGTCGCGAGCCGCAGCTGGACCGAGGTGGCGTACGGGGAGAGGGCGTCGGTGACCTGCTGGGCGAGCTCGCGCGTGGGCACCAGGACCAGGGCGAGCGGGGCCTTGGGCTCGGCGCGGCGGCCCGCGGTGCGGGCGAGCAGGGCGAGGCCGAAGGCGAGGGTCTTGCCGGAGCCGGTGCGGCCGCGGCCGAGGATGTCCCGGCCGGCGAGCGAGTTCGGGAGGGTCGCGCCCTGGATCGGGAAGGGCTCGGTCACGCCCTGGGCGTTCAGCGTCTTGACCAGGGCCGCGGGCATGTCGAGGGCGTCGAAGGACTCGACGGAGGGGAGCGCGGGCGTCAGCGTCTCGGGCAGGGTGAACTCACGCGGCGGCGGAGGCGTGGCGGGGCCACGGCCGCGGCCGGCGCCCTTGGCCTTGGCCCGGGGGGCGGCGGCGGAGCCACGGCGGGTATTTCCGGACGGGTTTCCGGAGCGGGATTCCGCGGCCCGGCGGGGCCGCCTTTCGGAGCGGGTCATGGGAAATGCCTTCCTGGCCTGAGCACAGCACAAGCCGGGACCCGCACCTGCGCGGTGCGGGCCCCGGCTGCGAGAAACGCGTCCGGCAATTAGGCCGGGAGGATGTTCTCCGCCTGCGGGCCCTTCTGGCCCTGCGTGACGTCGAAGGTGACCTTCTGGCCTTCCTGCAGCTCACGGAAGCCGGAGGTCGCGATGTTGGAGTAGTGGGCGAAGACGTCGGCGCCGCCGCCGTCCTGCTCGATGAAGCCGAAGCCCTTTTCCGAGTTGAACCACTTCACGGTTCCGGTAGCCATAATTTTCTCCTGAATAGGTAAGGGTCCCATCCCGGAGAGTCCGGAAAACAAAATCGCGCCTGAGGAACATTCCCGTCAGGCGCACATAAAGTTCATGGGTACCAACTAGCAACACAGGAACCTTAGCACGCCGCCCCACCCGGAGGGCGGGACGGCGACGAGCGTCACACCGGGGGCGGTACGGAGATCAGAGCTCGGCCGGACGGCGCGTGCCGGGCCTCAGAGCCGCTCGATGACCGTCACGTTGGCCTGGCCCCCGCCTTCGCACATCGTCTGCAGGCCGAAGCGGCCCCCCGTGCGTTCCAGTTCGTGGAGCAGCGTCGTCATCAGTTTCACGCCCGTCGCGCCCAGAGGGTGGCCCAGGGCGATCGCGCCGCCGTTGACGTTCACCCGCTCCGGGTCGGCGCCCGTCTCCTTCAGCCAGGCGAGGACGACCGGGGCGAAGGCCTCGTTGATCTCGACGAGGTCCATGTCGTCGATGGTCATGCCCGCCTTCTTCAGGGCGTACGCGGTGGCCGGGATCGGGGCCGAGAGCATCCGGATCGGGTCCTCGCCCCGCACCGAGAGGTGGTGGACCCGGGCGCGCGGGGTGAGGCCGTGTTCCCGTACGGCCCGCTCGCTCGCCAGGAGCATCGCCGCGGCGCCGTCGGAGACCTGGGAGGAGCAGGCCGCCGTGATCGTGCCGCCCTCGATCACGGGCTTCAGGCCGGCCATCTTCTCCAGGGTGGTGTCCCGGCGCGGGCCCTCGTCCACGGTCACGTCCCCGTAGGCGACGGTCTCCCGCGCGAAGCGGCCCTCGTCGATCGCGCGCAGTGCCCGCTCGTGCGACCGCAGGGCGAATTCCTCCTGGTCACGGCGGGTGATGCCCCACTTCTTCGCGATCAGCTCGGCGCCGTGGAACTGGTTGACGGGCGCGTCGCCGTACCGGGCGCGCCAGCCCTCGGAGCCCGCGTAGGGGCCCTCGCTCAGGCCGAGGGGCTCCGCGGCCTGCCGGGAGGCGAAGGCGATCGGGACCATCGACATGTTCTGGGTGCCGCCGGCCACGACCAGGTCCTGCGTGCCGGAGAGCACGCCCTGCGCCGCGAAGTGCACGGCCTGCTGCGAGGAGCCGCACTGGCGGTCGATCGTGACGCCGGGGACCTCCTCGGGGAGGCCCGCCGCCAGCCATGCCGTACGGGCGATGTCCCCGGCCTGGGGGCCCACGGTGTCGAGGCAGCCGAAGACGACGTCCTCGACGGCGGAGGGGTCGACGCCCGAGCGGGCGACGAGGGCCTTCAGGACGTGCGCGCCGAGGTCCGCCGGGTGGGCGGAGGCCAGGCCTCCCTTGCGACGGCCCACCGGGGTGCGGACCGCTTCGACGATGTAGGCCTCGGCCATGACAACTCCTCCAGACGGCTAGGGGCGTACGGCGATTCCGTCCAGGACCATCGACAGGTACTGGCGGGCGATCTCGTCCGGGCTGTGCTGTCCGCCCGGGCGGTACCAGGACGCGGCGACCCAGACGGTGTCGCGCACGAACCGGTAGGTGAGCCGGATGTCGAGGTCGGCGCGGAAGGCCCCGGCCTCGACCCCGCGCTCCAGCGTGCCCAGCCACGCCTTCTCGAACTTCTGCTGCGAGTCCGAGAGGTAGTGGAAGCGGGGCTGGTCGGTGAGGTGCCTGGACTCCTTCTGGTAGATCGCGACGGCGGCGCGGTGCCGGTCGATCTCCCGGAAGGACTCGGTGACGAGGGCCTCGATGGTCTCCCTGGGGCCGAGTCCGGCGGCGAGGACGGCGTCGTACCCCTCCCACAGCTCGGTCAGGAAGGTGGAGAGGATCTCGTCGAGCATCGATTCCTTGGAATCGAAGTGGTAGTAGAGGCTGCCGGCGAGCATGCCGGCGGCGTCGGCGATCTTCCGTACGGTCGTGGCGTTGTACCCCTGGGCGGCGAACACCTCGGCCGCGGTGTCCAGGAGTTCCCTGCGCCGCTCGGGCGAGGCGCTCACCGGGGGCTTCTTCTTGCTGTTGCTGCTGACGGTCTTCGGCACACGTCCATTCTGGTCCTAGGCGTGCTGACTGCTGACCGAGACGGTCTCGCCGGTCATGTAGGAGGAGTACGCGCCGGTGAGGAAGACGATGACGTTGGCGACCTCCCAGGGCTCGGCGTACCGCCCGAAGGCCTCGGCCGCGGTGAGTTCGGCGAGCAGCTCGGCGGAGGTGACCTTGACGAGGTGGGGGTGCATGGCGAGGGACGGGGCGACGGCGTTGACGCGGACGCCGTACGGCGCCGCTTCGACGGCGGCGCAGCGGGTGAGGGCCATGACGCCGGCCTTGGCGGCGGCGTAGTGGGCCTGGCCCGCCTGGGCGCGCCAGCCGACGACGGAGGCGTTGTTGACGATCACACCGCCGTGCTCGGCCTCCGCGAAGTGGCGCAGGGCGGCGCGGGTGCAGCGGAAGGTGCCGTTCAGGGTGACGTCCAGGACGCGGCTCCACTGGGCGTCGGTCATGTCGACGAGTGCGGCGGTGCCGCCGAGCCCGGCGTTGTTGACGACGGCGTCGAGCCGGCCGTGGAGCCGTACGGCGGTGTCGAAGAGGGCCTGGACCTGGGCCTCGTCGGTGACGTCGCAGGGCAGCGCGTCGACGTGGTCCGCGCCGAACTCTGCGGCGAGGGCGGCCTCGGTCTCCTTGAGCCGGCGGGCGTGTGCGTCGCTGATCAGGACCCTGGCTCCCTCCTCCAGGAAACGCCGGGCGGTGGCCCCGCCGATGCCCGCGCCGGCGGCGGCGGTGATGACGGCGGTACGGCCGGTGAGGAGCCCGTGCCCGGGCACGTACGGAGGCGGAGTGGCGGGTGGGGTGACGGGTGGGGTCATGGGCGCGGCTCCTTGGGGAGGCCGAGCACCCGCTCGGCGATGAGGTTGCGCTGGATCTCGCTGGATCCGGCGTAGATCGTGTCGGCGCGGGAGAAGAGGAAGAGCCGCTGCCACTCGTCGAGTTCGTACGGTTCGGCGGCGACGACCGTGGCGGCGGCGCCGCAGACGTCCATGGCCAGCTCGCCGAGGTCGCGGTGCCAGTGCGACCAGTACAGCTTGGCCGTCGAGGGGTCGGTGCCGCGCCGGGCACTCGCGCGCATGGCCTGGAGTCCGGTCCAGGCCCGGGTGAGCCGGTCCCGGATCAGCGGGTCGGCGAGGGCGCCGTTGCGCCGGGCGAGCGCGATGAGGCCTTCCAGCTCGCGGCGGAATCCGACCTGCTGGCCGAGGGTGGAGACGCCGCGTTCGTAGCCGAGGGTGGCCATGGCGATGCGCCAGCCGTCGCCGGGGGCGCCGACGACGTTCGCGGCGGCGGTCCGCGCGCCGTCGAAGTAGACCTCGTTGAACTCGCTGGTGCCGGTGAGCTGGACGATCGGCCGGATCTCCACGCCCGGCCCGTCCAGGGGAACGAGGAGGTAGGAGAGTCCGGCGTGGCGCCGGGAGCCGGGCTCGGTGCGGGCGACGACGAAGCACCACTGGGACTCGTGGGCGAGCGAGGTCCAGATCTTCTGTCCGTCGATCACCCATTCGTCGCCCTCGCGGACGGCGCGGGTACGGACGGCGGCGAGGTCGGATCCGGCGCCGGGTTCGCTGTAGCCCTGGCACCAGAGCTCCTCGACGGCACGGATCGGGGGCAGGAAACGGGCTTTCTGCTCCTCGGTTCCGTGGTCGATGAGGGTGGGGCCGAGGAGCTGTTCGCCGATGTGGTTGACGCGGGCGGGGGCGTCGGCGAGGGCGTACTCCTCGTGGAAGGCGATCTGCTCCTCGATGCTCGCCCCGCGCCCGCCGTACTCCGTGGGCCAGCCGATGCAGGTCCAGCCGTGGGCTGCCAAGTGGCGTTCCCAGGCGAGGCGTTCGGGGAACGCCTCGTGTTCGCGGCCTGGGCCGCCGAGTCCCTTGAGAGCGGCGAACTCGCCCCCGAGACGGTCCCGCAGCCAGGCGCGTATCTCGGCGCGGAACTCCTCGACGCTGCTCATGGCGCTGCTCATGGCCGTACGTTAACCTACCAAACACTTGTTAGGGAAGGAGCCCGATGGACCCGTCCTGCAGCGCCGAGGAGGACGCCTTCCGCGCGGAGGCCCGGGAGTGGCTGCGGGCCCACGTGCCCGCCGAGCCGCTGCCCTCCCTGGAGACCGAGGAGGGCTTCGCCGCGCACCGCGCCTGGGAGGCCGAGCTGGCCGGCGGCCGCTGGTCGGTCGTCTCCTGGCCCGAGCGGTACGGCGGCCGGGACGCCGACATCTTCCGGTGGCTGGTCTTCGAGGAGGAGTACTACGCGGCGGGGGCACCCGGCCGGGTCACGCAGAACGGCATCAGCCTCCTCGCCCCGACCCTCTTCGACCACGCCACGGAGGAGCAGCGGGCCCGCGTGCTGCCGTCGATGGCGACCGGCGAGGTCGTCTGGGCGCAGGCCTGGTCGGAGCCGGAGTCCGGCTCCGACCTGGCCTCCCTGACCTCGCGCGCGGTACGGACGCCGGGCGGCTGGCTGCTGTCCGGGCAGAAGACCTGGTCCTCGCGCGCGGCCTTCGCCGACCGGGCGTTCGGCATCTTCCGTACCGACCCGCAGACGGACCCCGCACGGCCGCACCGGGGGCTGACGTATCTGATGTTCGACCTGCGGGCGCCGGGGGTGACGGTCCGCCCGATCGGGCGGCTCGACGGGAAGCCGGCGTTCGCCGAGCTCTTCCTCGACGAGGTCTTCGTGCCGGACGAGGACGTGATCGGGGAGCCCGGCCAGGGCTGGCGGATCGCGATGTCCACGACCGGCAACGAACGCGGGCTGATGCTCCGCTCCCCCGGCCGTTTCCTCGCCGCCGCCGACCGGCTCGTGCGGCTCTGGCGCGAGGGCGAGGAGGATTCGGGGCCGCTCGACGCCGGGCCCCGCGACCCGGGGCTGCGCGACCGGGTCGCCGACGCGGTGATCGGGGCCCGGGCGTACCAGCTCTTCACGGCGGGCGCCGCCGCACGGTTCGCGGCAGGGGCGACGATCGGGGCGGAGTCGAGCCTGAACAAGGTCTTCTGGTCGGAGTACGACATCGCGCTGCACGAGACGGCGCTCGATCTGCTGGGCGACGAGGCGGAGTCGGCGGACGGCGCGTGGGGCGAGGGGTACGTCTTCTCCCTCGCGGGCCCGATCTACGCCGGCACGAACGAGATCCAGCGCGACATCATCGCCGAGCGGCTGCTCGGCCTGCCGAAGGGGCGGCGCTGATGCGGATCCTGGCGACGGAGGAGCAGCGCGCCTTCGCGCGCTCGCTGGACGCGATGCTGACGGCGGCGGCGACGCCGACGGCGGTACGGGCCTGGGCGGCGGACGATCCGTCCCCGGGCCGCGCCCTGTGGTCCCGCCTCGCGGAGGCGGGCGTCTTCGCGCTCGCGGTACCGGAGCCGTACGAGGGCGTGGGTCCGCTGCCGGTCGAACTGGTCACGGCGTTCGTGGAGTTGGGCCGGCACGGGGTGCCCGGCCCGGTGGTCGAGACGGTGGCGGCCTCGGCGCTGCTCGCGGAGCTGGCGCGGCGGGGCGCCGACGGTCCCGCGAAGCGCCTGCTCCCGGGGATCGCCGCGGGCGGGACGATCGCGACGCTGGCGACGGACGCGCCGCCCGCCCCGCCCCGGGGCGCCGCCCTGGACGCGGACCGCGCCGACCTGGTCCTCGTCGTCGAGGCGGACGTGCTCCGGATCGCCCACGGCCACGAGGGCGTACGCGTCTCCGCAGATCCCGCGCGCCGGTTCGCCCGGCCCGCGCCCGGCGGGGAGGTGCTGGCCGCGGGGCCCGCCGTCACCGCCGCCGTCGCGCACGCCCGGGACTGGGCCGTGCTGGCGACCGCCGCCCAGGCGCTCGGCGTCGGCCTGACGCTGCTCGACCGGACCGTGGCGTACGCGAAGCAGCGCCGGCAGTTCGGCACGGAGATCGGCTCCTTCCAGGCGGTCAAGCACCGGCTGGCCGACACCCTGATCGCGCTGGAGTTCGCCCGCCCCCTGGTCGTCGGAGCGGCGCTCACCTTCGCGGGCACCGATCTCGCGGCCGCCAAGGTCACGGCCGGCGAGGCCGCCTACACCGCCGCCCGGACGGCCCTGCAGATCCATGGCGCCGTCGGCTACACCGAGGAGCTCGACCTCTCCCTCTGGCTCCGCAAGGCCCGGCCGCTCAGGGACGCCTGGGGCACACCGTCCTGGTGCCGGGCCCGTGTCCTCGGCGCGTACGGCGGCTCATGACGCTTCGAGCGGCGGGCTGTCGTCCGTACCGCGCCGGATCGTCCGCACCCTTCGCCCCGGCGACCAGGTGCGGACGACCAGGTCGTCGCCCTCGACGACGGTGCGGACCACCTCCGTCACCTCCACCCGGAAGACATGGAACGGCAGCGGCATGCCCACGGCCTGCGCGTACCGCTCCAGCCCGGCCGGATCGGTGACCTCGACGGCACGGCCGGAGATCCGGACGTCGCCGCCGCCCATGTCCGTCCCCGAGCCCGGGTTGGCGAGGAGCGCGAACCGGCCGTCGCGACGGAGATCGAGCGCCTTGCGGGAGTTCGGCATCATGCCGAGCCAGAGCTCGTCCCAGCGGAAGTCGGCCTCGATGCCGCTGAGCCGCGGCGAGCCGTCCTTCCGTACGGTGGCGAGCGCGTGGTGGGTGTACTGCCCGAAGCGTTCGCGGACGGTCGTGGCGAATGCGGGCTCGGCGGCCTCGAAGGCCGCCCAGGTGCTTGCGGTTCCGGTGTCTCCCATGACTCCAGGAAACACCGGATTCCCGACACCTTCTGTCTGGATTACTCCGCGGTCCGGATCACTCGCCGTCCGGACCGGGACGACGGCGGCCCCGACCTCCGGATCCGGCTACTCCCCGCGCTCGGCGGCCGACCGCTCCACGCAGAACTCGTTGCCCTCGGGGTCGGCCAGCGTGGCCCAGCCCGTACCGTCCGCGTTCCGGTGGTCGCCGACCATCGTGGCGCCGACGGCCAGCAGCCGCTCGACCTCCGCGTCCCTGCTGCGGTCCTCCGGCCGCAGGTCCAGATGGACCCGGTTCTTGACCGTCTTCCCCTCGGGCACCTGGACGAAGAGCAGATCCGCCGCCGCGGAGTGGACCAGCGCCTCGGGGTCACCGGGTGCGTCCTCGTCGGAGACCTTTCCGTCCAGGACCTCGGCCCAGAAGGTCGCCAGACCGTACGCGTCGGAGCAGTCGAACGTCACGTGTCGCACAAGAGATGCCATGCTGCCACTATCGCCCGGTCAACACCGCGCGAACCAGCGGGTTTTCCGCGGTTCCCGGGCTGCCGGCGCCTCACGGGCGGACGATGGCGGCGGCCCGGGCCGAGGAGAGCCAGGCGGGGAACTCGGAGACGAGCCGGTCGTACAGCTCGGCGTCCGGGACCCTGCGCGGGTCCGTCCCGGCGTGGAAGAACCCGGCGTTGTCGACGAGCCGCCTTTCCGGTACGGCCAGCTCGTCGAGCTTGCGCAGGAATTCGAACTGCCGGCTGCCGGGGTCGCCGAAGCCGATGAACTGCCAGAAGAGCGGCAGCTTCGCCGCCTTGCAGACGTACCGCTCGGCGGCCAGTTTGTTGATCGGTCCGCCGTCGGTCTGGAAGACGACGAGCGCGGGCGCGGTGGCGCCGCTGTCGAGGTAGTGGTCGATGACCGCGTCCATCGCCAGGTGGTAGCTGGTCTTGCCCATGTGGCCGAGCCCGGCGACGATCCGGTCGATCCGCCCCTGGTGGTCGGCGAGTTCGATGTCGGTCTCGGCGTCGATGTCGGTGGAGAAGAAGACCACGGGCACCCGCCCGTCGTCGTCCAGGTTGGCCGAGAGACCCAGCACCCGGTCGGCCAGCGCCTGGACACTGCCGTCCTTGTAGTACGGCTTCATCGAGCCCGAGTAGTCGAGTACGAGATAGACGGCGACGCGCTGCCCGTCCAGGCCGTGCTTGCGCAGGGAGACCCCCGCCGACTTGTAGAGACTCACCAGCGCCGGTGCGGTCTCCTCGACCTTGCGCAGACTCAGTGCCATGGACGGCTCCCCTCCCCAGGACCCGCGCGGACCGCTGCCGCGCGGACTCCTCCCGCATGGACTCCCGAGCGTACGTGATCAGCCCCGCGGCGCCGCACGTGTTCCAGGGGCCGGTGTCACCGGTCACCCGTCGCGGCCGTCACCGGTGCCCCGTCGCGGCGAGGATCAGCGAGGCGACGCGGTCCGGAGCCTCCAGCGGGGGCCAGTGGCCGACGTCGGCCAGGGCGTGGAGCGCCGCGTCCGGCATGCGCTCGGCGATCCGCTCGGCGATGTGGGCCCCCGAAATGGGGTCCAGCAGGCCCCAGACGAACGCCTTGGGCAGGTCGCCGGTCTCCATGGCCCCGACCCAGCGGTCGCGGTGCGCGGTCCGGTCGTCGATGTACCGGATCAGGAGATGGGCGTTGCGGTGGCCGTCGTCACGGCTGAGGCCCTGCCACATCGCGGCCACGTCGGCGCTCGCGTCGTACCCCTCGGCGAACGTCGGGGCGAGGGCGGCGGCGAGGAGTTCGGCGCTCAGGGATGCGCTGAGCTGCGGGCCGAGCTCGGGGTCGAGCAGCGCGGACTGGGCCGGTTCCGGCCGGTGGAGTTCGGGGTAGATGCCGCCGTTCAGCAGCGTCAGGCTCGTGATCTCGCTCTTCGACGCCCCCTCGGCGCGGCGCGCGACGAGTTCCTGGGCCACGGTGGTGCCGTAGTCGTGGGCCACGAGATGCGTCGAGCGCACCGCTTCGTGCTGCCACAACGCGGCCACCAGGTCGGCCTGTTCGTGGATCGAGTACGTGTGGCCGGCCGGCTTCTCGCTCGCGCCGAAGCCGAGGAAGTCCGGCATGAGGAGGGTGTGGCGGGCGGCGAGAGCGGGTGCCGCCCGTGCCCAGTCGTGCGACGAGCTGGGGAACCCGTGGAGGAGCGTCATCACGGGTCCGCTGCCGGCCCGGCGGACGAACACCTCACGCGGGGCGCCGGAGACGGTGAGCGTGATCCGCTCGCCCTCGGCCCACCACTGCTCGGTCTCTGTCGTCATCACAGTCTCCTCTTCCGCAGGTCCTCGATGTCCGCGAGCATGGCGTCCGCCAGATCGCGCTCGGCGGCGTAGTACCGCTCGGCCCAGGTGAGGGTGAGCATGGGGTACTCCCAGGCCTCCTCGTCCTTCGCGCCCTCCACGTCGGCCTCCGCGCGCAGGCGCATCGACTCGGCGAACTCCCGGTGCCGGGCGAGGACGTCACGCATCTGCCCGGGTTCGAGGAGATGCCCGAGCCAGAGCCTGAGCATGGGGCCGTGCTTGAGCACCGGCGGGTCGACGGCCGCGGTGCGGGCCCAGGTACGGACGGCGGTCATCCCCTCGTCCGTGATCCGGTAGACCCGCTTGTCACGGCTCCCGGTCTCCTGGGCGACCGTCCGCGAGGTGGCGAAGCCGGCCTGCTCCAGGCGCTTCAGCTCGCTGTAGATCTGGCTGAACGACGGGCTCCAGTAGAAGAAGCGCAGCGACTGGTCGGCCCACTTCTTGAGGTCGTAGCCGGACAGCTCCCGACCGAAGGAGAGCAGTCCGAGCACCGCCCAACTGGTCGCCGGGAACCGGGGGTTCTCCGGCTCTCCACTCCGCTCCGCCGTCGTCTCGTCCGCCACGGACCGAAGTCTACGACTCCCTTCCGCACCGCACCTATGCCTGCTAGAAGTATTTCTATTCGGCATAGAGGAGTTCACCGTGAAGTTCTCCATGATCTTCGAGGCCCAGCTCGTCGACCCGACCCCCGAACGTGAACGCCAGGTCATCCACGACTGCGTCGAACAGGCCGTCCACGCGGAGAAGATGGGCTTCGACCGCGTCTGGGCCGTCGAACACCACTCCCTCACCCAGTACGCGCACATGAGCGCGTCCGAGGTCTTCCTCTCCTGGGTCGCCGCCCGCACCGAGCGCATCCGGATCGGCCACGGCGTCGTCACCATGCCGTTCGGCTACCAGCACCCGGTACGGGTGGCCGAGCGCGCCGCCATGCTCGACGTCCTCAGCGGCGGCCGGGTGGACATCGGCGCGGGCCGGGGAGCGACCCGCCAGGAGATGCGCATGTACGGCGTGCGCCAGGAGGACACGTATCCGCAGATGGAGGAGGCCCTGCGGATCTTCTCCGGAGCCTGGCGCGAGGAGCGGTTCGAGTGGCACGGATCGATCGACATCGGCCCGGGTGCCGTCCTCCCCCGCCCCGTGCAGGACCCGCACCCGCCGCTCTTCATGGCGTGCTCGAAGCACGACACCCTCAGGCTCGCCGCCGAACTCGGCATCGGAGCACTGGTGCTGGGGTTCGCGGGCGCGGACGACGTCCGTGCGATGCGGAAGGTGTACGACGACGCCATCGCCGTCCGCGACGGCTCGCGGCTCGTCTCCACCGAGGTCAACGACCACTTCTCGGCACTCTGCCCCACGGTCGTCCTGGACGACGCGGAGCGCGCGTTGCGCCTCGGCACGCGCGGCCAGCGTTTCTTCGCCGAGTCGATCGCCCACTGGTACGGCGGCGCCCCGGCCCCCACCGGCTACGCCGAGGACGACGACCACACGGCCGCCCTCGAACGGCGCCGCGAGGAGCTGGTCGCCCGGCTCCACGAGGCGAACGTCCCGGCCCGCCCGGTCGACACCGGCCCGTACAACCCCGACCACGCCTACGGGGACGCCGACACCGCGATCGCCTACGTCGAGCGGCTGCGCGAGATCGGTGTGGACGAGGTGATGTGCCTGATCCAGATGGGCACGGTCCCGCAGGAGGTCTGCATGGAGACCATCCGGCAGTGGGGCGAACGGGTCATCCCGCACTTCCGCGCGCGGGAAGGGGCGGCCCGGTGACCGACCCCCTGACACCGGCGGCCCGGGCGCTCTGCGAGGCGATGTCGGCGGCCTTCCCGCCCCCGGGCTCGCCCCGGGCACTGCGGGCGGCGGCCCGGGCGGGCGTACGGGACGCCCCGCCACGGCACGAGACGACGGCGAACGGCGTCCGCGTACGCCTGTACGGCGCCGGGCCGGGTCCCGGGCCCGGCTCCCGGCCCGTCGTGGTCTTCGCCCATGGCGGGGGGTGGGTGCTGTGCGACCTCGACACGCACGACGGGCTCTGCCGTGAACTGGCGGTCCTGGCAGGGGTCCCGGTGGTCTCCGTGGACTACCGGCGCGCCCCCGAGCACCGCTTCCCGGCCGCCGAGGACGATGTGTACGCGGTCCTGGAGTGGGCCGCCGCCCGGTACGGAGGCCCCCTGATCCTGGCGGGCGACTCCAGCGGCGCCAACCTCGCGGCGGGCGCGGCCCTGCGCGCCCGGGACGGGGGCGGCCCACCGGTCGCGGGCCAGCTCCTCTTCTACCCGGCCCTCGACCACCGGCTCGACTCCGTCTCGGCGGAGGCGTACGCCGAGGGCTTCTTCCACACCACGGCCCACATGCGCTGGTACTGGGAGCAGTACGTGGGCCCGGCCGGCGACCCGGTCGCCGCCTCCCCCGGCCTCGCGGCCGACCTCACCGGCCTTCCCCCGACCCTCGTGGTCCTCGCGGACTGCGACCCCCTCCGGGACGAGGGCCTGGCCTACGCCCGCCGGCTCTCCTCGGCGGGGGTCCGCGCCGAAGTGCGGCTGCACACCGGGACGTTCCACGGCTTCCTGGGGGCGCGCGGCGTACTGCCGGAGGCGGACGCGGCCCTGGCGGGCGCCGCGGGCTGGCTCGCCGGCCTGTGCGGATAGGCCGGCCGTCGTCCCGGGCGGGCCCCGGCTCCGCAGGGCGTCGGCGTGGGCGGCGAGCGCGGGGAGCGCGGCCCGCCGGGGCGTCCGGGGAACGCGCCGCGGCGCCCTCCCAGTCGTCCGGTCGGGGACATTCGGGGGGCGCCGCGCTCAGTTCCGTACGTCGTTGTACGGGACGTCTTGGGGACGGGACGGTCAGACCGTCAGGGCTCGGTCCGTCGGGCGGATCGGGGCCGGGAGGTCGCTCGCACCCGTCAGGAAGCGGTCGACTCCGCGGGCGGCCGAGCGGCCCTCGGCGATCGCCCAGACGATCAGCGACTGGCCGCGGCCGGCGTCACCGGCCACGAACACACCACCGACGTTGGTGGCGAAGTCCGCGTCACGGGCGATGTTACCCCGCTCATCGAGGTCTAGACCAAACTGCCCGACCAGGCCGTTCTCGACGTCCGTGCCGGTGAAGCCCATCGCGAGCGTCACCAGCTGCGCCGGGATCTTCCGCTCCGTGCCGGGCTTCTGCGTCAGCTTGCCCTCGACGAACTCGACCTCGACCAGGTGCAGGAACTGGACGTTGCCGTCCTCGTCGCCCTCGAAGTGGGTGGTGGAGACGGAGTAGACCCGCTCGCCGCCCTCCTCGTGCGCCGAGGTGACCTTGTACAGCATCGGGAACGTCGGCCACGGCTGGCCGGCCACCCGCTCCTCGCCCGGTCGCGGCATGATCTCCAGCTGTGTGACCGAGGCCGCGCCCTGGCGGTGGGCGGTGCCGACGCAGTCCGCGCCCGTGTCGCCGCCGCCGATGACGACCACGTGCTTGCCCTCGGCCGTGATCGGCGCGGTGACGAAGTCGCCCTCGACGACCTTGTTGGCGAGCGGGAGGTACTCCATCGCCTGGTGGATGCCGGACAGCTCCCGGCCCGGGACCGGCAGGTCACGGGCGGTCGTGGCGCCCGCGGCGATGACCACCGCGTCGTACCGCTTGCGCAGGTCCGTCGCGGTGATGTCGCGGCCGATCTCGACACCCGTACGGAACTTGGTGCCCTCCGCGCGCATCTGCTCGATGCGGCGGTTGATGTGCCGCTTCTCCATCTTGAACTCGGGGATGCCGTACCGCAGCAGTCCGCCGATCCGGTCGGCCCGCTCGAAGACGGCGACCGTGTGGCCGGCCCGCGTGAGCTGCTGGGCCGCGGCCAGACCGGCCGGGCCCGAGCCGACGACGGCGACGGTCTTGCCGGACAGGCGCTCGGGCGCCTGCGGCTTGACGTCGTTGCCGTCCCACGCCTTGTCGATGATCGAGACTTCGACGTTCTTGATGGTGACAGCCGGCTGGTTGATGCCGAGCACGCACGCCGCCTCGCACGGAGCCGGGCAGAGCCGCCCGGTGAACTCCGGGAAGTTGTTGGTCGCGTGCAGCCGCTCGGACGCCTGCGCCCAGTCCTCGCGGTAGGCGTAGTCGTTCCACTCGGGGATCAGGTTCCCGAGCGGGCAGCCGTTGTGGCAGAACGGGATGCCGCAGTCCATGCACCGGCCGGCCTGCTTGCTGATGATCGGCAGCAGGGAGCCGGGGACGTAGACCTCGTTGAAGTCCTTGACGCGCTCGCCCACCGGACGGGTCTTGGCGACTTCGCGCCCGGTGGTCAGGAAGCCCTTGGGGTCAGCCATGGGTCGCCGCCTCCATCATCTTCTCGGTGGTCTCGGCCTCGGAGAGACCGGCGAGCTCAGCGGCGTCCTTGGCGGCGAGCACTGCCTTGTACGTGGTCGGGATGATCTTGCTGAAGCGCTCCGCGTTCGCGGACCAGTCGGCAAGGAGCTTCTCCGCGACCGTCGAACCGGTCTCCTCGTGGTGGCGGCGCACGACGTCGTGCAGCCACTGCCGGTCGGCGTCGTCGAGCGCCTCGACGGCGGACAGGTTGCCGGAGTTGACGTTGTCCCGGTCGAGGTCGACGACGTACGCGACGCCGCCCGACATGCCGGCCGCGAAGTTGCGGCCCGTCTCGCCGAGGACGACCGCCGTGCCGCCGGTCATGTACTCGCAGCCGTGGTCGCCCACGCCCTCCGAGACGACCAGCGCGCCGGAGTTGCGGACGCAGAAGCGCTCGCCGGTGCGGCCCCGCAGGAACAGCTCACCGCCGGTCGCGCCGTACGCGATGGTGTTGCCGGCGATCGTCGAGTACTCGGCCAGGTGGTCGGCACCGCGGTCCGGGCGGACCACGACACGGCCGCCGGAGAGACCCTTGCCGACGTAGTCGTTGGCGTCGCCCTCCAGGCGGAGCGTGACACCGGCCGGCAGGAACGCGCCGAACGACTGGCCGGCGGAGCCGGTGAAGGTGATGTCGATGGTGTCGGCCGGGAGACCCGCGCCGCCGAACTTCTTCGTCACCTCGTGGCCGAGCATGGTGCCGACCGTCCGGTTGATGTTGCGGATAGCGACCTGGGCCCGGACCGGCTGGGCCTCCTCGGCCGTCGCCGCGCCCAGCGCCTCGGCGGCGAGCTCGATCAGCTCGTTGTCGAGGGCCTTCTCCAGACCGTGGTCCTGCTCGACCAGGGCGTGGCGGACCGCGCCCTCGGGCAGCTCGGGCACGTGGAAGAGCGGGGCCAGGTCCAGGCCCTGCGCCTTCCAGTGCGTCACGGCGCGGCTGGTGTCGAGCAGCTCGGCGTGGCCGACGGCCTCTTCGAGCGTACGGAAGCCCAGCTCGGCGAGGATCTCGCGGACCTCCTCGGCGATGAACTCGAAGAAGTTCACGACGAACTCGGCCTTGCCGGAGAAGCGGTCGCGCAGGACCGGGTTCTGTGTGGCGATGCCGACCGGGCAGGTGTCCAGGTGGCAGACGCGCATCATGACGCAGCCGGAGACGACGAGCGGCGCGGTCGCGAAACCGAACTCCTCGGCGCCGAGCAGCGCGGCGATGACGACGTCACGGCCGGTCTTGAGCTGACCGTCGGTCTGCACGACGATCCGGTCGCGCAGGCCGTTGAGCAGCAGCGTCTGCTGGGTCTCGGCGAGGCCGAGCTCCCAGGGACCGCCCGCGTGCTTCAGCGAGGTGAGCGGGGAGGCGCCCGTACCGCCGTCGTGGCCGGAGATGAGGACGACGTCCGCGTGCGCCTTGGAGACACCGGCGGCGACCGTGCCGACGCCGACCTCCGACACCAGCTTCACGTGGATACGCGCGGCCGGGTTGGCGTTCTTGAGGTCATGGATCAGCTGAGCCAGGTCCTCGATGGAGTAGATGTCGTGGTGCGGCGGCGGGGAGATCAGACCGACACCCGGGGTGGAGTGCCGGGTCTTGGCGACCCACGGGTAGACCTTGTGGCCGGGCAGCTGGCCGCCCTCACCGGGCTTGGCACCCTGGGCCATCTTGATCTGGATGTCGTCCGCGTTGACCAGGTACTCGCTCGTCACACCGAAGCGGCCGGAGGCGACCTGCTTGATGGAGGAGCGGCGCGCCGGGTCGTACAGGCGCTCCGGGTCCTCGCCGCCCTCACCGGTGTTGGACTTGCCGCCCAGCTGGTTCATGGCGATGGCGAGGGTCTCGTGCGCCTCGCGGGAGATGGAGCCGTAGGACATGGCGCCCGTGGAGAACCGCTTGACGATCTCGGAGACCGGCTCGACCTCGTCGATGGAGATCGCTTCCCGGTCGGCGAAGCCGAAGAGCCCGCGGAGCGTCATCAGGCGCTCGGACTGCTCGTTCACCCGGTCCGTGTACTTCTTGAAGATGTCGTACCGCTTGTTGCGCGTGGCGTGCTGCAGGCGGAAGACGGTCTCCGGGTCGAACAGGTGCGGCTCGCCCTCGCGGCGCCACTGGTACTCGCCGCCGATCTCCAGCGCGCGGTGCGCGGAGGGGACGCCGGAGGCGGGGTACGCCTTGGCGTGGCGGGCGGCGACCTCCTTGGCGACGACGTCCAGACCGGCGCCGCCGATCTTGGTGGCCGTGCCGTTGAAGTACTTCTCGACGAAGGCGGTGTCGAGGCCGACGGCCTCGAAGACCTGGGCGCCGCGGTAGGAGGCGACGGTCGAGATGCCCATCTTGGACATGACCTTGAGGACGCCCTTGCCGAGGGCGTAGATCAGGTTCCGGATGGCCTGCTCGGGCTCCAGACCCTCGATGAAGGTGCCGGCGCGGACCAGGTCCTCGACCGTCTCCATCGCCAGGTACGGGTTGACGGCGGCGGCGCCGTAGCCGATGAGGAGGGCCACGTGGTGGACCTCGCGGACGTCGCCGGCCTCGACCAGCAGACCCACCTTGGTGCGCTGCTTGGTACGGATGAGGTGGTGGTGGACGGCCGCGGTGAGCAGCAGCGACGGGATCGGCGCGTGCTCGGCGTCGGAGTGGCGGTCCGAGAGGACGAGCAGGTGGGCGCCGCCCTCGATCGCCGCGTCGGTCTCGGCGCAGATCTCCTCGATGCGGGCGGCGAGCGCGTCGCCTCCGCCGGAGACCCGGTACAGGCCGGAGAGGGTCGCGGCCTTCATGCCGGGCATGTCGCCGTCGGCGTTGATGTGGATGAGCTTGGCCAGCTCGTCGTTGTCGATCACCGGGAAGGGCAGCGTGACGCTGCGGCACGACGCGGAGGTCGGGTCGAGCAGGTTGCCCTGCGGGCCCAGCGAGGAGTGCAGCGAGGTGACGAGCTCCTCGCGGATGGCGTCCAGCGGCGGGTTGGTGACCTGCGCGAAGAGCTGGGTGAAGTAGTCGAAGAGCAGCCGGGGGCGCTCGGACAGGGCCGCGATCGGCGAGTCCGTGCCCATGGAGCCGAGCGGCTCGCCGCCGGTGCGGGCCATCGGGGCGAGGATGATGCGCAGCTCTTCCTCGGTGTAGCCGAAGGTCTGCTGGCGGCGGGTGACCGAGGCGTGGGTGTGCACGATGTGCTCGCGCTCGGGCAGGTCGGAGAGCTCGATCTCCCCGGTCTCCAGCCACTCGGCGTACGGCTTCTCGGCGGCGAGGCCGGCCTTGATCTCGTCGTCCTCGATGATCCGGTGCTCGGCGGTGTCGACGAGGAACATCTTGCCGGGCTGGAGGCGGCCCTTGCGGACGACCTTGGCGGGGTCGATGTCGAGGACGCCGACCTCGGAGGAGAGGACGACGAGGCCCTCGTCGGTGACCCAGTAGCGGCCGGGGCGCAGACCGTTGCGGTCCAGGACCGCGCCGACCTGGACGCCGTCGGTGAAGGTGACGCAGGCCGGGCCGTCCCAGGGCTCCATCATCGTGGAGTGGTACTGGTAGAAGGCGCGCCGGGCCGGGTCCATGGAGTCGTGGTTCTCCCACGCCTCGGGGACCATCATCAGGACCGCGTGCGGCAGCGAACGGCCGCCGAGGTGGAGCAGCTCCAGGACCTCGTCGAAGGAGGCGGAGTCGGAGGCGTCCGGGGTGCAGACCGGGAAGATCCGCTCCAGCGAGCCCTCGCCGAAGACGTCCGAGGCGAGCTGGGCCTCGCGGGCCGTCATCCAGTTGCGGTTGCCCTTGACCGTGTTGATCTCGCCGTTGTGCGCGACGAAGCGGTACGGGTGGGCGAGCGGCCAGCTCGGGAAGGTGTTGGTGGAGAACCGGGAGTGGACCAGGGCCACGGCGGTGGCGCAGCGGCGGTCCGACAGGTCCGGGAAGAAGGGCTCCAGCTGGCCGGTGGTCAGCATGCCCTTGTAGACGATGGTGCGGGCGGAGAGCGACGGGAAGTACGTCCCGGCCTCGCGCTCGGCGCGCTTGCGCAGCACGAACGCCTTGCGGTCGAGCGCGATGCCCGTGCTCGTTCCTCCCCCAGAGCCTTCGGCCTGGGAGGTACCCCCAGCGACGAAGAGCTGGCGGAAGACCGGCATGGTGGAGCGGGCGGAGGCGCCGAGCAGCTCGGGGGCGACGGGGACCTCGCGCCAGCCGAGGACGTTCAGACCCTCCTCGGACGCGATCGTCTCGATCTGCGAGACGGCCTGTGCGGAGCCGTCGGCAGGGAGGAAGGCGATTCCGACGGCGTAGGCGCCGGCGGCGGGGAGGTCGAAGTCGGTGACCTCGCGCAGGAAGGCGTCCGGAACCTGGAGCAGGATGCCGGCGCCGTCTCCGGAGTCGGGCTCGGAGCCGGTGGCGCCGCGGTGCTCGAGATTGCGCAGTACGGTCAGCGCCTGCTCGACCAGGGCGTGGCTGGCAACACCGGTCAGGGTGGCCACGAACCCGACACCACAGGCGTCGTGTTCGTTACGGGGGTCGTACATCCCCTGCGGAGCGGGGCGACCGTCCATGGGCGACCAGGCGTCGGAACGCATCGGCTCTCCCGTCGTCGTCGTGGCTGGGGGCATCTCCCAGACGACGTCTGGGGGAGCAGCTGCCGAGGGACGACGTTGGCCCTCCGCGAAATTTCGTGCAGGTTACATGATGGCTGGCTTCTCGCGAAGTGGATAGCTCATTCCAACATGCGGACACCGCTGACACGGAGCGGTGATGGTGGTTCACGCGTGAAGTGTGGGGTCTGGAGGTGATTCTCAAGGGGGTCGGCAGACCCGACGCAGAGCGGGCCTCATTGCCCGCGGCGCTTACGCCTCATGCCCGGTGGTCATGCATTCGAAACCGCCGGGTAACGGCTACATATGTCGCGCTGTGCATAGTGTCTCACCGGGCGGCCGATCCGCCCAGGGGATATACGTCACAGCAAGCATGCACGCGGAAGGCCCTCGCCGCAGGGCGAGGGCCTTCCAGGGGGTACCCGGGGGCAGGGCCACGAGGTCAGAGCGCCGCCCCGAAGAGCATGCCGAGTCCGTACGTGAGGGCCGCCGCGGCGCCACCGAGCACGAGCTGACGCAGTCCGCTGAACCACCAGCTGCGCGCCGTCACCCGGGCCACCAGTGCGCCGCAGCCGAAGAGCCCGAGGAGCGCCAGCAGCACGGCCGGCCACAGCGCGCTCGCGCCGAGCAGGTAGGGCAGCACGGGAAGCAGGGCGCCGAGCGCGAACGAGGCGAAGGACGACACGGCGGCGGTCATCGGCGACGGGAGGTCGTCGGGGTCGATGCCCAGCTCCTCGCGGGCGTGGATCTCCAGCGCCTGCTCCGGGTCGCGGGAGAGCTGCATCGCGACCTCGCGGGCGAGCGCGGGCTCGACGCCGCGGGACACGTACAGCGCGGCGAGCTCCTCCATCTCGTCGACCGGGTGCTTGCGCAACTGACGGCGCTCGACGTCCAGTTCCGCCTGGACGAGCTCGCGCTGCGAGGCGACGGAGGTGTACTCGCCGGCCGCCATGGAGAAGGCGCCGGCCGCGAGCCCTGCCAGGCCGGTGATGACGATGGTCTGCTGGGAGACCGCGCCTCCCGCGACACCGGTCATCAGCGCGAGGTTGGAGACCAGTCCGTCCATGGCTCCGAACACCGCCGGACGGAGCCAGCCGCCGTTCACATCGCGGTGCGTGTGGTTGTCGCGGTGGGCCTCGTGCAGTGGTGCCTGGACTTCGATGATGGACATGCTTCTCCCCTGTCTCCTCCGGCGGGCCGGGCCGCACCCGCCGCCCCCAACACCCTCGAAAATACGCCCGATGTAAGGGGCGCGCCAGCAAGGCAGGCCGTACTTAGTAAGGCTGACCTTGCTCTTCTGGCGGGGTGTCAGCCGGGTGACAGAGACGTTTCTGCGACGACATCGCCTCCCGATGTGGCACAGATTCAGGAACCGTGAAAGGGGTGCGAGATGGTGAGCGAGACGGCAACGACGGCATGCGATACGCGCGAGCGCGCGCGGGGCGCACTGCTCGGCCTCGCGGTCGGAGACGCGCTCGGCGCGCCGGCCGAGAACATGCGCCCGTCGGAGATCCGCCGCCGCTGGGGCCGGATCGAGGGCTTCGTGACGGACCGTCCGTCCGGCACGGACGACACCGAGTACGCGATCTTCTCGGGGCTGCTGCTCGCCCGGCACGGCTCGGCGCTGACCGTCCGGCACGTGGAACGGGCCTGGCACCACTGGATCGCGGACCTGGACGAAGGACCGTTCCGCGGGGCGGGCTTCAGCGAGCGCGGCACGCTGGAGAACCTCCGGCGGGGCCTTGCCGCGCCCATCTCGGCTCAGCACCGGCACGCGTGGTCGGACGGTCTGGCGATGCGGGCCGCGCCGTTCGGGGTCTTCGCGGCGGGCCGTCCGGCGGAGGCGGCCCGGCTGGTCGCCATCGACGGCACCGTGAGCCACGACGGCGAGGGCATCTACGGCGGCCAGGCGGTCGCGGCGGGCGTCGCGGCGGCGATGGGAGGCGCATCGGTGACCTCGGTCATCGCGGCGGCGCTCTCGGTGGTCCCGATGGACTCCTGGACGGCCCGCTCGATGCGCCGCGCGGTGGTGGCGGCCCAGCGGGTGGACCCCGATCCGCTGGTCCGCGAGCGGGCGGTCCGCTCGGCGGTGGTCATCGGCGGCTACCCGTGGACGGACCTCGCCCCGGAGGCGGTGGGTCTCGCGTTCGGGGCCTTCGCGGCGGCCCGCGGCGACTTCCGTACGGCGGTCCTCATGGCGGTCAACATGGGCCGCGACGCCGATACGACGGCGGCGGTGGCGGGCGCGCTCGCGGGCGCCGCGTCGGGCGTCTCGGCGATCCCGGAGGAGTGGGCGACGGCGATCGCCCCGGTGACGGGCAGCTGCCTCCCGTCGATGCGGGGCTACCACGTCCTGGACATCGCGGACCTGCTGACGGCGGACGAGGAGGAGGCGGCATGACCACCACGGACCCCACCCACCGCACCTACGGCTCAGCCGGCGCGGCCGCAGCCGTGGGCCTTCGTTCCGCGGGGCAGGGGGCACCGCCCAGAGGCAGCTCCGGGGGAGGGTGGGCGCAGCCCACGGAGACAGGCGTCCCGGACCGGAGCGCCGGCCGGGAGGGCCGGGAAACCGGGGCCGGCGCCCAGGGCGGACGCCCCGGCCCCGCCAGGATCGCCGGCCTCCTCCTGGGCCTCGCCGCGGGCGACGCCGCCGGCTGGCCCGCGGCCCGCCACCGCGCCGCCCGTATGCCCGAGTGGACCCGCCGCCTCACCCGCGAGCTCGACACCTTCGCCGAACAGAACGCCACCACCACCCTCCCCGTCCCCATCGCCCTCAACCAGCCGCCCGAACCCCTCCGCCTCGGCCCCTCCGACGACGCCGAATGGGCGGTCTTCACCGCCGAGGCCGTCCTCGCCGCCACCGGTCCCCTCTTCGCCACGCTCCCACCGGAGCGCCGCCTGCGCGCCGCCGTCGACCTCGCCTGGAACTCCCTCGCGAGCCAGGTCGCGGCCGCCGCCGACCGCGCCCCCGAGGTGGAGTCCGCCGTCCTGCCGCTGCGGGCCCGGATCTCCGTACGCGCCGGGCTCGGCAACCTCGCCACCGGGCTGCGTCCCCCCGCCACCGGCCACGACAACCCGCACTACTTCGACGACGCCGCCTGCGTCCGCGCCGCCGTGCTCGCGATCGTCCACCCGGGAGACCCGGTCGCCGCCGCCGAACTCGCCGAGTTCGACGCCCGGTACACCCAGGACGGCGACGGCGTCCACGGCGCCCGCGCGACGGCCGCCGCCGTCGCCGCCGCCCTCGGCGGTGCCACCGTCGACGAGGCCGTGGCGGCGGCCCTCGCCCAGCTCCCGCCCACCACCGAGATCGGCCGCAACGCCCAGCAGGCGGTGAAGATGGCCCGGAACGCCACGAGCGCCTTCGAGCTGGTCCCCCTCCTGGAGCACCAGATCGTCGACCACGTCTACAGCTACGGCATCGCCGCCGCCGAGACCGTCCCGGTCGCGCTGGCCCTCGCCCTCGCGGCGCGCGGCGAGGTGGCCGGGGCCGTACCCGCCGCCGCCTGTCTCTCGCGTGTCGCGGACTCCGCCCCCGCCCTCGCGGGCGCGCTCACCGGTGCGCTCGGCGGCGCCGACGCCCTCCCCGCCACCTGGCGGGAGGCCTGTCGCACACTCGCCGGCTGCGCCCTCCCCCGCCTCGCGGGCACGGATCTCGTCGAACTCGCCGGGCTGCTCGGAGACACGGAACTGACCACGCCGGGTGGACAATTCCGACATGACTCCCACACTGGATGACCGGATCACCGGAAGTCTCCTCGGGGCCGCCGTCGGCGACGCCCTCGGCGGCCCCGTGGAGGGCTACACCCCCGAGCAGATCGTCGAGCGCCACGGCGGCCGGGTCACCGGCGTCGTCGGCCCCTGGAACGGCGACGCCTGGCGCACGGCCCGTCCCATCGCGCCGTACCACAAGGGCGACGGGCACGTCACCGACGACACCTTGATGACCCACGCCCTGATCAGGGTGTACGAGAAGGTGCGTGACCATCTCGACGCGTACGCGGTGGCGGACCACCTCGTCCCCGAACTCATCGGCAACCCGGTCTGGATCCCCGAACTCGAGGCGGAGGCGCTCCCCCTCCAGCGGATCTTCCTGGCGGAGAAGTGGCTGGTGGCCCGACTCCACTACGGCCACGTCGATCCGCGCGAGGCGGGCAGCGGAAACATCGTCAACTGCGGTGCGGCGATGTACATGGCGCCCGTGGGTCTGATCAACGCGGCGCACCCGGAGGCGGCGTACGCGGAGGCCCTGGACATCGCGGCGCCGCACCAGTCCTCGTACGGCCGCGAGGCGGCGGGGGTGTTCGCGGCGGCCGTGGCGGCGGCGTGCGCGCCGGGCGCGACCCCCGATTCGGTCGTGACCGCCGCCGGCTCCCTGGCGAAGGACGGCACCCGCGCGGCGATCGAGTCGGTCGCCGAAGTCGCCGCCCGGTACACGGACTTCGAGTCGGCCCTCACGCCTCTGCGCCAGGCGGTGGCGCCGTTCGACACGGTCGGCCCCGACTACCGCGCCCCGTCGCTCGGAGCGCGCCGCCCGTCGCGGCTGCACGCGATCGAGGAGCTCCCGATCGCCCTGGGGATGCTGCTCGTCGGCGGCGGAGACTACCGGCGTACGGTCCTGGGCGCGGTCAACTACGGCCGGGACTGCGACTCGATCGCGACGATGGCGGGCGCGATCGCCGGCGCCCTTGCCGGCGAGTCCGCGGTCCCGGCCGCCTGGGCGAAGCAGGTCGCCGAGGCGAGCCGGCTGGACCTGCACGCCCCGGCGCGGGCGCTGACGGCCGTCGCCCACGAGGTCTTCGCCCGCGACACGGCGCGCCGCCGGGCCCACGAGTCCGCGTACGCGACGCTCACGAGCGCGGCCGTCCGATGAACCTGCGCGTCACCTGGGTCCAGCCGGAGGACCTCGTCGGCCACGAACTCCGCCAGGCCGCGGAGGACGGCCGCGACGCGACGGCCATCGCCGCCCGCTGGCACCGGGCGGGCGGCCACCCCGCCCCCCTGACGGCCGGCGCCTCCCCGACCCCGCGCCCGGACCTCCGTGCCCTGGCCGACACCCTTCTCTCCGAACTCGCCGCCCTGCCTTCCCCCGACCCCGACGAGCCGGGGCCCGTCGCCTCCCCCGTCCCGCCGGAGGAGCAGCTCCGGCCCACCCCCGGCAGCCCGCCTCCGAGCACCCCGGGGATCCCCGCGCGCGAAGCGCCGCGATCCCGGGGGGACGGGCCCGGAGCCGGCGGCCCGGCCGGGGATTCGGGAAGGCCCGGGGTGGCGGGAGGCCGCCGCCTGCCCGACCGGCTGCACGCCGCCTGGCTCGGCCGCGCCGCCGGATGTCTCCTCGGCAAGCCCGTCGAGAAGCTCCCCCTCCCCGCCATCCGCGCCCTCGCCCGGGCCGCCGGCAACTGGCCCCTCACCACCTGGTTCACCGCGGCCGGCGTCCCGGCGGAGCTGCTCGCCGCCCATCCGTGGAACCGCCGCTCCGCGGCCACCTCGCTCGCCGAGAACATCGACGGCATGCCCGAGGACGACGACCTCAACTACCCCCTCCTCAACCTGCTGCTCCTCCGGCGGTACGGCCGCGGCTTCTCCACCGCCGACGTCGCGCGCCTCTGGCTCGACGAACTCCCCGCCGGCCGCACCTTCACCGCCGAGCGCGTCGCCTACCGCAACCTCCTCGACGGCATCGAGCCGCCGCTGACCGCCCTCCACCGCAACCCCTTCCGCGAGTGGATCGGCGCCCAGATCCGCGCCGACGTCCACGGCTGGACGAACCCCGGCGACCCCGGGGCCGCAGCCGAGCAGGCGCACCGGGACGCGGCGCTCACCCACACCGCGAACGGCGTCCACGGCGCCCGGTTCGTCGCCGCGACGATCGCCGCCGCCGCGGGCGGCACCGCCGACGTGCACCGGGCCCTCGCCGCGGGTCTCGCCGTGGTCCCGCCCCGCTCGCGGCTCGCGCGCGCCGTCCGCCTCGGCATCGAGGCGGCCCGCACGACCCCCGACTTCGCCGCCGTCGTGGACCGGCTGCACGCCTCCCTCGGCGGGTACCACTGGGTCCATGCCGTCCCCAACTCCGCCCTCCTCGCCGCCGCCCTCACCCATGGCGACGGCGACTTCTCCCGCACCATCTGCGCGGCGGTCTCCGGCGGCTGGGACACCGACTCCAACGGCGCCACGGCCGGTTCCGTCGCCGGTCTCCTCGCCGGTCACCCCGACCGGCTGCCCGAGCGCTGGACCACCCCCCTCAAGAACCGGCTCTCCACCTCGATCCCGTCCTTCGACGGCATCGGCTTCGACACCCTGGCCGAACTGACGTATCTGGAGGCAGTACGCCCATGACCAGCATCGTGGTGCTCGGCAGCACCAACATGGACCTCGTCGCCTTCGTCCCCCGGGCCCCCGCGCTCGGCGAGACCGTCACCGGACGGGAGTTCCGGACGATCCCCGGCGGCAAGGGCGCCAACCAGGCCGTCGCCGCTGCCAGGGCCGGCGCCGACGTGTCGATGATCGGCGCGGTCGGCACCGACGACTTCGGCACACGGCTCCGGGCGGCGCTCGAAGCCTCCGGGGTCGAGACCGACCTGCTGCGCACCGTCGAAGGCCCCTCCGGCACCGCGCACATCGTCGTCGACGACGAGGGCGGCAACGCGATCGTCGTCGTCCCCGGCGCCAACGGCACCGTCGCCTCCCTCGACCACGGCGACGAGGCCCTGATCGCCAACGCCGGAACCCTGCTCCTCCAGCTCGAACTCCCCCTCCCCGTGGTCGTCGAGGGCGCCGTCACCGCCCGCCGCCTCGGGGTCCGCACCGTCCTCACCCCCGCACCGGCACAGCCCCTCCCTCCCGAACTCCTCGCCGCCACCGACCTCTTGGTGCCCAACGAGCACGAGGCAGCCGCGCTCACCGGGGTCGCCGACCCGCGCTCCGCCGCCACCGCCCTGCTCGCCCAGGTCCCGGAGGTGGTCATCACCCTCGGCGCGGCCGGCTCCCTCTACGCCGCCCGCGGCACCGAGCCGTTCACGGTCCCCGCCCCCCGCGTCCGCGCCGTGGACACCACCGCCGCGGGCGACACCTTCGTGGGCGCGCTCGCCGTCGCCCTCGGCGAGGGGCGGCCCGTCCGCGAGGCCATGGCCTGGGCCTCGGCCGCGGCGGCGCTCTCCGTCCAGCACGAAGGCGCCTCGTCCTCGATGCCGTACCGCCCCGAGATCGACGCGGCCCACGACTCCCTCGACGGCCAGGAGGTCGACGCCGTATGACCACCCGTACCCCCGACTCGGCACCTCCCCTCGAAGGACTGCGCGTCCTGGATCTCGCCACCCTCTTCGCCGGCCCGCTCGCGGCGATGATGCTCGGCGACTTCGGCGCGGACGTCATCAAGGTCGAGCATCCCCGCAAGCCCGATCCGTCCCGCGGTCACGGACCCGCCAAGGACGGGGTCGGTCTCTGGTGGAAGGTCCTCGGCCGCAACAAGCGGACCATCACCCTCGATCTCTCCTCCCCCGGCGGCCGGGACACCCTGCTGCGGCTGGCCGCCGACGCGGACGTGATCGTGGAGAACTTCCGCCCCGGCACCCTGGAACGCTGGGGTCTGGGCTGGGAGAAGCTGTCCGCCGCCAACCCCGGGCTCGTCCTCGCCCGGGTCACCGGCTTCGGCCAGTTCGGCCCGTACTCCCACCGTCCCGGCTTCGGCACCCTGGCCGAGGCGATGAGCGGCTTCGCCGCCATCACCGGCGAACCGGACGGTCCGCCCACCCTTCCCCCCTTCGGCCTCGCCGACTCGATCGCCGCCCTGGCCACGGCGTACGCGGTGATGACCGCGCTCACCGCCAGGACGGCCACCGGCCGCGGCCAGGTCGTCGACATGGCCATCATCGAACCGATGCTCTCCGTCATCGGCCCCCACGCCCTCTGGTACGACCAGCTCGGTTACGTCCAGCCCCGCACCGGAAACCGCTCCCGCAACAACGCCCCCCGCAACACGTACCGCACGTCCGACGACTCCTGGGTCGCCGTCTCCACCTCCGCCCAGTCGATCGCCGAGCGCGTGCTCCGGCTGGTGGGCCGCCCCGAGCTGATCGACGAGCCCTGGTTCGCCGACGGAGCGGGCCGGGCCGCCCACGCGGACGAACTCGACGAGGCGGTCGGCACCTGGATCGCCCGCCACACCCGCGAAGAGGCGATGGCCGCCTTCGAGAAGGCCGAGGCGGCGATCGCGCCCGTCTACGACGTCCGGGACGTGATGGAGGATCCGCAGTTCCGTGCCCTGGACACCGTCACGGAGGTCCCCGACCCCGAGCTGGGGCCGATCCGTATGCAGAACGTCCTCTTCCGGCTCTCCGAGACCCCCGGCGGGATCCGCTGGGCCGGGCGCCCGCACGGCGCGGACACGGCCGAGGTCCTCGCCGAGCTCGGCCTCACTCCGGCCGAGATCGGCGCCCTACGCGGTGAAGGAGCCGTATGAGCGGAACGCACTTCCCCCTCACCTGGCTGTACGCCCCCGGGGACCGCCCGGCCGTCGTCCAGAAGGCCCTGGTCTCCGGCGCGGACGTGGTGATCGTCGATCTGGAGGACGCGGTGGCCCCGGACCGCAAGGCGTACGCGCTGGCCGCCACGGCCGATCTGCTCGCCGATCCCCACCCCGTACCGATCCATGTCCGCATCCACTCCCCACGCGACATCCCCTCGCTGGCCCCCCTCCCGGGCCTCCGCGGTCTCCGTGTTCCCAAGGTGACACACGCCACTGACATCCACCGGATCGCCGAGGTCACCTCCGGCCTCCCCCTGTACGCGCTCCTGGAGAACGCGCTCGCCGTCGAGCGGGCGTACACCATCGCCACCGCCCATCCCTCCGTCCACGGCATCGCCCTCGGCGAGGCGGACCTCCGCGCCGACCTGGGGGTACGCGACGACTGCGGCCTCGACTGGTCGCGCGGCCGTCTCGTGGTCGCCGCCCGCGCGGCGGCCCTCCCTCCGCCCATCCAGTCGGTCCACCCCGACATCCGCGACCTGGACTCCCTGGCGGCCGGCTGCGCGCGCGGCCGGGCCATGGGGTTCCTCGGCCGGGCGGCGATCCACCCCCGCCAGCTCCCGGTCATCGAGCAGGCCTACCTCCCCACACCCGACGAGGTCGCCGCGGCCGAGGAGGTCGTGAAGGCGTCCCAGACGGAGGAGGGCGCCCTGGCCCTCCCGGACGGCCGTTTCGTCGACGCGGCGGTCGTCGAGGGCGCCCGCCGCGTCCTGACCCTGTCGGCGCGGAGCGCCTGAGCACGGCCCGGGCTCCCGCCCGAACGCCACAGGGCCGCCGGAACCCATCGGTCCCGGCGGCCCTGTGGCGCGACTCCGCCCGGTCAGCCCTTGGCGGCGGACTCCGTGCCGTTCGCGGGCGCGTCGTCCGGCTCGCCGGTCAGGGCCTCGCGCCGGGCGGTCCCGGGCTCGCCCTCGGCGTCGCCCTCATCGTCTCCGGCCGGAGCGGAGCTCTCGTCCTTCGGCTCGACCGCTCCCTTGCCGTCGCCGGCCGGCTTGTCCCTGTCGGGCTCCACGATCTCCTCGCGGCCCGGGCGGAGCCGGGACGAGATCACGATGTACGCGACGGCCAGGACGAAGACGACGATCGCGGTCCAGACGTTCAGCCGGAGGCCGAGGATGTGGTGCGCCTCGTCGACCCGCATGTACTCGATCCAGCCGCGGCCCGCGCAGTACGCGGCGACGTACAGCGCGAACGCCCGGCCGTGGCCCATCCGGAAGCGGCGGTCGGCCCAGATGACCAGGAGCGCGACACCGATGCACCAGAGCGACTCGTACAGGAAGGTCGGGTGGTAGATCCCTTCCTCGCGGTTCGCGCCGGCGGAGATCTCCAGGCCCCAGGGGAGCGTGGTCTCCTTGCCGTACAGCTCCTGGTTGAACCAGTTGCCCCAGCGGCCGATGGCCTGGGCGAGGGCGATGCCGGGAGCGATCGCGTCCGCGTACGCGGGCAGCGGGATGCCGCGCCGGCGGGCGCCGATCCAGGCGCCCACCGCGCCGAGCGCGATGGCGCCCCAGATACCGAGGCCGCCCTCCCAGATCTTGAAGGCGTCGACCCAGTCCTCGCCCTCGCTGAAGTAGAGCTGGTAGTCGGTGATGACGTGGTAGAGCCGGCCGCCGACGAGGCCGAAGGGCACGGCCCAGACGGCGATGTCGGCCACGGTGCCGGCTTTGCCGCCCCGGGCGATCCAGCGCTTGTTGCCGATCCAGACGGCGACGAAGACACCGATGATGATGCAGAAGGCGTAGGCGCGCAGCGGGACCGGTCCGAGGTGGAGGACACCGGTCGAGGGGCTGGGAATGTAGGCAAGGTCCATGGCAGAACCGACGCTACCTTGCCGGGCGGGCGTCGCGGCAGCCCACCCGGCAACGTCTGCGTAACTAAGGGGATCATCCCGGCGAACGTCAGCCCGCCGCGGGCGAGGCCGTGCCGGGCTTCTTGCCCTGGTTGGCCTCGGCGACCCACTTCTTCAGGTTCTCCGGGGAGATCTGCTCGCTCCCCTTCGACGGGAAGATCGATTCTCCGTTGAGCAGCACCGACGGCGTGCCCTGGAAGTCGCCCTTCTGGAAGGCTTCGTTCGACTTCCCGACCCAGCTGTCGTGCGTGCCGTCCTCGACACAGCTGCGGAAGGCCGGCGTGTCGAGCCCCGGCACCTTCGCCGCGAGCTCGATCAGCTTGGCGTTGTCGCCGAAGGCGTCGTCCGTCTCCTGCGGCTGGTTGATGTACAGCGTGTCGTGGTACGCGGTGAACTTCCCGGCGTCCTGGGCGCAGGCCGCCGCGTTCGCCGCCCGGAGCGAGCCCTGGCCGCCCATGTTCCGGTCGATGAGGGTGGCGAGGTGGTACTCGGTCTTGAGCGCGCCCGAGGCCTCCAGCTCGTGGATCGTGTCCCGGAACGCGTTCTCGAAGGAGGCGCAGGCCGGGCAGCGGAAGTCCTCCCAGATCGCGAGCGTGGACGGGGCGTCCGACGCCCCCGTGGGGATCGCGGGCTTGTCCCCCTCGACCGAACCGGTGGGGGCGACGACCGGTCCCGCCTTGTCCGAGCCGCCGTCGTCGCCCCCGGTGTTGGCGGCGATCACCCCGGCGACCGCGGCCAGGCCGAGGACGCCGACGACCGCGGCCGACACGATCAGGACGCGCCGCTGCTTCTCCCGGGCCTTCTCGCGCTCGCGCTGCTGCTGGAGGCGCTCCCGCGCGCTCCGATTACCGTCACTGTTCTTCTGGCTCACGCCCTCAGCAACGAACCGGGGAGGCGCGTCCGCGCCTCCCCGGTCACAGATCCACCCGTACGGGTTACGAAACGCGACGCACGCCCTCGGCGAGTTCGGCCGCCAGTTCCCTTACGGCGGTGAGTCCGGCGGCCTCGCCGTCGGCGTCGAGCATCCGCTTGACGAAGGCGGAGCCGACGATGACACCGTCGGCGAAGCCCGCGACCTCCTTGGCCTGCTCGGCGTTGGAGACGCCGAGACCCACGCAGACGGGCAGGTCGGAGGTGGCACGGGTACGGCGGACGAGGTCGGCCGCCTCGGCGCCGACGGACTCGCGGGTGCCGGTGACGCCCATGAGCGAGGCGGCGTAGACGAAGCCGGAGCCGGCGGCGGTGATGGTGGCGAGCCGCGCGTCCTGGCTGCTCGGGGCGACCACGAAGACGGTCGCGAGCCCGTGCTTCTCGGCGTGCTCACGCCACTGGGCGGACTCCTGGACCGGCAGGTCGGGCAGGATGCAGCCCGCGCCGCCGGCCGCGGCCAGCTCCTCGGTGAACCGCTCGACGCCGTAGCGGTCGATCGGGTTCCAGTACGTCATGACCAGGACCGGCTTCCCGGTGGCCTCGAAGGCCTCGCGGACCGTGCGCATCACGTCGGCGATCCTGACGCCGCCGCGCAGGGCGATGTCGTCGGCGGTCTGGATGACGGGGCCGTCCAGGACCGGGTCGCTGTGCGGGAGGCCGACCTCGACGATGTCGGCGCCGCCGTCGAAGACGGCCTTGATCGCCGCGATGCCGCCGTCCACGGTCGGGAATCCGGCCGGGAGGTAGGCGATGAGAGCGGCGCGGTTCTCGGCCTTCGCCTTGGCCAGGGTGTCGCTGAGGAGCTGGATGTTGCCGCTCACTTGGTGTCCCTCCGGATCTCGCCCGCGCCGTCCTCGGCGGCGGCGTCGGCCTCGACGGGGGCCGCGTCGGTGTCGTACAGCCCGAAGTAGCGGGCGGCGGTGTCCATGTCCTTGTCGCCACGCCCGGAGAGGTTGACGACGAGCAGACCCTCCGGGCCCAGCTCCCTGCCGACCTCGAGGGCCCCGGCGAGCGCGTGCGCGGACTCGATGGCCGGGATGATGCCCTCGGTGCGGGAGAGCAGCCGCAGGGCCTGCATGGAGGCGTCGTCGGTGACGGCGCGGTACTCGCCGCGGCCGCTGTCCTTGAGGTACGAGTGCTCCGGGCCGATGCCCGGGTAGTCCAGACCGGCCGAGATGGAGTACGGCTCGGTGATCTGGCCCTCGTCGTCCTGGAGGACGTACGACCGGGAGCCGTGCAGGATGCCGGGCTCTCCGGCGGTGAGGGTGGCGGCGTGCTCGCCGGTCTCGACGCCGTGGCCGGCCGGCTCGCAGCCGATGAGGCGCACGTCGGCGTCGGGGATGAAGGCGTGGAAGAGGCCGATGGCGTTGGATCCGCCGCCGACGCAGGCGATGGCCGCGTCGGGGAGGCGGCCCGCGCGCTCCAGGATCTGCCGGCGGGCCTCGACGCCGATGACGCGGTGGAAGTCGCGGACCATGGCGGGGAACGGGTGCGGTCCGGCGACGGTGCCGAAGAGGTAGTGCGTGCGGTCGACATTGGCGACCCAGTCGCGGAACGCCTCGTTGATGGCGTCCTTGAGGGTGCGGCTGCCCGACTTCACCGGCACGACCTCGGCGCCGAGCATGCGCATCCGGGCGACGTTCAGCGCCTGGCGCTGGGTGTCGATCTCGCCCATGTAGATGGTGCACTCGAGCCCGAAGAGGGCGCAGGCGGTGGCAGTGGCGACGCCGTGCTGACCGGCGCCGGTCTCGGCGATGACGCGGGTCTTGCCCATGCGCTTGGTGAGCAGGGCCTGGCCGAGGACGTTGTTGATCTTGTGCGAGCCGGTGTGGTTGAGGTCCTCGCGCTTGAGGAACACCCGGGCACCGCCGGCGTGCTCGGCGAACCGGGGCACCTCGGTCAGCGCGCTCGGACGGCCGGTGTAGTCGACCATCAGGTCGTTGAGCTCACGGGCGAACTCGGGGTCGGCCTTGGCCTTGTCGTACTCGACGGCGACCTCGTCCACGGCGGCGACGAGCGCCTCCGGGATGAACTTGCCGCCGAAGGCACCGAAGTAACCCTCGGCGTTCGGAACCTGACCCTCCGGGTCCGGAATGAAGAACTCGCTGGACATGCGGCTGCTCCTCGCGGGGCGGATGCCCCGACGTACTGGGTGGTGGTCACGTTATGCGCGCGCCCACCTCACGTACGGCAACGCCGTGGCCGTCCCGGCCGCCTCCGTTGTGGGCATTCGTTCCGCTGGGGCGGAACGGGTGGGCACAAACGGACGGCGCCCTTGCCGGGCCCAGGCTCCCGGTCCCTACGGTGCCCACAGATGCGGGCGCCTCGTGGTGCGGAAGGCCAGGGAGCGGACGCGCCCGTATGGGCGCCGTCCCGTGTGCCCATACGTCCCGCCCAGCGGGACGATTGCCCACACGGGGGTGGGCTGGGGGCCTTGCCTCGGCCAGGCGGCGTTGCTCTACGTGAATGCGGGCGCGAAGCGCCCGCGCCATCGCATGCCGTTGACCTGGCCGGGCTCGTCACCGATCACGTACCGCACCCGGCGCCCGTGGACACGGCGTGCGGGTGCGCGGCAGCCGCGCGGCCGGCAGCCCCGGGCCAGCGGGGCGTGGGCGGGCGCGGCGGCGGTACGGAGCCGGGTGCGCAGCGCACGGCTGGGCACCGCGATCACCGCGCCCGCGCCGAAGCCACCCGGGGCGGCGAGGCCCTGGGCGGTCGGCGTGGCGCGGTGCGGGGTCATGGCGGGGTCAGCCCCGCCCGTGGCGCAGGGCCGGGTGGGCGCCGGCGGCGACGAGGTCGGCGACGGCGGCCTTCGGGTCGCGGCCGGTCACCAGGGACTCGCCGACCAGGACCGCGTCCGCGCCGGCGTTGGCGTACGCGATGAGGTCGTGCGGGCCGCGGACGCCGGACTCGGCGATCTTGACGATGCCGGCCGGGATCTCGGGGGCGACGCGCTCGAACGTGGAGCGGTCGACCTTCAGGGTCTTGAGGTTCCGCGCGTTGACGCCGATGATCCGGGCGCCCGCGTCGACGGCACGCTCGACCTCTTCCTCGTCGTGGACCTCGACCAGCGGCGTCAGGCCGATGGACTCGGCGCGCTCGATCAGGGAGACGAGGGCCTCCTGCTCGAGGGCGGCGACGATCAGGAGGGCGAGGTCGGCGCCGTAGGCACGGGCCTCCCACAGCTGGTACGCCGTGACGATGAAGTCCTTGCGCAGCACCGGGATGTCGACCCGGGCCCGTACGGCCTCCA
Organism: Streptomyces sp. NPDC127129; assembly: GCF_042671585.1. Taxonomy (NCBI): domain Bacteria; kingdom Bacillati; phylum Actinomycetota; class Actinomycetes; order Kitasatosporales; family Streptomycetaceae; genus Streptomyces; species Streptomyces sp. NPDC127129. The sequence continues at coordinate 293,853 of NZ_JBHXTV010000003.1, forward strand.
GGTCGGCGAGCGAGCCGCCGAAGCGGCGCTCCTCGGTGAGCACGGAGATGACGGCGGCGCCGCCCGCCTCGTAGTCCGCGGCCAGACCGGCCGGGTCGGCGATCGCGGCGAGCGCGCCCTTGGACGGGCTGGAGCGCTTGACCTCGCAGATCACGGTGACGCCCTCGCCGCGCAGTGCGGCGACGCCGTCCTTGGCCTGCGGCGCCTTGGCGGCGCGCTCCTTGAGCTCGTCGAGGGAGACCCGCGCCTGCCGCTCTGCGAGGTCGGCGCGCACGCCTTCGATGATCTCGTCGAGCACACTCACGCGAGAGGCCCCCTTCCGGGACGGTGATGGTGACGGTGGTGCAGATGAACCAGGTTCAGCCATGTCGATGGTATCCGCACCAAGGCTCCGGACTCGCATCCGGCCGAGATGCGTCCCACCCACTGGGACTTCCGGTGCGGGGTCAGGGGGCGAGCCCGGAGCCGAACGGAAGGTTCCGCACAAGGGTGAAGAGGGCGAGGAGGGCGCCGGTCGCCCACCCCCAGGCGGGGGTGACGCCGATCCTCATGGGCACGCCCCGTACGGCGCGAATCAGCCACAGGGCCATCACGAGGGCGAAGAGGCCGTAGCCGGCGACGGCGAGGGCGTTGGCGCCGAACGCGGCCGCGAGGTCGCCGTGGACGAAGGCGTGGGCACTGCGCAGGCCGCCGCAGCCGGGGCAGTACAGCCCGGTGAAGCGGAGCAGGGGGCAGACGGGATAGTGCCCGGGCTCGTTGGGATCGACGGCCCCGACGTAGGCGAACGCGGCGGCGACCCCGCCGAGCACCCCCAGCGGCACCCCCAGCCGCCGCACCACGTGCGTCGGGGGGCCTGACCGGACGGGGGCCGGGGGCCCGGCTGCCGCGGGGGGCGTCGCCGTCGCCGCTGCGGGCTCCGGGTGCGCGAGGTGCTCGGGGTTGGCGTCCACGCGGTGATTCTCGCGTCTTACGCGCGAAGGCGCAGCCCGGCCCCGCCGGACTGCGCCTTCGCGCGTGTCGCTTGTCGCGTCGCGTGCGTCGTCAGACGGCGCGCGCCTTCGCCGTCGCCGTCTCACGGGCCGCGGCGACCGCCGCCGACTCCTTCGGCATGCCCAGACCCGCCACCCTCATCGCCAGGCCGATCACACCGCCCAGCAGGACGACGGCCATGCCGGCCCAGAAGCCGGCCACGTTGGCGGCCACCATGAAGACTCCGGCGATGCAGAAGCCGATGAAGGAGATGATGACACCGGTCCAGGCGGCCGGGGTGTGTCCGTGGGCGCTGCCCGCCATGAGTTGCTCCTCGTTGCTGTTGCTCGGTGGCTCGATGGTGAGGTCTCGCGTGCGCGGACACTCGTGGTTCATTGTCCCGCACACAGGGGCGCGAGGATGAATCGGGGTGGTGCGACGATCACGCGTCGCGTCCGGCCTCCGCGATCACCCCTCGCGCGTCGGGTCCTCGCCGCGGTCCAGGGCCTTCCACAGGTCCTCGGGCCGGTCCGGCGACGCGGCCGGTGCCCGGCGCGCCGCACGGGGCGTGCCGGTCCGCTCGTACCGCCCGCCCATCGTCGGCCAGCGCGTGCCGAACCGCAGCGCGAGGAGCCCCGCGGCGAGGATCAGCAGCGCACCGCCGGCCGTGACGTAGGGCCACGCGGTGTGCGTGAGGCCCGCGACCGTCGCCGCGGTGTCGCCGGAGATCCGGGCCGCCTCGGCGTCCAGGGCGTCGCCGTCGGACGCGCCGAGGAACGCGGCGGCCGCCGCTCCCGCGCCGCTCAGCGCGAGCAGGCCGGAGACCAGGGTGCGGCCGGCGCGGCGGACGGCGAAGACGGCGACGAGCGCGGCGAGGCCGACGATCGCGAGCGCCGTCGGCACGCCGGTGACGGCGCCGCCGTCGGCCTCGACGGGCACCGTGCCGCCGCCGACCGACGCCGTGCCCTCGGCCCAGATCTGGCCCGCGGACAGCAGCACGACGGTGGCACCGAGGGCGCCGAGCAGGAGAGCCGCGGCCAGGCTGCGGCGGCCGCCGGACGCGGCGGCGGCGCCGCCCGCGCGAGCGGCTCGGGGCTGGGGTACGGGAACAGCACTCACGTACCCCACTATCCCTTACGCCGTCACGCGCCGTTCATCCGGTTGGCGGTGTGTACGGCGCGGAGCACGGCCGCGGCCTTGTTGCGGCACTCGTTGTCCTCCGCGACCGGGTCGGAATCGGCGACGACACCCGCTCCCGCCTGCACGTACGCGGTGCCGTCACGCAGCAGGGCCGTACGGATGGCGATCGCGGTGTCGGAGTCGCCGGCGAAGTCGAGGTAGCCGACGCAGCCGCCGTACAGCCCGCGCCGGGAGGGTTCGAGCTCCTCGATGATCTGCATGGCGCGCGGCTTCGGCGCGCCGGACAGCGTCCCGGCCGGGAAGCAGGCGGTGAGCACGTCGAAGGCGGTCCGTCCCTGGGCGACCCGTCCGGTCACCGTCGAGACGATGTGCATGACGTGCGAGTACCGCTCGATCGACATGAAGTCGACGACCTCCACCGAGCCCGGCTCGCAGACCCGGCCGAGGTCGTTGCGGCCGAGGTCGACGAGCATCAGGTGCTCGGCCCTCTCCTTGGGGTCGGCGAGCAGCTCCTCGGCGAGGTCGTGGTCCTCCTGCGGGCTCGCGCCGCGGTGCCGGGTGCCGGCGATGGGGTGCACCATCGCCTGCCCGTCCTCGACCTTGACCAGGGCCTCGGGGCTGGATCCGACGACGTCGAAGCCGTTCTCGAAGCGGAAGAGGTACATGTACGGCGACGGGTTGGTGGCCCGCAGGACCCGGTAGACGTCGAGCGCCGAGGCGTGGCAGGGGGTCTCGAAGCGCTGCGAGGGGACCACCTGGAAGGCCTCGCCGGCCCGGATGCGCTCCTTGATGTCCTCGACGGCGTCCTGGTAGGCCCGGCCGCCCCAGAGCGCGGAGAACTCGGGCAGTTCGGAGGGCGGGAGCGCGGCGGGCACGGTGGCGACGGGACGGGCCAGGTCCGCCTGCATGGCGTCGAGCCGGGCGACGGCGCCGGCGTACGCCTCGTCGACACCGGTCTCCAGGTCGTTGTGGTTGATCGCGTTGGCGATCAGCAGGACCGTGCCGTCCCAGTGGTCCAGGACGGCGAGGTCGCTGGTGAGCAGCATGGTCAGCTCGGGGAGCTCCAGGTCGTCGCGGGTGGAGTCCCCGATGCGCTCCAGGCGGCGGACGACGTCGTAGCCGAGGTAGCCGACCATGCCGCCGGTGAAGGGCGGCATGCCGGAGGCGAGGTCGCGTGGAGTGTGGAGGGCCTCGACGGTGGCGCGGAGCGCGGCGAGCGGGTCGCCGTCCGTGGGGACGCCGACGGGCGGGGTGCCGAGCCAGTGCGCCTGGCCGTCACGGACGGTGAGGGTGGCGTCGCTGCGGACCCCGATGAAGGAGTAGCGCGACCAGGAGCGGCCGTTCTCGGCGGATTCGAGGAGGAACGTGCCGGGGCGCTCGGCGGCGAGCTTGCGGTAGAGCGCGACCGGGGTGTCGCCGTCCGCGAGGAGGCGGCGGCTGACGGGGATGACACGGCGGTCTGCCGCCAGCTTGCGGAAGGTCTCGAGATCCATGGCGCCAGACCCTACTTGCCCAGGGGCAGGACGTCGGCGTCGAAACAGGTCCGTGCGCCGGTGTGGCAGGCGGCGCCGACCTGGTCGACCTTGACGAGCACGGTGTCGGCGTCGCAGTCGAGCGCGACGGACTTGACGTGCTGGACGTGGCCGGAGGTGTCACCCTTGACCCAGTACTCCTGACGGCTGCGCGACCAGTAGGTGCAGCGGCCGGTGGTGAGGGTGCGGTGGAGGGCCTCGTCGTCCATCCAGCCGAGCATCAGCACCTCGCCGGTGTCGTACTGCTGGGCGATGGCCGGGACGAGGCCGTCCGGGCTGCGCTTGAGGCGGGCGGCGATGGCCGGGTCGAGATTGCTGCTCATGCGGCCATTGTGCCGTGGCCGGCGGGTGCGCCCGGATGACCGTCCACTGGGCGGACCGCGGGCGGCGGCCGTACGCTGGCGGACATGTCGACCCATGCGAAGCGTGAACGCCTTCTGCTCGCCGACCTGTTGGAGGCGGCCGGGCCCGATGCCCCGACGCTCTGCGAGGGCTGGCTGACCCGTGACCTCGCGGCCCACGTGGTGGTGCGCGAGCGCCGTCCGGACGCGGCCGCCGGAACGGTCGTACCGGCGTTGAAGGCACGGCTCGACCGGGTGCAGGCGGAGTTCGCGGAGAAGCCGTACGAGGAGCTGATCCAGCTCATCCGGACGGGGCCGCCGCGGATGTCCCCGTTCACGATCAAGCAGGTGGACGAGGGGGCGAACATCGTCGAGTTCTACGTCCACGCGGAGGACGTGCGGCGCGCCCAGCCGGAATGGTCGGCGCGCGAGCTCGACCCGGTCTTCTCGGAAGCCCTCTGGTCCCGTCTGGAGAAGGGCGCGAAGCTGCTGGGCCGCAGGGCCCCGGTGGGCCTGGTGCTGCGCCGCCCGAACGGCCAGACGGCGGTGGCCCACCGCGGCACCCCGGTGGTGACGGTCTCCGGGGAGCCGGGTGAGCTGACGATGTTCGTCTTCGGCCGCCAGGACCAGGCGAAGGTGGAGCTGGACGGGGAGCAGGACGCGATCGACCGTCTGCACGAGACGAAGCAGCTGGGGATCTAACGCCTCGGGCCGCCGTCCCGGACCCGGGCCGGGCCGCCGGGCGGCCGATCCGAGGCCCACGCGGACCACACCCCCCGGTCCGCGGCCAGAACGCAGCCCGGGACGCAAGCCCGCGCGGCCCGAGCGCCAGGCCCGTGCGGCCCGAGCGCCAGGCCCGTGCCGCCGGGACGCCGAGCCCAGTGCAGCCGGGGCGCCGAGCCCAGCGCGGCCGGGACGCCGAGCCCACTGCAGCCCGAGCGCCAGGCCCGTGCAGCCCGAGCGCCAAGCCCGTGCCCCCGGGGCGCCAAGCCCGTGCGGCCGGGACGCCGAGCCCAGTGCAGCCCAAGCGCCGCGCCCGTGCCGCCGGGCGCCAGGCCCGTGCCGCCGGGGCGCCAGGCCCGTGCGGCCGGGCGTTTCAGTTCTGGCTCGCCGGCCCGGGCAGTTCCGCGCGGCGCAGGGCTCTTACGGAGAGTCCGTACAGGCCGCCGAGCGCGCAGACCGCGGCGCTGGCGGTGTAGACCGGGGCGAGCCCCCACAGGCCGATCGCCGCCCCGGTGAGGGGGAAGCTCAGCGGGGCGACGCCGAGGCTGAAGAAGCTGGAGACGGCTGTCACCCGCCCGAGGTACGCGGGGTCGCACTGCGTCTGGGTGAGCGCGCCGCAGAGCGCGCCGCTGAGGCCCGCGAGCAGGCCGACGGAGACGGACACGGCGACGGCGACGGGCAGCCGCGGTACGTGGGCGAGGGCGCCGATCGAGACCGCGCCGAGTGTGATCGTCCAGGCCATGACGGCACCCGCCCGGGGTATGCGGCCCCGTACGGTCAGCAGAAGCGAGGCGGCACCGGCGCCGACGCCGAATCCGGCGAGGACCCAGCCGATGCCGGCGGCGCCCCAGCCGCGCTCGTCCGCGAGGAGTGCGAGGCCGACGTTGAGGGGGCCGACGAAGCCGAGGTCGCTGAGCGCGACGACGATCATCAGCGGGCCGAGGACGCGGTGCCGGCGGATGTAGCGCAGCCCGTCGGCGAGGTCGCGCAGGGCGGTGCCGTCGCGGGCGGGCTCGTCGCCGGGCAGCGGGGCGATCCGGAGCTTCAGGAGCAGGGGCAGGGAGAACGCGAAGAGGAGACCCGCGGCTCCGAAGGCGGCCGCCGGTCCGCCGAGGGCGACGGCGAGGCCGCCGAGCGGCGCGCCGAGGACGAGCCCGCCGCGGTAGGCGAGGCCGCGCATGCCCTGGACGCGGGCGAGCTCCTCGCGTGGCGCGATCCGCGACGGCAGCGCGCCGACAGCGGGCAGGAAGAGTGCGTCGACGGCGCCGAAGACGAGGGCCACGGCGGCGAGCACCCAGAGGGCCGGGCTCGTGAGGAGCACGAGGGCGGCCACGCCGAGGACGACGAGGCAGCGGACGGTGTCGGAGAGGACGACGACCCGGCGCGGCCCGAAGCGGTCGGCGATCACTCCGCCGCCGAGCATGAGCAGGGCTCGCGGCACGGCGCTGACGGCCATGACGAGTCCGGCCTCGGCGGGGGTTCCGCCGCGTACGGCGGACCAGGAGAGGGCGAGGTGGTAGAGGCTGTCGCCGAGGGTGGAGGCGGTGTAGGCGCCGAGCCAGCGCAGGACGTTCGGGTCGCGGTGGGCGGGCCGGGCGTCCGGGACCGCGGTGAGCGCCGTCATGAGCGGTAGGGAAAGCCGTGGAGGTGGATGGCCACGTTCTCGCGGCCTTCGGTGTCGCCGGCCCGCTCGGCGGCGCGGGCGGCCTGGTCGTACTTCTTGAGCAGCGCGTCGAGCTCCTCGCCGAGCGCGGAAAGTTCGGCCGCGGTCAGACGGGGCAGCCACTCGGCGCTGACGGCGGCCGAGCGCCACTCGTCGGACCAGGTGAGCCGCTCGTCGAGGAAGCGGCGGTGGAGTGCGTCCCGCTGCTCGTTGATCGTGCGCCCCAGGGCGTCGCTCGCGGCGACCAGCTCGGGGCTGTTCCGCACGTCCTCGTCGCGGATGGAGACCCCGTACGAACTGGGCTGCCACCAGCGTTCGCGACCGTCGGCGGAGTGTCCCGGCGCCTCCTCGATGAGGTCGTGCTCGGCCAGTTTGCGCAGGTGGTAGCTGACGAGGGAGACCGCCTCGTCGACCTGGTCGGCGAGTTGGGAGGCGGTGGCGGTGCGGGCGACGAAGAGGGCGCGGTAGAGCCGCATCCTCAGCGGGTGCGAGAGGGCTTTGAGGGTGCCCACGTCGGTGATCCGGCGGTTCTCCTGCGAGGTCATGTCCACGACCGTAGATGCGAAAGAAATTTTGCACAACTGAAATTGCACAAATAATCCTGCACATCTTGGCGCAAGAAAGGCCCCCTTCCGGGGGCCTTCCTGGAACCGCTCCTGGAAACGCTGCTCAGCGGACCGCGTGGCCCGCGTCCCGCAGCGCGCCCTTGACCTCGGAGATCCGCAGGTCGCCGAAGTGGAACACCGAGGCGGCCAGCACCGCGTCCGCGCCCGCCTCGATCGCCGGCGGGAAGTCGGACAGCCTGCCCGCTCCCCCGCTCGCGATCACCGGCACGGTCACGTGCCTGCGCACGGCCGCGATCATCTCGGTGTCGTAGCCGTCCTTCGTGCCGTCCGCGTCCATCGAGTTGAGCAGGATCTCGCCCGCGCCCAGTTCGGCGGCCCGGTGCGCCCACTCGACGGCGTCGATGCCGGTGCCCTTGCGGCCGCCGTGCGTCGTCACCTCGAACGACCCGGAGGCCGTACGCCGGGCGTCCACGGAGAGGACGAGCACCTGGCGGCCGAAGCGCTCCGCGATCTCGCGGATCAGCTCGGGCCGGGCGATGGCGGCCGTGTTCACGCCCACCTTGTCGGCACCGGCGCGCAGCAGCTTGTCGACGTCCTCCGCCGCACGCACCCCGCCGCCCACGGTCAGCGGGATGAAGACCTGCTCGGCGGTGCGGCGCACCACGTCGTAGGTCGTCTCCCGGTTGCCGGAGGAGGCGGTGATGTCGAGGAAGGTCAGCTCGTCGGCGCCCTCGGCGTCGTACAGCTTCGCCATCTCGACAGGGTCGCCCGCGTCGCGCAGGTTCTGGAAGTTGACGCCCTTCACGACGCGGCCGTTGTCCACGTCCAGGCAGGGGATCACCCGTACGGCGAGGCTCATTCCGCACCACTCCGGTAGGCCTCGACCTCGACCTCGACGACCAGGCTCGGATCGACGAAGCCGGAGACGATGATCATCGAAGCGGCCGGGCGGACGGCGTCGAACAGCTCCTTGTGGGCGCGGCCGACCTCCTCGACGTCCCGCGCGTGCGTGATGTACATCCGGGTCCGTACGACGTCCTCCGGGCCCAGACCGAGCTTCTTGAGCGCGTCGAAGGCCACGTTGAAGGAGTTGATCGCCTGCTCGTACGGGCCTCCGCCGGCGATCTGGCCGCCGACCACCGACGTACAGCCGGCGACGAGGACCAGGCCGTTCGGCAGCTCCACCGCGCGGGAGTAGCCGAACTGCTCCTCCCAGGGAGCGCCGGTGACGACCTTCTTCACGCCGCCGCTCATACGGAAGCCACCGCCTCCAGCGCCTCCTCCAGGGTGAACGCCTCGGCGTACAGCGCCTTGCCGACGATCGCGCCCTCGACGCCCAGCGGGACGAGCCCGGACAGGGCGCGCAGGTCGTCCAGGGACGACACGCCGCCGGAGGCGACGACGGGCTTGTCGGTGGCGGCGCAGACGTTCTTCAGGAGCTCCAGGTTCGGGCCCTGGAGCGTGCCGTCCTTGGCGATGTCGGTGACGACGTAGCGGGAGCAGCCCTCGGAGTCGAGGCGGGCGAGCGTCTCGTACAGGTCGCCGCCGTCACGGGTCCAGCCACGTCCGCGCAGGGTCGTGCCGCGCACGTCGAGGCCGACGGCGATCTTGTCGCCGTGCTCGGCGATGACCTTGGCGACCCACTCGGGGGTCTCCAGGGCGGCGGTGCCCAGGTTGACGCGGGTGCAGCCGGTGGCGAGGGCGGCGGCGAGCGAGGCGTCGTCGCGGATGCCGCCGGAGAGCTCGACCTTGATGTCCATGGCCTTGGCGACCTCGGCGATCAGCTCGCGGTTGTCGCCGGTGCCGAAGGCGGCGTCCAGGTCGACCAGGTGCAGCCACTCGGCGCCGGAGCGCTGCCAGGCGAGGGCGGCCTCCAGCGGGGAGCCGTAGGAGGTCTCCGTACCGGACTCCCCGTGCACGAGGCGGACGGCCTGGCCGTCACGGACGTCGACGGCGGGGAGGAGTTCGAGCACGCTGTCAGAAGACACAGTCACAGGGTTCCGATCCAGTTGGTGAGCAGCTGCGCTCCGGCGTCGCCGGACTTCTCGGGGTGGAACTGGGTCGCCCACAGGGCGCCGTTCTCGACGGCCGCGACGAACGGCTCGCCGTGGGTGGCCCAGGTGACCTTCGGGGCGCGGATGTTCGGGTTGCCGACTTCCAGGGTCCACTCCCGCACTCCGTAGGAGTGCACGAAGTAGAACCGGGCGTCGGCGCCGAGGCCCGCGAACAGCTCGCTGTCCTCGGGCGCGTCGACGGTGTTCCAGCCCATGTGGGGCACGACCGGAGCCTTGAGCGGCTCGACCGTACCGGGCCACTCGTCGAGACCCTCGGTCTCCACGCCGTGCTCGATGCCCCGGGCGAAGAGGATCTGCATGCCGACGCAGATGCCCATGACGGGGCGGCCGCCGGAGAGTCGGCGGTCGATGACCCACTCGCCGCGGGCCTCCTTGAGGCCCTTCATGCAGGCGGAGAAGGCGCCGACGCCGGGGACGAGGAGTCCGTCGGCGTTCATGGCCCTGTCGTAGTCGCGGGTGATCTCGACGTCGGCGCCGACATGGGCGAGGGCCCGCTCGGCGGAGCGGACGTTGCCGAAGCCGTAGTCGAAGACGACGACCTTCTTGGGAGAACTCGCAGTGCTCATTCCCAGATCCCCTGAATCCGGAGGACACCCGCGACCAGGCACATCGCGGAGGCGACGGCGAGGAGGACGATCACGCCCTTGGGCAGCTCCTGCTTGGAGAAGGAGTACACACCGCCGGCGAGGAAGAGACCGACGACGATGAGGATGGTGGAGAGGCCGGTCATGGAGTTAGAGCGCGCCCTTCGTGGAAGGCAGGATGCCGGCCGCGCGCGGGTCGCGCTCGGAGGCGTAGCGCAGGGCCCGGGCCAGCGCCTTGAACTGGCACTCCACGATGTGGTGGGCGTTGCGCCCGTACGGCACGTGGATGTGGAGCGCGATCTGCGCCTGCGCGACGAAGGACTCGAAGATGTGACGGGTCATGGTCGTGTCGTAGGACCCGATCATCGGCGCCATGTTCTCGGGCTCGGTGTGCACCAGGTACGGACGGCCGGAGAGGTCGACGGTCACCTGGGCGAGCGACTCGTCCAGCGGGACGGTGCAGTTGCCGAAGCGGTAGATGCCGACCTTGTCGCCGAGCGCCTGCTTGAAGGCGGCGCCGAGGGCGAGGGCGGTGTCCTCGATGGTGTGGTGCGAGTCGATGTGCAGGTCGCCGTCGGTCTTGACGGTGAGGTCGAAGAGCCCGTGGCGGCCGAGCTGGTCGAGCATGTGGTCGTAGAACCCGACGCCGGTGGCGACATCGACCTTGCCGGTGCCGTCGAGGTCGATCTCGACGACGACGGAGGTCTCCTTGGTGGTGCGCTCGACTCTGCCAACGCGGCTCATGAGCTCTGCTCCTTCTTCAGTGCGCGAACCGCATCGAGGAACGCGTCATTCTCTTCGGGGGTGCCTGCGGTGACCCGCAGCCAGCCCGGTACGCCGTTGTCCCGGACCAGGACACCCCGGTCGAGGATCTTCGCCCAGGCCTCGTGGGAGCCCTCGGCTCCGTCGAAGTGTCCGAACTGGACGAAGTTGGCGTCGGACTCGGTGACCTCGTAGCCGATCGCCCGCAGCTCGGTGACGAGGCGGTCCCGCTCGGTCTTGAGCTGCTCGACGTACCCGAGGAGCGTATCGGTGTGCTCCAGGGCGGCGAGGGCGGTGGCCTGGGTGACGGCGGAGAGGTGGTACGGCAGCCGTACGAGCTGCACGGCGTCGACCACGGCCGGGTGCGCGGCGAGGTAGCCCAGGCGCAGACCGGCCGCGCCGAAGGCCTTGGACATGGTGCGGGAGACGACCAGGTTCGGCCGGCCCTCGATCAGCGGCAGGAGGGAGTCCCGGTGGCTGAACTCGACGTACGCCTCGTCGACGACGACGAGCGAGGGCTTGGCGGCCTGGGCGGCCTCGTAGAGCGCGAGGACCGTCTCGGCCCCGACCGCCGTGCCGGTGGGGTTGTTGGGCGAGGTGACGAAGACGACGTCGGGCCGGTTCTCGGCGATCGCCTTCTCGGCCGCCTCGACGTCGATGGTGAAGTCGTCGTTGCGCGGCCCCGAGATCCAGCCGGTGCCGGTGCCGCGCGCGATCAGCGCGTGCATCGAGTACGACGGCTCGAAGCCGATGGCGGTACGGCCCGGGCCGCCGAAGGTCTGCAGCAGCTGCTGGAGGACCTCGTTGGAGCCGTTGGCGGCCCAGACGTTCTCGACGGCGACGGGGTGCTTTCCGGTACGGGTGAGGTAGCGGGCGAGCTCGGTGCGCAGCTCGATCGCGTCCCGGTCGGGGTAGCGGTTGAGGCCGCGGGCGGCTTCGGCGACCCGTTCCGCGATCCGGGCCACGAGGGGCTCGGGCAGCGGGTACGGGTTCTCGTTGGTGTTCAGCTGGACGGGGACGTCGAGCTGGGGCGCGCCGTAGGGGGACTTGCCCTTCAGCTCGTCGCGGATCGGGAGGTCGTCGATCCGGATGGTGTCGTTCGCGGTCACTTGCTCTCTGGCACCTTCCAACCGAAACGGGCCTTGAGCGCGGCACCGTGCGCGGGCAGGTCCTCGGCCTCGGCGAGGGTGACCACGTGGTGGGTGACCTCGGCGAGGGCGTCCCGGGTGTAGTCGACGATGTGGACGCCGCGCAGGAAGGACTGCACGGACAGGCCCGAGGAGTGGCAGGCGCACCCGCCGGTGGGCAGTACGTGGTTGGAGCCGGCGCAGTAGTCGCCGAGGGAGACCGGGGCCCAGGGGCCGACGAAGATCGCGCCCGCGTTGCGGACCCGCTCGGCGCGGGCGGCGGCGTCGGCGGTCTGGATCTCCAGGTGCTCGGCGCCGTACGCGTCGACGACCTTGAGGCCGTCCTCCAGGTCGCCGACGAGGACGATCGCGGACTGCTTTCCGGCCAGGGCCGGGACGATCCGGTCGTCGATGTGCTTGGTGGCGGCGACCTGGGTCTTCAGCTCGGCCTCGGTGGCCTCGGCCAGCTCCTCGGAGTCGGTGACGAGGACGGCGGCGGCCATCGGGTCGTGCTCGGCCTGGCTGATCAGGTCGGCGGCGACGTGCACGGGGTCGGCGGTGGAGTCCGCGAGGATCGCGATCTCGGTCGGGCCGGCCTCGGCGTCGATGCCGATGCGGCCGGTGAAGTACCGCTTGGCCGCGGCGACCCAGATGTTGCCGGGGCCGGTGACCATGTTGGCGGGGGCGCAGGACTCGGTGCCGTACGCGAACATCGCGACGGCCTGGGCGCCTCCGGCGGCGTACACCTCGTCGACGCCGAGCAGGGCGCACGCGGCGAGGATCGTCGGGTGCGGCAGCCCGCCGAACTCCTTCTGCGGCGGCGACGCGAGCGCGACGGACTCGACGCCCGCCTCCTGCGCCGGGACGATGTTCATGATCACGGAGGAGGGGTAGACGGAGCGGCCGCCGGGCGCGTAGAGGCCGACGCGCTGGACCGGGATCCACTTCTCGGTGACGGTGCCGCCGGGCACGACCTGGGTGGTGTGCGTCGAGCGGCGCTGGGCGCGGTGGACGATCCTCGTGCGCCGGATGGACTCCTCGAGGGCCGCGCGGACGGCCGGGTCGAGCTGCTCCAGGGCCTCGGCGAGCGCCTCGGCCGGCACGCGGACGTGCTCCAGCTTCACACCGTCGAACTTCTCCGCGTACTCGACCAGCGCCGCATCGCCACGATGATGGACGTCCTCGCAGATGGGCCGCACCTTCTCCAGGGCGGCTTCCACGTCGAACTCGGCACGGGGCAGCAGGTCGCGCAGTGCGCCACCCTCGGGGAGGGCGTCGCCGCGCAGGTCGATACGAGAGATCACGGGTCAATTCTCGCAGACGCCCCACAAGCGCCGGACGTCCGTATCACTGGCTGATACGAGCCACATTGGCGTCTTGTCGCCACAGCTGACCGTTAGCGTTCAGTCCGTCACTCAGCGGGAAGAACGGCTGTACGAATCCAGGGAAGCGGGTTCGTGGAAAGCGAGGGGGCGGCAGTGACCGAGCCGCACGAGGACGGAATGCCGGACGGTCTGACGGGCCCGGAGCGGGCCATGTGGCGGGCTTTCCGGATCGGCAGGAGCTGTGATCTGAGCGAGGGGGACGCGGCACGGGACGACCCGTTCGGGGCGGAGGCGTGGGGCGAGCAGCGCAGTGTGCGCGCCGAGGTGGTGGCGCTGCTGCTGCTCGACGGCCCGCAGGCGCGCGCCGGACGGGTCGCCGCCCTGAAGCTGCGCGGGGTGCGGATCACCGGCGTGCTCAATCTGGCCGGCGGGACGATCGACCCGTACGTGGAGTGGAACCGCTGCCGTTTCGACCAGGAGATCGTGCTGCCGGAGGCGCGTTTCGGCACGGTCCGGATGGTGGAGTGCGCGATACCGCGCCTTGAGGCGGCGCGGCTGCACACGGAGGGGGATCTGCATCTGCCGCGCTGCCGGGTGCAGCGGGGGATCCGGCTGACGGACGCCCAGATAGGCACCGATCTGCTGATCAACCAGATCCAGGTGTGGCCGGACCGGCGCGGCCGGGCGATCACCGCCGACGGGCTGGTGGTGGCGCAGGACCTCCAGGCCGAGCTGATCGAGGCGTACGGGGAGCTGAGCCTGCGCGGGGCGAAGGTGGGCGTGTCACTGAGCCTGCGGGGCAGCGTGCTGCGCGGCGCGCAGCAGCGGCGCGCGCTGAACGCTCCGCAGCTGACGGTGGAGCGCTCGCTCTATCTGAACGCGGCGTGGGTGTACGAGGGCTCGGGGAACTCGACGGCCACTCCTCCGTACGGCGTGGGGTACACCCCGGTGCGCGGCGCCCGGCGCAAGCCCGTGGAGTGCCATGGCGGGGTGCGCCTCGACGACGGGCGGTTCGGCGATGCGGTCGACCTGCACTACGCGCGGTTCATGCTGAACGGGGCGAGCCGGGAGGAGGTGTCGCTGCGCAGGATCGCCACGCCCGAGCTGCGGTTCAACGGGGAGCGCCCGGAGGAGGGGCGGGTGGTGCTCAACGGCGCCCGGGTGGTGACGCTGATCGACCTGTCCACGAGCTGGCCGGGCCCGGGGGGCCTGTCGATGAACGGTTTCGTCTACGAGAACCTCGTGCCGTACGGACACTTTCCGCTGACGCGCCGTCTGGAGTGGGTGGCGGCGGCGACCCCCGAATACGCCCCTGAGCCGTACGAACGGCTGGCGACGGTGCTGCGCAACAGCGGGGAGGACGCGGACGCCCGGGTCGTGCTGCTCGCCAAGCAGCGGCGGCGCCGGGAGACGCTGCCGGTGGCCGGGAAGCTCTGGGGCTACCTCCAGGACTGGACGGTGGCGTACGGCTACCGGCCGGGCCGGGCGGCGCTGTGGATGGCGGTGCTCTGGGCGGCGGGGGCGCTGGCGTTCTCGCGCTACGACCCGGTGCCGCTGAAGGCGGAGGAGTCGCCCAACTGGAACGCCACGCTGTACGCGCTGGATCTGCTGCTGCCGGTGATCAATCTCGGCCAGGACGGCTACTGGCGGCTGGAGGGCCTGTGGCAGTGGGCCGCGACGGCGCTCATCCTGCTCGGCTGGGTGCTGGCGACGACGGTGGCGGCGGGGGCGTCGAGGCTGTTGCGACGAGGGTGACGGGTGGGGCGTGGGGGGCGGATTGTGCCGACTCCCACCCCTTTCTTTACGCTGTCTTGACCTCCCGCAGGACAACTTTCCCGCCGCTACCAAAGCTTCACAGTCCCCCACTGGCGCCGCCCCCACCTGCGGTTTTTGAATGGTCCGCACGATGTCTCTGCTCCGCGCCCTGATCGGCACCGCCCGGATGGTCCTGCTTGCACCGCGGCTCGACGCCGCGCTGCCGCCGGACGACGACGTGCTGCTCGACGCGCCGGACGACAGGCTCGCCCCGGCCCTGGTGGCGGCGGCGCTCGCCGACCCCGAACCCGCCGCGAAGCTGCTGGCGACGACCCGGGACGCGGCCGAGTGGGAGAAGCGCGACCGGTACGTGGCGCGGCTCGCCACCTTCGCGTACAGCCGTGACGAGTGGCTGGCCCACTGGCTGGCCGTCTCTCCCCGCGACCCGGACGCGCTGCTCGTCAAGGCGGAGCTGGCGGTGCGCAGGGCCTGGGAGTCGCCGGCCCGCTCCGAGCGGCTGCGCGAGCTCGGACCGCTGATCGACGCGGCCGCCGAGGCCTCGCCGCGCGACCCGGTGCCCTGGCGGCTCGCCCTGGACCACGCGCGGGGCACCCATGCCGGGCACACGGCCTTCGAGGCGCTGTGGGAGCAGGCCGTGCGCCGCTCCCCGCACCACTACGGCTGCCATGTCGCCGCGCTGCGCTATCTGTCGGCCCAGTGGTACGGCTCGCACCACGAGTGCTTCGACTTCGCGGAGCAGGCCGCCGAGGACGCTCCGCCGGGCACCCTGGCCCGGGCGCTCCCGGTCAACGCCGCCTTCGCCCAGCTCCTCGCCGACCCGTTCCCCCTCCACGGTCACCGGATCGACGCCGCGGCGGACCGGGGCATCGCGCTGTCGGCAGAGTTCCCCGATGGGGATCCGTGGGCGGCCGAGGTCCGCAACCTGCTGGTGTACGTGCTGGTCAGGCGGGGGCGCTGGGCGGACGCGCTGGAGGAGTTCCGCAAGATCGGCCCGTACGCGACGACGTTTCCGTGGGGGCTGGTCGAGGACGATCCGCTCGCGGCCTTCCTGGAGACGAGGGACCTGGTGCGGGCCGAGGCGGGCCGCGCGGGGGCACCGCGCGGAACCGGAGCCGGACGGGCCGGACGGGGTGTGCCCGACGGCCATTACTCTTGACCGCTGTGACCACCGCCAGCCTGCCTCTCTTTCCGCTCAACGCGGTGCTGTTCCCGGGCCTCGTGCTGCCCCTGAACGTGTTCGAGGAGCGGTATCGCGCCATGATGCGCGAGCTGCTCAAGACCGACGAGTCGGAACCGCGCCGGTTCGCCGTCGTCGCGATCCGCGACGGCCGTGAGGTCGCGCCGACGGCGCCGGGGTTGCCGGACCAGACGGCGCTGCCGGAGAAGGGGCCCGCCGCGGGCTTCGGCCCCGACCCGATCCAGGCGTTCCACCGGGTGGGCTGCATCGCCGACGCGGCGACGATCCGGGAGCGGTCGAACGGCAGCTTCGAGGTGATGGCGACGGGGACGACCCGGGTGAAGCTGCTGTCGGTGGACGCGACCGGACCGTTCCTTACGGCCGAGGTCGAGGAGATCCCGGAGGAGCAGGGCGACGAGGCGGGCACGCTCGCGGAGGGTGTGCTGCGGGCGTTCCGGAGCTACCAGAAGCGGCTGGCGGGGGCGCGGGAGCGGTCGCTGACGACGAGCGAGCTGCCGGACGACCCGTCGGTGGTGTCGTACCTGGTCGCGGCGGCCGCGGTGCTCGACATCCCGGCGAAGCAGCGACTGCTGCAGGCACCGGACACGGCGACGCGGCTGAGGGAGGAGCTGACGCTGCTCCGGTCGGAGACGGCCGTGCTGCGGCATCTGCCGTCGCTTCCGGCGGTGGAGCTGACCCGGGCGCCGACGAGCCCGAACTGACGGAGGAGCGCGGTGGCGAAGAAGCAGAAGAAGCAGACGGGCGGCACGCCGGCGACGGTGGCCCTGACGACGGCCGGCGTGCCGTTCACCGTCCACTCCTACGACCACGACCCGGCGTCGCCCTCGTACGGCGAGGAGGCTGCGGAGGCGCTCGGTGTCTCGCCCGACCGGGTCTTCAAGACGCTGGTCGCGGACGTCGACGGCGAACTGACGGTGGCCGTCGTCCCCGTCGCCGGCCAGCTGGACCTGAAGGCCCTGGCCACGGCGGTCGGCGGCAAACGCGCGGCGATGGCGGACCCTGCCCTGGCGGAACGCACGACGGGCTACGTCCGCGGCGGCATCTCCCCGCTGGGCCAGCGCAAGCGCCTGCGCACGGTCCTGGACGCCTCGGCCTCGGCGCACGCCACGATCTGCGTCTCGGCGGGCCGCCGGGGCCTGGAGGTCGAACTCGCCCCCCAGGCCCTGACCACGCTCACCACGGCCGTTCTCGCCCCCATCGGCCGCGCGTAGCCGCAGGGCCGGGCCCCCGGGCCCGGGCGGGTCAGGACTGCTCGGGCCAGTCCGGTTCCGGGTCCCTCGGGCCGAAGAGCGCCGTCAGGGACAGGTGGACGATCATCGCCGCGAGCGGCCACGCCAGCATCGCCCCCGCCCACATCTCCAGCTTCAGCGGCGCGTCGAACTGCACGCCCGCCCCCACCTCGCGCGCGTGCGCGACCACGTCGTGCGTCGGTCCCAGGGCCGTGCCCACGCCCCAGCCGAGCAGCGAACCGAGCACCCCGCCCGCCGCCAGCGCGAGCACCAGCGCCACACCGCCGTGCCGGTGGAACAGGAAGACGAGCGCCGCCGCCACCGCCCCGAACCCGAGCGCCAGCAGGACGAACGTTCCGTCCGCCCCGACCGCCGACTCGCCCTCGCTGTTGCGCAGGAACACCGCCTTGCCGTCCGAGATCAGCGGAACGCGCGGCGCCAGCCACAGCCACAGCAGCCCCAGCGCCGCCCCGGCGACCGCCGAGACCGCGGCCACCACGGCGGCCTGCCGGAGCTCCTTGGCCACGCTCGGGGCACCGTCCCCCGAGGGCGACGGCGGATGGTGCGCCGGCCAGCCGTGCGGCGGCACGGCATCGTTCGGCGGCTGGTGAGGCGGTGTCAGAGGTGCGGTCACACCGCCATCGTGCCAGGTACGGGAGCGGCCCGCCTCAGCGGACCGCCGCCCGCCGGTACGCCCAGGTCGCCACCGCGAGCGAGACCACCCCGACCGCCCCGCACACCGCGAGGTCGAGCCCGACCGCCGCCCAGTCCGGGTGCGCGTCGAACGTACGGGCCAGCGCCTCCACGCCGTACGTCGACGGCAGCAGGTCCCGCGCCCAGCCGATCGGGCCGGGCAGCCGCTCCGCCGGCAGCACGCCGAGCAGCAGCGCGGCCGACATGCCCAGCTGACCGAGGAGCGTCGCGAACTCCTGACGCGGCGCGAGCAGCCCGAGCGCCGCCCCGAGACCGGCCAGCGCGGCCCCCGCCAGCGGCACGACCGCCGCGAGGATCCACAGATGACCGAGCGGCAGTCCGAAGAGCAGTGAGCCGATGACCGCGGTCACCACGGTCCCCGGCACCGTGAAGGAGGCGTACGCCCCCGCCGCTCCGAGCACGACCGCGGCGGGCGGCACCGGCAGCGTGGCGTAGTGGTCGAGGCCGCCGGTCGCCCGCAGCTGCCCGAAGTACTGGGCGAGGAGGTTGAGCGCGACGAACGCGACCACGAGCACCGACGAGCCCGCCACGACGGCGCGCGCCTCCGACCCGCCGTCGACGACCCCCCGCATCAGGACCATGATCCCGACGGACTGGAACGTGGCCACGAAGAGCAGGGGTATCCGGGAGACCCGGGCACGCGAGAGCTGTGCGCGGTACACGGCGGCGAGGGCGGGCAGCAGCCGGGCACGCGGCGCCAGCGGCGCGGCGGCCGGGTTCCCGGCCGGCACGCCGGCGGACCGGGCCGCCGAGCCTTCGGCCGACGCCGGTCCCGACGCCGGTCCTGACGCCGGTCCTGACGCCGGTCCTGACGCCGACGCGGCCTGGGCGGGCACGATACTCACTCCGTACAGCTCCTCACGCCTTGACCAGCCCCTGCGTCTCGCCGCCCAGCGCCAGATACACGTCCTCCAGGCTCGGCGTGGCCAGTGTGAAGTCGTCCAGGGCCGCGAACGCCGCCCCGCCCGTCACGGCCGCCACCGTCGCCCGCGCCTCGTCCGGGGCGAGCCGGAACGTCCAGCGCCGGCCCGACTCCTGGGCGAGTCCGCGCAGCGCGGCGACCTCGGGCACGTCCAGCGGGGCGTGCTCGCGCCACACCAGATCGACCCGGATCTCGCCCGCGACGCGCTCCTTGAGCCCGGCCGGCGTGTCGCAGGCGATGACCCGGCCCCGCTCCAGGACGGCGACCCGGTCCAGTACGGTCTCGGCCTCGATCACGTTGTGGGTGACGAGCAGGACGGTGGTGCCGTGCTCGGCGCGCCGCCGGTCGACGGCGGACCAGACGGCCCGCCGGGCGATCGGGTCCATGCCGGTGGTGGGTTCGTCGAGGACCAGGACCGGCCGCTCGCCCACCAGGGCGGTCGCGACACAGGCGAGCCGCCGCTGTCCGCCCGAGAGCCTCTTCAGCGGGCGGCTGGCGAGCTCGGTGAGGCCCAGCTCCTCCAGGACGGCGTCCGTCGCGGCGCGCGCGTCCCGTGCGGTCAGCCCGCGCAGCCGCCCGGTGGTCTCGGCGGCGAGCGCGACCGTCAGCTCGTCGAGCGCGGTCGACTCCTGCCCGAGGTAGGCGAGCAGGCGCGCGGCGCGTTCCGGGTGGCGCACGAGATCGTGGCCGAGCAGCTCGACCGTTCCGGAGTCGGGGCACATCAGCCCGGTCAGCTGGCGGACCAGCGTCGACTTGCCGGCGCCGTTGGGCCCGAGCAGGCCGAAGATCTCGCCGCCGTGGACATCGAGGCTGATGCCGTCGGTGGCACGGATCTCGGGGGTCGCCGGCGTCCCCCTGCGGGCGCGCGCGGCGGGGTACGTCTTGACCAGATCCCGCACCACGCACACCGTACTCACGAGGGATGAGCCTACGGGGTCCCCCGGCCTACTCCCCCGCGGGGGCGCGTTCCGCGGCGGCCCGGACATCGATCTCGCGCCAGAACCCCGCCCGGATCGCGTACCGGTCGTGCTCGTCGATCTGGTCGTCCTTGTGCGCGAGCAGGCCGAACCTGGCCGCGTACCGGAGCAGTTCGCCGTCGATGCGGTGCGGGATCCTCGGGTACATCACGGAGAGCTTCTGGACGTGGCTCTGCTCGGGGAGCCGCTCCATCCAGCGGCGGGCGAACACCTGCCCGACCTCGAAGGGGTCGCCGCCGACGGTGGTGATGTCCTCCTCGCGGTCCGCCCAGCGCTGTTCGGCGCTGGTGAGCTGGGCGAGGGTGGGCAGGGAGGCGGTCTCGGCCGGCTCGCCGAGCGCGCCTCCGGGGCGCTCGATCCAGCCCTTGTCGGAGGACCAGCGCAGCGTGGCGTTGGTGGCCGGCGGGGCGGCGGGGCCACCGGGTCCGCGCAGCCCGGCGAGGTCCTTGGGCGTGGGGACGCCCCGGCCCGCGGCCGGCGCCGGAACGGCGGACGCCGGCCCGCCCTCGGTGTCCGGGGGCGCGGCGTCGGCGGGGGCCGACGCCCCGTTGTGCACGGAGGCGGCTTCCGCGGCCGCCGCCGCGGCGGCCCGCTCGGCAGAGGCGGCGAGCGCCGACTCGGGCAGCGGGGCGGAGAGGATGGCGGCGATCTCGGGGCGCGGGGCGGGCGGCGGCGCGCAGAGGCCGCTGAGGTCCTTGGCGCGGACGGCCCGGGTGATCCAGGCCCGGTCGAGGACGCGGCGTTCGTCGGCCTCGGCGACGAGGTCCTCGGACTGGTTGTAGTCGCCGTCGGCGGCCTGCACCGCCCAGAGGTGGACGGCGACGCCGTGCTCCTTGGCGGACATCAGGCCCGGCAGCAGATCGCCGTCGCCGGTCACCAGGACCACGTCGGAGCAGGCCCGGTTCCTGGCCAGCTCGGTGAGCTCGGCGTGCATCGCGGCGTCGACGCCCTTCTGCGCCCAGCGGCCGTCGCTGCGGGTCAGGGCGCCGAGCCGGACGGTGACCCGGGGCATCACGCGCAGCCTGCGGTGCTCCGGCTGGGGGACGCGGTCGGGTGCGCCGTCGAACCAGTAGATGCGGAGCAGGGGCTGTTCGGTGTCCGCCTCGGCCCGTTCGCGCAGGCCCTGGATGAGGGCGGCGTGATCGACGGTGATCCGGGAGCGGGCCGGTTCCCCGGCGAGAAGGCTCGCGGCGGCGCCCAGCAGATAGCCGGCGTCCACCAGAACGACGCAGCGGTCCACGTGTTCCACCCTCTTTCGGGAACCTCGGGATCGGAAGTTGCTTCGGATTTCCTTCGAGTCTGCCCGAACGTGGGGAGGTAGACCGTCGGAACTGGATCATCGGCGTGGCGAATATCACTCCGCCACCCCCCGGCACTCCCCTCACTGTCGGTAATGATCCAAAATGCGACGGTTCACCCCATGTGTGAGTCTGACAGCGGCCCTGAGCCCGAGATCCCTTTGAGGAGGCATCACCATGGCCAAGAATCGAAAGCAGAACCGCAGTCAGCAGTCCTCGCAGGCCGAGCGCGGCGCCCAGCAGGCGCAGCAGTCCTCGATGGAGTCGCAGGCCGAGCAGCGCGCCTCGCAGGTGACTCCCGGCGACATGGCCCGCAAGGGCCGGCAGAAGCGCTTCGGTCACAACTGATCGCGCGTAACCCCGGAAGGGGCGCACCCGTGACGACGGGCGCGCCCCTTCCGCGCGTGTGTCCCGGCGTCCGCGCCGGGGGTCCGGCCGTCAGCCGGCCAGGCAGGACGGGCCGAGCAGCACCTTCAGGTCGCCGAAGAGTGCGGGGTCGGGCTGGACCCGGTGCCGGTCGAGCCGCAGGACGGTCGTCGTGCGGGGGCCCTGGAGCTTGATCCGTACCTCGGTGTTGCCCTTGTGGTGCCCGAGGATCTCGCCGAGCCGGCTGATCATCGGCGGGGTGACCTTCACGGTCGGGATGGTGAGGATGACGGGCGCGTTGGTCCCGGCGTTCGACAGGTCGGGGACCATCAGCTCCATGGCGACCAGCCGGGGCACGTCCTCGCGCTTGTCGAGGCGGCCCTTGACGAAGACGACCGTGTCCTCGACGAGCTGGGTGGACACCAGCTGGTACGTGGCCGGGAAGAACATGCACTCGATGGAGCCGGCCAGGTCCTCGACGGTGGCGATGGCCCAGGCGTTGCCCTGCTTGGTCATCTTGCGCTGGAGGCCGGAGATGATGCCGCCGATGGTGACCACGGCACCGTCGGAGTGCTCGCCGCCGGTCAGCTGGGAGATCGCCGCGTCCGTCTTGTCCGAGAGGACGTGCTCGATGCCGAAGAGCGGGTGGTCGGAGACGTAGAGGCCGAGCATCTCGCGCTCCTGGGCGAGCAGGTAGGACTTCTCCCACTCCAGGTCGGAGAACTCCACGTCCAGGCCGAAGCCGGGCTCGTCGCTCGCCTCGTCGCCCATGCCGCCGAAGAGGTCGAACTGTCCCTCGGCCTCCTTGCGCTTGACCGCGACCACGTTGTCGATCATCGGCTCGTGGTGGGCGACCAGGCTCTTGCGGGTGTGGCCCATCTCGTCGAAGGCGCCGGCCTTGATCAGCGACTCGATGGTCCGCTTGTTGCAGACGACCGCCTCGACCTTGTCGAGGAAGTCGGGGAACGTGGAGTACTTCCCCTTGGCCTTGCGCGACTTGATGATCGACTCGACGACGTTGGTACCGACGTTGCGGACGGCGGAGAGGCCGAAGAGGATCACGTCGTCGCCCTGGGCGGCGAAGTTCGACTCGGACTCGTTGACGTTCGGCGGCAGGACCTTGATGCCCATGCGGCGGCACTCGTTCAGGTAGACCGCGGACTTGTCCTTGTCGTCCTTGACCGAGGTCAGCAGACCGGCCATGTACTCGGCCGGGTAGTTGGCCTTGAGGTACGCCGTCCAGTAGGAGACCAGGCCGTACGCGGCGGAGTGCGCCTTGTTGAAGGCGTAGCCGGCGAAGGGGACCAGGACGTCCCACAGGGCCTGGATCGCCTCGTCGCTGTAGCCCTTCTCCCGGGCGCCCTTCTGGAAGAGGACGAAGTTCTTCGCCAGCTCCTCGGGCTTCTTCTTGCCCATCACGCGGCGGAGGATGTCGGCCTCGCCGAGGGAGTACCCGGCGATGATCTGGGCGGCCTTCTGCACCTGCTCCTGGTAGACGATCAGGCCGTAGGTGACCGCGAGCACCTCTTCGAGCGGCTTCTCCAGCTCGGGGTGGATCGGGGTGATCTCCTGCTGCTTGTTCTTGCGCAGGGCGTAGTTCGTGTGCGAGTTCATGCCCATCGGGCCCGGCCGGTACAGGGCGGACACGGCGGAGATGTCTTCGAAGTTGTCGGGCTTCATCAGCCGCAGCAGCGAGCGCATGGGGCCGCCGTCGAACTGGAAGACGCCGAGGGTGTCGCCGCGCTGGAGCAGTTCGAAGGTCTTCGGGTCGTCCAGCGGCAGGGCCAGCAGGTCGAGGTCGAGCCCCTTGTTGGCCTTCACCATCTTGACGGCGTCGTCCATGATGGTCAGGTTCCGCAGGCCCAGGAAGTCCATCTTCAGCAGGCCGAGCGACTCGCACTGGGGATAGTCCCACTGCGTGATGGTCACGCCGTCCGTGTGCCGCACCCAGATCGGCGCGTGGTCGACGATGGGCTCGCTGGACATGATCACGCCGGCCGCGTGCACACCCATCTGCCGGACGAGGCCCTCCACGCCCTTGGCGGTGTCGATGACCTTCTTCACGTCGGGCTCGTTCTCGTACATCGCCCGGATCTCGCCCGCCTCGCTGTAGCGCGGGTGCGAGGGGTCGGTGATGCCGTTGAGGTCGATGCCCTTGCCGAGGACGTCGGCGGGCATCGCCTTGGTGAGCCGGTCGCCCATGGCGTACGGGTAGCCGAGGACACGGGCCGAGTCCTTGATGGCGTTCTTCGCCTTGATCTTGCCGTACGTGCCGATCATGGCGACCTTGTCGGAGCCGTACTTCTCCGTCACGTACCGGATCACCTCGACGCGCCGGCGCTCGTCGAAGTCGATGTCGACATCGGGCATCGAGACGCGCTCGGGGTTGAGGAAGCGCTCGAAGATCAGTCCGTGCGGGATCGGGTCGAGGTCGGTGATGCCCATGGCGTACGCGACGATCGAGCCGGCCGCGGAGCCTCGGCCGGGGCCGACGGCGATGCCCTGCTTCTTGGCCCACATGATGAAGTCGGCGACGACGAGGAAGTAGCCGGGGAAGCCCATCGAGATGATGGTGTCCATCTCGTACTCGACCTGCTTCATGCGGTCGTCCGGGATGCCGTCCGGGAAGCGGCGCGCCATGCCGCGCATGGTCTCCTCGCGGAACCAGGAGACCTCGGTGTAGCCCTCGGGGATGTCGAACTTCGGCATGAGGTTCTTCTCGACGAACATGCCGTCGGTGCTGACCTGCTCGGCGACGAGCAGCGTGTTGCGGCAGCCCTCCTGCCAGGCGTCCGAGGAGTCGACGGCGTACATCTCGTCCGTGGACTTCAGGTAGTAGCCCGTGCCGTCGAACTTGAACCGGTCCGGGTCGGAGAGGTTCTTGCCGGTCTGGATGCACAGCAGCGCGTCGTGGGCGGTCGCCTCGTGCGCGTACGTGTAGTGCGAGTCGTTGGTGACCAGCGGCGGGATGCCGAGCTTCTTGCCGATCTCCAGGAGCCCGTCGCGGACGCGCCGCTCGATCTCGATGCCGTGGTCCATCAGCTCCAGGAAGTACCGGTCCTTGCCGAAGATGTCCTGGTACTCGGAGGCGGACTTCAGGGCCTCGTCGAACTGGCCGAGGCGCAGCCGGGTCTGCAGCTCGCCGGAGGGGCAGCCGGTGGAGGCGATGAGCCCCTCGGACCACTGGGAGATGGTCTCCTTGTCCATCCGGGGCCACTTCTGGAGCCAGCCCTCGGCGTACGCGTCGGAGGAGAGCCGGAAGAGGTTGTGCAGTCCGGTGTTGTTCGCCGCCCAGATCGTCTTGTGGGTGTAACCGCCCGAACCGGAGACGTCGTCCCGCTTCTGGTGCGGCTGGCCCCACTGGATCTTCCGCTTGTTGCGCCGGGACTCCGGGGCGACGTACGCCTCGATGCCGATGATCGGCGTCACGCCGGCCTTCTTGGCCGTGTGGAAGAAGTCGTACGCCCCGTGGAGGTTGCCGTGGTCGGACATGGCGATGTGGGTCATGCCCATCTCGTTGCACGCGTCGAACATGTCCTTGAGCCGCGCGGCACCGTCCAGCAGCGAGTACTGGGTGTGTACGTGAAGGTGCGTGAAGGGCGGCTTGGTCACGACGGCATGCCTCCGATGAAATTCTGGGGGGACAGCGTGGAAGTCTACGTCTCCGGACTGACAGGCCGCGGGCACTCGGCGGTACCGTCGCGCGTTGAGAGACGCAGAACGCCTGTCCTAATTGTCATGAACAGTCTTGCACCAGGAGGCACCCTCGATGTCGGTCCCCCAGCCCACCGCCGCCGCGCGCGGTGAGCAGATCCTCACCGTCTTCGACACCGCCTTCGGCGAGCTGCTCGCCGCCGACCCGGCCGCCTTCCGCGTGAAGTTCCGCAAGATGGCCGGCTCCGCCTTCGCCTTCTACCGGGGCACGGCGTGCCTCTTCTACGCGGATCTGGAGGCGGAGCACACCGGTCGGGTGGGCGGCAGCGAGCCCAGCGGCCCGTACCTGGACGAGCGGACCGGCCGGGTGTGGATCCACGGCGATCTGCACGCGGAGAACTTCGGCACGTACATGGACGCCAACGGCCGGCTGATCTTCAACGTCAACGACTTCGACGAGGCGTACGTCGGCCCCTTCACCTGGGACCTGAAGCGGCTCTCCGCCTCGCTCGCGCTGATCGGCTACACGAAGGCGCTCAGCGACGAGCAGATCACGGAGCTGGTACGGATCTACGCCGCCGCCTATCGCGAGCGGATCCACGCCCTGGCGACCGGCTCCAAGGACGACGAGCTGCCGCCCTTCACCCTGGACACCGCCGAGGGCCCCCTCCTGGGCGCCCTGCGCGTCGCCCGCTCGCTGACCCGCTTCGGGCTCCTGGACTCGATGACGGAGATCCGTGAGTTCGAGCGCCGCTTCTCCTCCGGCGGCGGCTCCGTCGAGCTGGACGCGGCCACCCGCTACAAGGTGCTTGCGGCCTTCGACGGCTATCTGGAGACCCTGCCGGAGTCCTCGCTCGCGCGCCCCGACTCCTACCGGGTCAAGGACGTCGTGGGGCGGCGCGGGATCGGCATCGGCTCGGCCGGTCTCCCGTCGTACAACATCCTCCTGGAGGGCAACAGCGACGCCCTGGAGAACGACGTCGTCATCTACATGAAGCAGGCGCAGACGCCGGCGGTGTCGCGCCATGTCACGGACGCGGCGGTACGGGAGTACTTCCAGCACGAGGGCCACCGCACGGTCATCTCCCAGCGGGCCCTTCAGGCGCACGCCGACCCGTGGCTGGGCTGGACCGAGCTGGACGGCTCCGGGCAGCTGGTCGCCGAGGTCTCGCCGTACGCGGTGGACCTGGACTGGTCGGACATCGACGACCCGGCGGAGATCGCGGCGACCGTGGCCGACCTGGGGCGGGCGACGGCGACCATGCACGCGGCGGCCGACGACTCCAGCGGGCACTCCCTGGTGCCGTTCTCGACGGAGCGGGCCATCGACGCGGCGATCGCGGCCGACGAGGACGGCTTCGCGGAGCTGCTGGTCGACTTCGCGCACGGCTACGGGGCACGCGCGCGTGCGGACCACCAGATCTTCGTGGACCTGTTCCGCAACGGCCGGATCCCGGGCCTGTAGGCCGGTCCCCGGTTCGGCGACCCTTCTCACAGCTCGCCCTTAGGGGCCTCTTACGGGCGGGCGTGGCAGACTTCCTCCGCTATGGACATATCAGGGACGCGGCTCAGAGGGCTGCGGGCGGCGCTCTTCACGGCACTGGTCGTGACGCTGTCCGCCGGCTCGCACGTGCTGCTGTCCCAGGTGCCGCTGCCCCTCCTGACCGTGGGGCTGCTCACGGTCGGCGTCTTCGCCGTCGCGTACGCCCTGGCCGGCCGGGAGCGTCGCTTCTGGCCGATCGCCGGGCTGCTCGTCCCGCTGGAGCTGGCGGCCGACACGGTCTTCACCGCCGGCCAGACGGTCTGTTACGGCCCGTCCGGCGGCCCGGTCGCCGGTTCGCTGCGCTCGGTGGGCGTGGACGTGCTGTGCGGCGGCGCCCTCGGTACTCCGCTGCCGGGCGTCGCCGGCCCCGAGAGCGGGACCGCGGCCGCGCTGCTGAGCTCCCCCGCCCCGGCCCTGCCGTGGCTGCTGCTCGCCGCCCATGTGTCGGTCGGCCTGTTCGCGGCGGCCTGGCTGCGGCACGGCGAGCGGGCGCTCGCCCGGCTGCTCTCCGCGATGGCCGCCTTCGCGTTCCGCCCCCTGATGCTCGTCGTCGCGCTCTTCGGCACCCCGCGCACGGCTCGTGGGCGCGGCGGGCGCCCCCTGGACCGGCCGCGCCGGTCCCGTCGTACCCGTCTTCTCGTGCACTCCGTCGGACGGCGGGGACCGCCGCGCCCGGGCTTCGTCCTCGCCTGAGCCCTCGCAGTCCCGCCTTTCGCCCGTCCGGGCTTTCGACTTTCACGGAGATCACGATCATGAGCGCACGCAACAGCCACGCCAACAAGGCTGCCGCCCGCGAGCGGCTGCGCGTCGAGCGCGAACGCCAGGCCAAGAAGGAGAAGGTCCGCCGCCAGGTGACCGTCGCCGTGTCGGCCGTCGCCGTCCTGGCGGTCGCCGGCGGTGTCGGCTACGCCGTCGTCCAGGCCAACAAGCCGTCCCACTGGGAGGCGGCGGCCGAGGCCTCGGACGTCACCGCGCCCAAGAACACCGAGGGCACGGACGGCACGACGGTCGTCGTCGGCAAGCCGTCCGCGAAGAAGACCCTGGAGATCTACGAGGACTCGCGCTGCCCGGTGTGCGCGCAGTTCGAGCAGCAGGTGGGCGCGACCGTCGACAAGGACGTGGAGGCCGGCAAGTACAGGCTGAAGTACGTCGGCGCCACCTTCATCGACAACGCCGACCAGGGCGAGGGGTCGAAGAACGCCCTCTCGGCGCTGGGCGCGGCCCTGAACGTGAGCCCCGAGGCGTTCATGAAGTACAAGGCGGCGCTGTACTCCACGCAGTTCCACCCCGAGGAGAGCCAGGACAAGTTCGCCAAGGACTCCTACCTCCTGGAGGTCGCGGACTCGGTCCCCGCGCTGAAGGGGAACGCGGAGTTCAAGAAGAACGTGGAGAACGGCACCTTCGACGCCTGGGCGATGAAGATGTCCGCCGCCTTCGACAAGAGCGGGGTCACCGGCACTCCGACGCTGAAGATGGACGGCAAGGCGCTGACCGTCGCGGGCAGCAAGAACCCGCCGCTGACGGTGGAGGAGTTCAACGCGGCGCTCACCCCGGCGCTCAAGGGCTGACGCACGGCGACGGCCGGTTCGCGGGCCGACGGTACGGGTCCGTGGGAGTTCGCTCCCGCGGACCCGCCGTTCGTCCGAAGGGTCCCGGGGTATCCGGACGCTCCCGATCCGTCCGCCCGGTCCCGAGGTGTCCGCCGGATCACGACCTCGGGGCGACGAGTGCGCGAACTTTCCGGATTTCGTCTGCCTGTTCGGCATACCGGTCAGTAATCTGACTGCCCGTGACCAGTCGACACATATCCTCCGCGCCCACCCGCCGCACCGTCGTGAAGGCTGCCGCCGTCACGGCGGTCGCCACCCCGGTCCTGGTGGGCGCCGCCTCTCCCGCGCTCGCGGGCTCCGAGGCCCCCGCCTTCCTGCACGGTGTCGCCTCCGGCGACCCGCTGCCCGACGGCGTCCTGCTCTGGACGCGCGTCACCCCCACCTCCGACGCCGCACCCGGCTCGGGCAGAGGTCCCGACGTCACGGTCGAGTGGGAGGTCGCCGAGGACCGGGAGTTCGCCCGGACCGTGGCCCGCGGCACCACGACCGCGACGGCCGCCTCGGACCACACCGTGAAGGTGGACGTCCGGGGCCTGCGCCCCGCGACCGCCCACTGGTTCCGCTTCACGGCGGGCGGCACCGTCTCCCCCGTGGGCCGCACCCGCACCACTCCGACGACCGACGCCGCCACCCCGGGCGTCCGGTTCGGCGTGGTCTCCTGCGCCAACTGGGAAGCCGGCCACTTCTCCGCGTACCGCCATCTCGCGGCCCGCGCGGACCTGGACGCGATCCTCCATCTCGGCGACTACATCTACGAGTACGCGGCCGGTTCCTACCCGGACGCCGCGTACTCCGTACGGCAGCACGAGCCGAAGCACGAGATCGTCTCGCTCGCCGACTACCGCCTCCGGCACGCCACGTACAAGACGGACACCGACCTCCAGGCACTGCACGCCGCCCACCCCGTGATCGCGATCTGGGACGACCACGAGGTCGCCAACGACGCCTGGTCGGGCGGCGCGGAGAACCACACGCCGGGCGCCGAGGGCGAGTGGGCGGCCCGGGTCGCCGCCGCCAAGCAGGCGTACTTCGAGTGGATGCCGGTCCGCGCCTCGACCGAGGGCACGGTCTACCGGCGGCTGCGCTTCGGCAAGCTGGCCGATCTGCACCTGCTCGACCTGCGGTCGTTCCGCTCCCAGCAGGCCAAGATCGGCAGCGGCTCGGTCGACGACCCGGAGCGCACGATCACCGGCCGCGCGCAGCTCGACTGGCTGAAGTCGGGGCTCGCGAGCTCGGACGCCACCTGGAAGCTGGTCGGCACCTCGGTGATGATCTCGCCGGTCGCCTTCGGTTCGCTGCCGGCCCAACTCCTCGGCCCGCTCGCCGAGCTGCTCGGCCTGCCGAAGGAGGGGCTCGCGATCAACGTCGACCAGTGGGACGGCTACACGGACGACCGCAAGGAGCTGCTCGCGCACCTGACGCAGCGGTCCGTCCGGAACACCGTCTTCCTGACCGGTGACATCCACATGGCCTGGGCCACCGACGTGCCGGTGAAGGCGGCGACGTACCCGCTGTCGCAGTCGGCGGCGACCGAGTTCGTGGTGACCTCGGTGACCTCGGACAACATCGACGACCTCCTCCACGTGGCGCCGGGCACGCTCTCCCTGGTGGCCGCCGGGGCGATCAAGGCCGCCAACCGCCATGTGAAGTGGGTGGACATGGACAACCACGGCTACGGCGTCCTGGACGTCACGGCCGAGCACTCCCAGATGGACTACTACACGGTCTCCGACAAGACGAAGGCCGACGCGACGACCGCCTGGGCGCGCTCGTACCGGACCCGGAACGGAACGCAGCGCGTCGAGCGTGTGTACCAGCCGGTGCGATGAGATGACCGCAGGGTCGATTTTCGGCCATGATCCCTCCTGTTAACGGGAGATCACATCATCACGGCGGGTGGTGAGTCCGGAGCGATCGAATCCGGACACACCACCCGCCTCAGGCCCCTGATTCGTTACGTCCACGTCTCAAACTCCGGAACCGGCGAAAGTTCTTCTTCCTGATCACCCGATTTGCACCCTGGATGATTGGGCTTGTTCCATGCTCAACAGCTTCTGACATGGACCCGTAATCTCCCCGCGGTGGCGAGGAATCCCCTCTCCACAAACCCCCCGCGAGGAGTCACCTGTGCGTGCTCTTGTTCGTATATCGCCGCGTATGTCACGTCGTCTGCTCGGCACCGCGGTCATGGCCGGAACCCTGGCCCTGGCCCCCCTCTCCGCCCCGGCGGCCGCCCCGGCCACCACCACCTCCGCCGCCGGCGTCTCCGCCGAGGAGTGCGCGGACGGTGCGGAGGCCTTCTCCGGCGCCCGCAAGTCCCGCGGCGCCGACAACCACGGCCACGAGCCCAACGAGCTCTCCGCCGCCCAGGCCAAGGCCATGGACGCGGACCTGCAGAAGAGACTGGAGTCGGTCCGCGCCGGCGGCATGAACGCCACCGCCGCCGTGGTGAACATCCCCGTCTACTTCCACGTCATCCACAGCGGCACCACGGGCAAGCTGAGCGCCACCGCGATCAACAACCAGCTGGCGGTCCTCAACGCGGCCTACGGCGGCCAGGGCACCGGCAACGTGAACACCAACTTCCAGTTCACGCTCGCCTCGACCGACTACACGGACAACGCCACCTGGTACAACCTGTCGTCCGGGTCCACGGCCGAGAAGCAGATGAAGCAGACGCTGCGCAAGGGCGGCGCCGGCGCGCTGAACTTCTACACCGCCAAGCTCGGCGGCGGTCTGCTCGGCTGGGCGACCTTCCCGTCCTCGTACAACTCCAGCCCGTCCATGGACGGTGTGGTCGTCCTCGACTCCTCGCTGCCGGGCGGCTCCGCGGCCAACTACAACGAGGGTGACACCGCCACCCACGAGGTCGGTCACTGGCTGGGGCTGTACCACACCTTCCAGGGCGGCTGCAGCGGCAGCGGCGACTCGGTGAGCGACACCCCGGCCGAGAAGAGCCCGGCCTACGAGTGCCCGACCGGGCGTGACAGCTGCACCAACAAGACCGGTGTGGACCCGATCCACAACTTCATGGACTACACGTACGACGCGTGCATGTACCAGTTCACCGCGGGCCAGGTCGCGCGGATGAGCAGCATGTGGACCGCGTACCGCGCGGGCTGACACACCGTAGGACGAGAAGGGTGCGGCGGGAGAGCCCCCGCCGCACCCTTCTCGTATGTCCGGAAACCTTCGTCCTACAGGCTGTCGACGAACGCCAGCGCGACCGCCCAGGCCTGCTCGGCCGCCGCCTCGTCCCAGTCCGGCAGGTCCGGGTCGGTGAACAGGTGCCCGGCGCCCGGGTAGCGGTAGACCTCCACGTCCGCCCCCGCCTTCCCCATCCCCAGATACCAGGACGTCAGCCAGTCGTGCGACTCGAAGGGGTCCGGGTCGGCGATGTGCAGCTGTACGGGAAGGTCGTCGACAGCCGCGGACTCGGCGATGTCCGAGGTGCCGTGGAGCAGCAGCAGCCCGCGCGCCTTCTCGTCCCCCAGGGCCAGGGTCTGCGCGACGGAGGCACCGAAGGAGAAGCCGGCGTAGACGAGACCGCGGTCCGAGTAGGGCGCGGCGGCGAGGACGGCACGCCGCAGCAGCTCCTCCTTGCCGATCGACTTCTGGAGCTCCATCCCCTCCTCGGCCGTCTCCGCGGTTTGGCCCCCGAACAGGTCGGGCACCCGAACCTGATGCCCGGCGGACCGCAGCCGCTCGGCCGCGGACTCCACCGCCGGACGCAGACCGTACGTCGAGTGGAAAAGCATGATGTCCATGCGGTCCATCCTGCCAGCCGGGCACACCGAGCCGGAGACACGGAGGTCTCGATCACATGGACACCGCGCTGCGCCCGCTCCTCGTCGTCGGAGGGGCGCTCCTGCTCACGCTGCTGGTCGGCTGGGCCGTCGACCAGCTGCTGCGCCGGGCCGACGAGCATCATCGCGAGACCCCGCTCTGGGGTCTGCTGCGCCGCTGCCGGCCACCGCTCCAGGCGGTCCTGCTCGCCTCGCTCCTGCGCGGCACCTACCGCCAGACGGGGTGGAGGGTGGTCGAGGAGCACGCGGCGGGCATCGGCCAGATCCTCTCCCTGATCCTCATCGGCTCCGGGGCGTGGCTGATCATCCACATCGCCTCGGCCGTGGTCGAGGCCACCTTCGCCCGGTACGCCTCCGCCACCCGCGACCCGGCCCGGGTCCGCCGGGTGCGCACCCAGGTCACGCTCATCACGCGCATCGTGACGGCGGTCGTCGCCGTGGTCGCCGTGGCCGCGGCGCTGCTGACCTTCCCCGCTCTCAGCACCGTGGGGACCTCGATGCTGGCCTCCGCCGGCATCATCGGGATCGTCGCGGGCGTCGCCGCCCAGTCCACCCTCGGCAACCTCTTCGCCGGCTTCCAGATCGCCTTCGGCGACATGGTGCGGATCGGCGACACCGTGGTCGTCGACGGCGAGTGGGGCGTGGTCGAGGAGGTCACGCTGACGTTCCTCGCCGTACGGACCTGGGACGAGCGCCGGATCACCATGCCGGTCTCGTACTTCACCGGCAAGCCCTTCGAGAACTGGTCGCGCGGCGGGGCGCAGATGACGGGGGCGGTCCTCCTCCATCTCGACCACTCCGCGCCGCTCGACGCGATGCGCGCGAAGACCGAGGAGATCCTGGAAGCCTGTGCGGCCTGGGACCGCCGCGACTGGAGCCTGGCCGTCACCGACACCACGCCCAGCACGATCCAGGTGCGGGTGGTGGTCACCGCCAAGGACGCGGACGACCTGTGGACGGCCCGGTGCACGGTGCGGGAGCAGCTGGTGGCCTGGCTGTCGGAGCGTCATCCGTACGCCCTGCCGCGGATCGCGACCTCACAGGCGGCGCCTTCGCCGCGCGAGGCGGCGAAAGCGTCCAACGGCCGGCCGCCCACACCGCTCCCGACGCCCTCCGCCTCCTCGGACGGAGACCGTCCGGCGCGCACCGGCCGCGGCTGAGCGCACGACACGGCCGTTCGTCACCGCAGGCTGCGGACGTCCAGCTGGCGCAGCACCCGGTCCACCACCTCGGGATCGGCGCCCGGCTCGCTGCGTGCCGCGAGCACCTCGTGCCGGGCGGCCGACATCATCTCCCGCTGGATCCGCTGGACGGCCTTGAGGCGCCCGGCCCGCTCGACGAAGGCCGCCCGCCGTTCCTCGTCCATCATCTCCGGGCTGATCCGCGCCCCGATGTCGAACGCCCCGCGCTGGAGCCGCTCCTGGACCTCCTCCGGGAGCTCCTCGATCTCCTCGATCTCCTTCAGCCGGCGCCGGGCCGCCTTGGCCGCGCGCAGCGCCAGCTCGTGCTCCAGGGCCCGCTCGGCGTCCGTGTCGGCCTGCACACCGAGCCGCTTGACCAGCCAGGGCAGGGTGAGCCCCTGGAGCAGGAGTGTGGTCATGATCACACAGAAGGCGATGAAGATGATCTGGTCCCGCGCGGGGAACGGCGAGCCGTCGTCCGTACGGAGCGGAATGGCGAGGGCGAGCGCCACGGAGGCCACTCCGCGCATTCCGGCCCACCACATGACGACGGTCTCCCGCCAGCTGACCGGGATCTCCTCGTCGTAGTCGCGCCGGGTGTGCAGCCGCTTGGCCAGCCAGGTGGCGGGCAGCAGCCACAGCAGCCGTACGCCGATCACGACACCGGCCACGGCCGCGCCCCAGCCGAGCATCTCGCCGAGCCGGTTCTCGGCCGTGCCGAAGACGACGTGGAGCTCCAGGCCGATGAGCCCGAAGGCGATGCCGGTGACGAGGGTGTCGACGACCTCCCAGAAGGTCTGCCCGGCGAGCCGGCCCATCACGTCGTCGGCGTCGAGCGCGTTCTCGGCGAGGTAGAGGGCGACGACCAGCACGGCGAGGACGCCGGAGCCGCGCAGCTCCTCGGCGAGGACGTAGGCGACGAAGGGGACGAGGAGGGTGAGCCCGGTCTGCAGGGTGGCCTCGCCGAGGATCCCCATGAGCTTGTTGCTGAGCCAGCCGAGGACGAGCCCGACGGCGACGGCCACCACGGCGGAGAGGATAAGTTCCAGGCCCGCGCCCTCCCAGCTGAAGCTGCCGCCGACGACCGCCGCGATCGCCACGTGGTAGAGGACGATCGCGGTGACGTCGTTGAACAGCCCCTCCCCCTCCAGGATCGAGATCAGCCGCCGCGGCAGCCCGAGCGAACCGGCGACGGCGGTCGCGGCGACCGGGTCGGGCGGGGCTACGAGGGCGCCGAGCGCGACGGCGGCGGCGAGGGGCAGCCCGGGGACGAGCGCGTTCGCGGTGGCGGCGACGGCGGCCGTGGTGACGAAGACGAGGGCGACGGCCAGCAGGAAGATGGGCCGCCGGTTGGCCGCGAACTGACGCCAGGAGGTGCGCTGCACCGAGGCGTACAACAGCGGCGGCAGGACGAGCGGAAGAATGAACTCGGGCGGGATGTCGACGTTCGGCACGAAGGGCAGGAACGCGAACACGACCCCGATGACGGTCATGAGCACCGGGGCGGGCAGTCCGAGCCGGTCCCCGAGCGGCACCGTGAGCACGGCGCCGAGCAACAGCACGAACAGCAGGGCCAATTGGTCCACGGGGGCGCCCTTCCGGCCTGGCGGCAGGCAGCACGGTCGATGATCGGACCTCAACCCTGCCACGCCAGGGGACGAATCACCCCGGACCACCGCATGTGCCCCGGCGCCCCGCCGCCGGACCGGGCCGCCGGCCGGAGCAGGACGCTCCCTAGAGCGCCCGCCGCATCGCGCGGTGCGGGATGCCCGCGTCCGGGAACTCGGGGCCGTACACCTCGTAGCCGAGCCGCTCGTAGAAGCCGAGCGCATGGGTCTGGGCGTGCAGGTCGACGGCCGAGAGACCGCGCTCGCGCGCCGCGTCCTCGATCGCGCGGACCAGCGCCGCGCCCACCCCGAGGCCGCGCGCGGCCTTGGAGACGGCGAGCCGGCCGAGCGAGCCGACCGAGGCGTCCCCGCCGGTCTTGCCCAGCGCGTCGGCGCCGTGCAGCAGCCGGCCGGTGCCCAGCGGAAGCCCGTCCTCGCGCACGGCGAGGACGTGGACGGCGGTCTCGTCGTAACGGTCGTACTCGATCTCCTGCGGCACGTTCTGCTCGACGACGAAGACCTCGCGGCGGACCCTGAAGCAGGCCTCCCGGTCGTCGGGGCCGATCGCCTCGCGGACGGCGTATCCGGTGCTCACGCGCTCTCCGCCGCGATCCGGTCCAGGGCGTTCTGCAGGTCCGCCGGGTACGTGCTCTCGAACTCGACCCAGCGCCCGTCCGACGGGTGCTCGAAGCCGAGGCGTACGGCGTGCAGCCACTGGCGCGTCAGCCCGAGCCGCTTGGCCATCGTCGGGTCCGCGCCGTAGGTGAGATCGCCGACGCAGGGGTGGCGGTGGGCCGACATGTGCACGCGGATCTGGTGCGTACGGCCGGTCTCCAGCTTGATGTCGAGCAGCGAGGCCGCGCGGTAGGCCTCGATCAGGTCGTAGTGCGTCACCGAGGGCTTGCCCTCGGCGGTGACGGCCCACTTGTAGTCGTGCTGGGGGTGGCGCCCGATCGGGGCGTCGATCGTGCCGCTCATCGGGTCCGGGTGCCCCTGGACCAGCGCGTGGTAGCGCTTGTCGACGACCCGCTCCTTGAACTGCGCCTTGAGCAGCGTGTACGCCCGCTCGGACTTGGCGACGACCATGAGTCCCGACGTACCGACGTCGAGGCGGTGCACGATCCCCTGGCGCTCGGCGGCGCCCGAGGTGGAGATGCGGTACCCGGCGGCGGCGAGGCCGCCGATGACCGTGGTCCCGGTCCAGCCGGGGCTCGGGTGCGCGGCGACCCCGATCGGCTTCATGATCACGACGATGTCGTCGTCGTCGTGGATGATCTCCATGCCCTCGACGGGCTCGGCCACGATCTGCACCGGAACGGGGGCCCCGGGCATCTCGACCTCGAGCCACGCGCCGCCGCTGACCCGCTCGGACTTGCCGACGACGGCGCCGTCGACCTGGACCTTGCCGGAGGCGGCCAGCTCCGCCGCCTTCGTGCGGGAGAACCCGAACATCCGGGCGATGGCGGCGTCGACGCGCTCGCCCTCCAGGCCATCGGGAACGGGCAGGGTGCGGATCTCGGGACTCGTACTCACCCGTCGAGTATGCCTTGTCAGTCCTTGTGGACGGTGCCGTCGGGGTCCAGGCCCCGGAACGACAGGATGACGATCAGGAAGCCGCCGCAGACGATCGCCGAGTCCGCGAGGTTGAAGACGGCGAAGTGCGCGGGCGCGATGAAGTCCACGACCGCGCCCTCGAAGACGCCGGGCGAGCGGAAGATCCGGTCGGTCAGGTTGCCCAGCGCACCGCCGAGCAGCAGACCGAGCGCGACCGCCCACCACGTGCTGTAGAGCTTGCGCGCGAGCCGGATGATGACCACGATCACGGCGGCGGCGATGAAGGTGAAGATGATCGTGAAGGCCTCACCCATGCCGAAGGCGGCGCCCGGGTTCCGGATCGCCTCGAACCTCAGCACGTCGCCGATCACCTGGATCGGCTCGTGGCCCTCCAGCTCGGCGACCACGAGCATCTTGCTTCCGAGGTCGAGCAGGTACGCGAAGAGCGCCACGACCAGCAGCGCGACGATCTTGCGCCGGCCCTTCGGCCGCTCGTCCGCGACCGGGGCGGCGGCCTCGCCGCCCGAGCCGTCCGCGTCTGAATCCGGCGTACCGATGATGCGCTCCGCCTCTGCCACGTGAGTCCCTCAACCTAGGTGCCCTGACTGTGCACGAGGGTACGGCACACCCCTTCGGGCCCGTCAGCCGCGGCGCTCCTGCTTCTGCTTGTCCTCGACGCAGAGGGTGGCCCGCGGGAACGCCTGCATGCGCGCCTTGCCGATCGGCTTGCCGCACACCTCGCAGAGGCCGTACGTGCCCGCGTCGAGGCGCTCCAGGGCGTGCTCGGACTGTTCCAGCATCTCGCGGGCGTTGGCGGCCAGGGCGAGCTCGTGCTCGCGGGTGATGTTCTTGGTGCCGGTGTCGGCCTGGTCGTCCCCGGCGCCGTCCCCGGAGTCGCGCATGAGGCCGGTCAGCTCCTCCTGGGAGTGGAGCAGCTCGGCCCGGAGGCGGAGGACCTCGCTCTCCAGCCCTGCCCGGGCCTCCGCGACCTCCGCGGGCGTCCAGGGGTCCTCACCGG
Organism: Streptomyces sp. NPDC127129; assembly: GCF_042671585.1. NCBI lineage: Bacteria > Bacillati > Actinomycetota > Actinomycetes > Kitasatosporales > Streptomycetaceae > Streptomyces > Streptomyces sp. NPDC127129. Next base: position 331,113 of record NZ_JBHXTV010000003.1, read on the forward strand.
GGCGTACGGCGAGCTCACCGGCGCGCGCCGGAGGGACCGCGGCCTCGCCTTCTGCCGTCGTGACGCCACCCGCGGTCTTCTTAGCTGCCACTGTCGCGGCTCCTGTCTGCTTCACGTGCGCCGCGGATGCGGCCTTCTTCTTGGCTGCGGTCTTCTCGGCCGCGGTCTTCTTCGCGACCGTCTTCCCGGCGGCCGGGGCCTTCTCGGCCGCCGTGGCCTTCTTCGTCGGCGGAGCCTTCGTGGCGGCCGTCTTCCCGGCCGGGGTCTTCCCGGCCGAGGTCTTCTTCGCGGAGGTCTTCCTGCCCGACGTCTTCTTCGCCGGGGTGGCTTCGGCCTCGGCCTTCGCCGTGCTCTTCGCCGTCGTCGTGCGTGCCGGGGCCTTCTTCGCTGCCGCCTTCTTCGCGACCGTCGTCTTCTTGCCGGTGACGTCCTTGGCCGCCCCGTCCACACCGGTGGATCCGGCGGTCGAGGTCTTCTTCGCGGCGGTCTTCTTCGCCACCATGTCGCGGCCCCTTCACATTTTGTGATCTTGCTCGCGAATCGTGCTGGGACGATAAATCGGCCCAAGGCCCGCGGCAACGGGGCACGCCGCCGTTCGCACCCGCCCCATGCCGCCGGCAAGGCGAGTCTGCATCGGTTGTGCCCAGCTCCCCGCCCCGTAATCCGCCCCGCGGCGGCCGGTGAAGTCCGGCCACGGCCGTATGGCCATTCGGGTCATGTCCGGCCGCCCCGCGCGCCGCCGGAAAAGCGGTCTGCCGAGCGGCCTGCGGCCCCGTACACTGGGCTGAGCGAAAGGCTTGGATGGGGACGAGTAGCGTCGTACGCAGCCATGAGCGACCCGGGGACGGTGAGAGCCCGGGGGCGAGCCCGATGTGAAGCATCACCCCGGAGCCGCCGGAAGAAAGCCGTCAGGCGACTAGAACCGGCATCGCGACCCCAATGAGGGGGCCACGGACGACGCACGTCCGGGGCCAAGGAGGGTGGTACCGCGGGAGCCGCGCAGCACGGCGCTCTCGTCCCTCCGGACGGAAACGAAGCAGTCCGCCGGAGGAAGATCGATGACGCAGTACCGCCAGGTGCCCGCCCAGGTCGACCTGCCCGCGCTCGAGCACGCCGTGCTCGATTTCTGGCGCGAGAGCAAGGTCTTCGCCAAGACCCTGGAGCAGTCCGAGGGCCGCCCCGAGTGGGTGTTCTACGAGGGCCCGCCGACCGCCAACGGCATGCCCGGCGCCCACCACATCGAGGCCCGCGTCTTCAAGGACGTCTTCCCCCGCTTCCGGACCATGCGCGGCTACCACGTGGCCCGCAAGGCCGGCTGGGACTGCCACGGCCTCCCGGTCGAGCTCGCCGTCGAGAAGGAGCTCGGCTTCTCCGGCAAGAAGGACATCGAGGAATACGGCATCGCCGCGTTCAACGACAAGTGCCGCGAGTCCGTGACCCGCCACACCGACGCCTTCGCCGAGCTCACGACGCGCATGGGCTACTGGGTCGACCTGGACGACGCGTACCGGACGATGGACCCCGAGTACATCGAGTCGGTCTGGTGGTCGCTCAAGCAGATCTTCGACAAGGGCCTGCTCGTCCAGGACCACCGCGTCGCCCCTTGGTGCCCGCGCTGCGGCACCGGCCTGTCGGACCACGAGCTGGCGCAGGGGTACGAGACGGTCGTCGACCCCTCCGTCTTCGTCCGCTTCCCGCTGACCTCCGGCCCGCTGGCCGGCCAGGCGGCGCTCCTGGTCTGGACGACGACCCCCTGGACCCTGGTCTCCAACACGGCGGTCGCCGCGCACCCCGAGGTCACCTACGTCGTCGCGACCGACGGCGAGGAGAAGCTCGTCGTCGCCGCGCCACTGGTGGAGAAGGCGCTCGGCGAGGGCTGGGTCACCACGGGCGAGTCCTTCACGGGCGCCGAGATGGAGCGCTGGACGTACCAGCGCCCCTTCGAGCTGGTGGAGTTCCCGAGCGAGGCGCACTACGTCGTCAACGCGGAGTACGTCACGACCGAGGACGGCACGGGTCTGGTCCACCAGTCCCCCGCCTTCGGTGAGGACGACCTCAAGGTCTGCCGCGCCTACGGCCTGCCGGTCGTGAACCCGGTCCGCCCCGACGGCACCTTCGAGGAGGACGTACCGCTGGTCGGCGGCGTCTTCTTCAAGAAGGCCGACGAGCAGCTGACCGCCGACCTGGACGCACGCGGCCTGCTCTTCAAGCACATCCCGTACGAGCACAGCTACCCGCACTGCTGGCGCTGCCACACGGCCCTGCTCTACTACGCGCAGCCGTCCTGGTACATCCGTACGACGGCCGTGAAGGACCGCCTTCTCGAGGAGAACGAGAAGACGAACTGGTTCCCGGACTCGGTCAAGCACGGCCGCTTCGGCGACTGGCTGAACAACAACATCGACTGGGCGCTCTCCCGGAGCCGCTACTGGGGCACGCCGCTGCCGCTGTGGCGCTGCGAGGACGGCCACCTGACGTGCGTGGGCTCGCGCGCCGAGCTGACCGAGCTGACGGGCTCGGACCAGTCGGAGCTCGACCCGCACCGCCCGTACATCGACGCGGTGACCTTCCCCTGCCCGAGCTGCTCGAAGACGGCGACGCGCGTGCCGGAGGTCATCGACGCCTGGTACGACTCGGGCTCGATGCCGTTCGCCCAGTGGGGCTACCCGTACAAGAACAAGGAACTCTTCGAGTCCCGGTACCCGGCGCAGTTCATCTCCGAGGCCATCGACCAGACGCGTGGATGGTTCTACACGCTGATGGCGGTCGGCACGCTGGTCTTCGACAAGTCGTCGTACGAGAACGTGGTCTGCCTGGGCCACATCCTCGCCGAGGACGGCCGCAAGATGTCCAAGCACCTGGGCAACATCCTGCAGCCGATCCCGCTGATGGACCAGCACGGCGCGGACGCGGTCCGCTGGTTCATGGCGGCCGGCGGGTCCCCGTGGGCGGCGCGCAGGGTGGGCCACGGCACGATCCAGGAGGTCGTGCGCAAGACCCTCCTCACCTACTGGAACACGGTGGCCTTCCAGGCGCTGTACGCCCGTACGGCCGGCTGGGCGCCGAGCGCGTCCGACCCGGCGCCGGCGGAGCGCCCGGTCCTGGACAAGTGGCTCCTGTCCGAGCTGAACACGCTCGTCTCCGAGGTCACGCAGGCGCTGGAGTCGTACGACACGCAGCGGGCGGGCAAGCTCGTCTCGGCGTTCGTGGACGACCTGTCGAACTGGTACGTGCGGCGCTCGCGCCGCCGGTTCTGGCAGGGGGACAAGGCGGCGCTGCGCACGCTGCACGACGTGGTGGAGACGGTCACGCGGCTGATGGCCCCGCTGACCCCCTTCATCACGGAGCGGGTCTGGCAGGACCTGGTGGTCCCGGTGACGCCGGACGCCCCGGAGTCGGTCCACCTCTCGACGTGGCCGGAGCCGGACGCGTCCCTGGTCGACCCGGCGCTCTCGACCCGGATGACCCTGGTCCGCCGCCTGGTCGAGCTGGGCCGGGCGACGCGGGCGGAGTCGGGCGTCAAGACCCGCCAGCCGCTCTCCCGCGCTCTGGTGGCGGCGACGGGCTTCACCGAGCTCTCCCCGGAGCTGCAGGCCCAGATCACGGAGGAGCTGAACGTCACGTCCGTGGCCTCCCTCTCCGAGGTCGGCGGCTCGCTGGTCGACACGACGGCGAAGGCGAACTTCCGCGCGCTGGGCAAGCGCTTCGGCAAGGGCGTCCAGGACGTGGCGAAGGCCGTCGCGGCGGCGGACGCGGCGGAACTGTCGCTGGCGCTGCGCCAGGCGGGCGAGGCGACGCTGGAGGTGAACGGCGAGACGATCTTCGTCACCCCCGAGGAGATCATCATCACGGAGACGCCCCGCGAGGGCTGGTCGGTCGCCTCGGACGCGGGTGCGACGGTCGCCCTGGACCTGGAGATCACCCCGGAGCTGCGGAAGGCGGGCCTGGCCCGTGACGCGATCCGCCTGATCCAGGAGGCCCGCAAGAACAGCGGCCTGGACGTGGCGGACCGGATCGCCCTGCGCTGGGCGTCGGAGTCCTCCGAGACGACGGAGGCGCTGACGGCCCACGCGGAGCTGATCGCGGACGAGGTCCTCGCGACGGACTTCGCGCCGACCGCCCCGGACGACACGTTCGGCGCCCCGTTCACGGACGAAGGCCTCTCCCTGACCTTCAGCCTCCGCAAGGCGTAACCAGCACCACCGAGAGGCCCGGCCCCCGCACGGGGGCCGGGCCTCTCCGTTTCCCCCGCCCTCCGACGAACACAGGTCCCACCGCAGCCCGAAGCCGCGGCTCCCTGAGGCCGTGGCATCCCAGCCCCCAGGTCCCTGAGGCCGTGGCATCCCAGCCCCCAGGGTCCTGCGGCACGAAGCTGCCGCCCTCCCACGTCGCAGCGGCCCGGCGCGAAGCTGCCGGTCCCACGAGGGCGCGGACCAGCCACCCCCACCGGCCCCAAGCCGCGGGGCCCTCGGTGGCGTAGGGACGGAGCCCCGGTTCGGAGCGGGACGGCCTCCGGCCCGCCCGGCGCGAAGCTGCCGGCCCCACCGGGGCACGGGGGCGGAGCCCCCGTCGCCGCCCGCCTTCGGGGTCCGGGGCGGAGCCCCGGTTCGGGAAGGGGCGGGGTGGGGAAGGAGCCCGCCGCAGGCGCCCCAGCCCCAGCCCCAGCCCCCGCCCACGCCCCGCCCACGCCCACGTCCCCGGCCCCGCACCCCCGCTCGACGCCCGCGTCCACGCAAAAAGGCCGGGCCCCTGGTTTCCCAGGGGCCCGGCCTTCAGCCTGCCGACGGCTACGCGCTCACCGCGCGAACCGCCGCCGTCAGTTGTCGTCCTCGTCGATCAGGAAGCCGCGCATCGGCGCCGGCGCCTGCTGCATCGGCTGCGGCGCCTGCGGGCGGACCGGAGCCATCGGCTGGGTCATCGCCGGAGACATCTGCTGCTGGCCGCCGTAGGACGGGGCACCGCCCATGGACGGCGCGCCGCCCATCGAGCCGTTGCCGCCGTACGACGGCGCACCCGCGCCCGCCGAGGCCATCGAGGGCGACGGCGGCAGGGAGGCCGTGGCCGGCGTCCGCGGCGGAGCCAGCGAGTCGTCGGCCTGGGTCTCCAGCTGGCGCAGCTGCGACTCCAGGTACGACTTCAGACGCGTGCGGTACTCACGCTCGAAGCCGCGCAGGTCCTCGACCTTGCGCTCCAGCGTGGCGCGAGCGGACTCCAGGGAGCCCATCGCGACGCGGTGCTTCTCCTGCGCGTCCCGCTCCAGCGCGTCGGCCTTGGCGCGGGCGTCCCGCTCCAGGCCCTCGGCGCGCGAGCGCGCCTCGCCGACGATCTTGTTGGCCTCGGAACGGGCCTCCGCGATCGCCTGGTCGGCCGTCTGCTGGGCCAGCGAGAGGACACGGGCGGCGCTGTCGCCACCGGGGCCCTGCTGGGGCTGCTGCATCGGCTGCTGCATCTGCTGCTGGGGGTGCCCCATGGGGCCGCCCATCGGCTGACCCATCGGGCCGCCCTGCATCGGGCCGGGGCCCATCGGGCCACCCTGCATCGGGCCGGGGCCGTGGCCTCCGGGACCGGCAGGAAGCTGGGGCGCACCGGACGGCAGCTGCGGCGGGCCCATCTGCGGGGGCTGCTGCTGGACGGGCGGACCGGATATGGCGGCGGGCACCGGGGCGCCGGGACCGACGGGACGATCCTGCTGCTCCGGGGGCTTGCGCATGCCCTGCTGCTGCTGGTTCTGCGCAGCGGCACGCGTCGCCGCGGCCAGCTTGGCCCGCAGGTCCTCGTTCTCGCGGAGCAGGCGGGTCAGTTCGGCTTCGACCTCGTCGAGGAAGGCATCGACCTCGTCCTCGTCATAGCCTTCTCGAAGGCGGACGGTCGTGAACTGCTTGTTCCGCACGTCCTCGGGGGTCAGCGGCATCTCTTCTTCACCTCTACGTAGTCGTCGGCAGTCGGCAAGACCGTATCGTCCACATTCACCTCGCGAAGCCGCTCACGATGGAGATCAGGATGTAGACGATGATCATCAGAACGAAGAAGGACAGGTCAAGTGCCACGCCCCCGAGACGCAACGGCGGGATGAACCGCCGCAGAAGCTTGAGCGGTGGATCGGTGACAGTGTAGGTGGCCTCCAGAACGACCACCATCGCCTTACCGGGTTGCCATGAACGTGCGAACTGAAAGACATAGTCCATGACCAACCGGAAGATCAGCACGATGAGGAAGCACATCAGAGCGATGTAGACCACTTGTAGTGCGACGCCCATCCCGCGCTTCCCTCTCCCCTGGCTCTCGTGCTCTCACTTGCCCGGCCTTGCGGCCGGCCGTTCCGGTCTTCGTTTTCTCAGCTCTGGTTGAAGAATCCGCCCTCTGCGATCCGGGCCTTGTCCTCCGCCGTGACATCGACGTTAGCAGGCGACAACAGGAACACCTTCTGCGTCACTCGCTCAATGCTGCCATGGAGCCCGAAGACGAGTCCGGCGGCAAAGTCGACAAGTCGCTTCGCGTCCGTGTCGTCCATCTCCGTGAGGTTCATGATCACCGGAGTGCCCTCACGGAAGTGTTCCCCGATGGTACGGGCTTCGTTGTAGGTCCTCGGGTGCAGCGTGGTGATGCGGTACGGCTCCCGCTCGGACACGACCTTGGGCATGATCACCGGTGCGTTCTTCTCCAGGCTCGGGCGTTCGGGTGTGATGGACGCCACGGGGGCGATTCGAGCCGGACGTCCGCTTTCGGCGGATAGTGAGGCGACGTGAGCGACCGGCTCGCGCGGCGCGGGCTGCTGCACCACTCGCACCGGTTCCTCGCGCTCCACCTGTCGCGGGGGCTGATGGCGCCGCTCGCGCTCGGGTTCCGGTTCCAGCTCGGGTTCGAAGTCGTCGTCGGGGTCGAACCCCCGGCCGTCGTACCCATCGTCCTCCACGAGGCCGAGGTAGACCGCCATCTTGCGCATCGCGCCGGCCATTCTCTGAGTCCTCCGCTCTGTGGTGGATCGGCCTCGTCACCAAGTGCCCGTGATCCACGCGGTCCGCCCGCCGACCGGCGGGAATGACCATATTTTCTGCTGTGGTCCGACTTGCTTGGCGACGTTACCCGAGCCTGGGGCGGACACCCAGTACCGCCGTACCGATGCGCACATGTGTCGCTCCGGCCGCCACAGCATCCTCGAGGTCCGCGCTCATTCCCGCGGACACCATGTTCGCAGCCGGACGGGTCGCGCGCAGGAGAGTCGACAAATCCATCAGGCGGTCGAACGCCGCACGTTGGCGGCCCGCGAAGGGGCCTGCGAGCGGCGCGACGGTCATCAGTCCGTCGAGCCTCAGCCTGGGTGCGGCCTCCACGGCGGCGGCCAACTCCTCGACGCCGTCCGGCGACACGCCGCCGCGCTCGCCGCGCTCGCCCGACTCGGCGTCGAGCGCGACCTGGACGAGGCAGCCGAGCTCGCGACCCGACTTCTCCGCCGCCGTGGCGAGAGCGGTGACCAGCTTCAACCGGTCGACGGACTGCACGACATCCGCATAACTCGTCACAGAACGGACCTTGTTCGTCTGCAACTGGCCGACGAAGTGCCAGCGGAGGTCCAGATCCGCGCAGGCCGCGGCCTTGGGGGCGGCGTCCTGGTCGCGGTTCTCGGCGACGTCCCGTACACCGAGTTCGTGCAGGATGCGCACATCGGCGGCCGGGTAGGTCTTGGTGACCACGATCAGGGTCACGTCTTCCCGCTTGCGGCCGGCGGAGGCGCAGGCGGCAGAGATACGTTCCTCCACCCGCGCCAGGTTCTCGGCGAGTTCCGACTTACGGTCCGTCATATCCGTCCAACCAGACATATCCCGCGAGTCGCCCTGTGGTGCGATCGCGGCGGTACGAGTAGTGGTCACCCGACTCGCGCGTGCAGACCTCGCTGGCCTGCCGGTCCCGGATGCCGAGCCGCTCCAGCTGGGCGTGGACCCCGGCCGTGACGTCGACGGCCGGGGTGCCCCAGCTCGTCTCGGCGAAGGCGGCCGGCTCGACGGCGGCCACCTCGGCGCGCATCGTGTCCGGCACCTCGTAGCAGCGCCCGCAGACGGCGGGGCCGGTACGGGCGGTGATCCGGGCGGGGTCGGCGCCGAGTTCGATCATGGCCTTCACCGCGGCCGGCACGACCCCGGCGATCATCCCGGGCCGCCCGGCGTGGGCGGCGGCCACGACCCCGGCCACGGGGTCGGCGAGAAGGACCGGTGTGCAGTCGGCGGTGAGGACCGCGAGGGCGAGTCCGCGCCGGGTGGTGACGATCGCGTCGACCTGGGGAACCGGCCGGTCGCCCCAGGGTCCGTCGACCACCGCGACATCCGGGCCGTGCACCTGGTTCATCCAGACGACACGCCCGGGGTCGAGCCCCAGGGCCCCGGCCGCCCGGGCCCGGTTGGCGCGTACGGCCTCGGGGTCGTCCCCCACCGCGCCGCCGAGGTTGAGCTCCTCGTACGGAACGGCGCTCACCCCGCCCCACCTGTCGGTGAAGGCGAAGTGCGCGCCGCTCACGGGTTCGAGCTGCTCTATCACTTCAAGAAGTCCGGAACGTCCAGCTCTTCTGCCTGGGTGTCCGGGTACGGGCGGGCCGGCGGGACGACCGGCGGAACGGCCGACGGCAGCGTGGTCTCGGCGGAGACCGCCGGGGCGGCGGGCTCGGCCGGGGCGGCCGGCTCGTCCCGGGGGGCGACGGTACCGAGGCCGCCGAGCGGGCGCTCGGTGGCGCGCGGCGCGGGGGCCGGCTCCTCGCGCTTGGCCGAGGCCGAGCTGAGGATGTTGTCACGGCGGGCCGGCGGCTGACCGCCGTCGAAGCCGGCCGCGATGACCGTGACCCGTACCTCGTCGCCCAGGGCGTCGTCGATGACGGCACCGAAGATGATGTTGGCCTCGGGGTGGGCGGCCTCGCTCACCAGCTGCGCGGCCTCGTTGATCTCGAAGAGACCCAGGTCCGAGCCGCCGGAGATGGAGAGCAGCACGCCACGGGCGCCGTCGATGGACGCCTCGAGGAGCGGCGAGGAGATCGCCATCTCGGCCGCCGCGACCGCGCGGTCGTCGCCGCGGGCGGAGCCGATGCCCATGAGGGCCGAACCGGCCTCGGACATGACCGACTTGACGTCGGCGAAGTCGAGGTTGATCAGACCGGGGGTGGTGATGAGGTCGGTGATGCCCTGCACACCGCTCAGCAGCACCTGGTCGGCCGACTTGAAGGCGTCGAGCACGGAGACCTGGCGGTCCGAGATCGAGAGCAGCCGGTCGTTCGGGATGACGATGAGGGTGTCGACCTCTTCGCGGAGCTCGGCGATGCCGTCCTCCGCCTGGTTGGCCCGACGGCGTCCCTCGAAGGTGAACGGCCGGGTGACCACACCGATCGTCAGGGCGCCGAGCGAGCGCGCGATGTTGGCCACGACGGGTGCGCCGCCGGTGCCGGTGCCGCCACCTTCGCCGGCGGTCACGAAGACCATGTCGGCCCCCTTGAGGACCTCCTCGATCTCCTCACGGTGGTCCTCTGCCGCCTTGCGACCGACTGCCGGGTTCGCCCCGGCCCCGAGGCCACGGGTGAGTTCACGGCCGACGTCGAGCTTGACGTCGGCGTCGCTCATCAACAGCGCTTGCGCGTCGGTGTTGATCGCGATGAACTCGACGCCCTTGAGACCGACCTCGATCATTCGGTTGATGGCATTGACACCACCGCCGCCGACACCGATGACCTTGATGACTGCGAGGTAGTTCTGCGGTGCTGCCACGTCGAAGGCCTCTCGCCTCGAGTTACGTGTCGCCGCTTCGCGGTGGTAGTCGCGCTGCGACGACGGATGCCGATTGGGACGGTCCGAAACGCCGACCCAAACCCTAACGTTGAAGTTTAGGGTTACCAGTGTCTCTGTTCGCTGGACTCTTCCGAACAGGACACTAAGTCGACAAGTGGCGCACGTTCAACGAACACGCCGAACCTCCCGTTTTTCTTTTCACCCTATGTGATCACCCGTAGCGCTGGCCAACCAGGGTGCTGGCCAGCGGGAACGGGCGTCAACTCCCCCGAGGTGGCGGGGGCTGTGGGGGCGCTTACATCGAAGTGCCCCGCTTTGGGCGTCGCCTTCATGAGGGCGGTGAGCACGCGGGCCTTGACGGCACCCTCCTCGCCGCTGCCCCAGAAGACCGTACGGCCGCCGCTGAGCTCCAGAGTGATGGAGTCGTACGAGGTGATCTCGACGACACGAGTGTCCCGGGCGATTTTCTCGGGGAGTTCGCCCGTCACGCCCACCGCCTCCAGCAGGAGCCGGTCCTCGTCGAAGCGGCGCAGGCTGGGTGCGGAGACGGCCTTCAGGACGAGTTCGGGTACGCCCGGGGGCGCTTTGTCCACGGTGGCGAATCGTGTTCCGGTGGAGTCCACTTCCGTGAACTTTCCGCCCTTTTCCACCACCAGGACCGGCTTCCGTTCCGTCACTTTCAGACCGATTCCATCCGGCCAGGACCGAGTGACCTCGACCGCGTCGATACGGGGCAGTTCCCGCAGCAGTCGCGCCTCGATGGCGTCGGTGTCGACGGAGACGAGCGGGGATCCGACCGGCACGGAGGCGACCGTCTCCACCTCACGGGGTGTCAGAATCCGTGTTCCGGAGATCGACACGCGTTCCAGGCGCAGCCAGGACGAGCCGTAGAGCGCCCAGACCGTGCCGGACCCGACCAGGACGAGGACGAGCGCGGCCAGCAGGACCCGCGGCCCGGGCACCCGGAATCCACCGTCCCGGGCGCCCGTCCCCGCCGGCCGTTCCGACGACCCCTTCGGTTCGCGTGTGCCGCGCTTCTCCGCGGTCGTCGGTCCGGTCACGCCCTCTCTCCATCCCTGTGAGGCGCGCTCGCCTCAGCGCGCGGCGATCGCGTCGTACACCATGCCGACGAGCAGGTCGTCGGCATCCCTGCGGCCGAACTCGGCGGCGGCGCGGGACATCTCGTACAGCCGGTGCGGATCGGCCAGAACGGGCAGGACGTTGCCCTGCACCCACTGCGGCGACAGCTCCGCGTCGTCGACGAGCAGTCCGCCGCCCGCCTTGACCACCGGCTGGGCGTTGAGCCGCTGTTCGCCGTTGCCGATGGGCAGCGGGACGTATGCGGCGGGCAGCCCGACGGCGGAGAGTTCGGCGACGGTCATCGCGCCCGCGCGGCAGAGCATCATGTCCGCCGCCGCGTACGCGAGATCCATCCGGTCCACGTACGGTACCGGGACGTACGGCGGCATCCCGGGCATGTTGTCGACACGCGGCACTTCGTTCTTCGGGCCGACCGCGTGCAGGATCTGGATGCCGGAGCGCTGGAGCACCGGCGCGATCTGCTGGACGACCTCGTTGAGTCGGCGTGCGCCCTGCGAGCCGCCGGAGACGAGCAGCGTCGGCAGGTTCGGGTCGAGACCGAAGGCGGCGCGCGCCTCGGGCCGGACCCGGGCCCGGTCGAGGGTGGCGATCGTGTGCCGCAGCGGGATGCCGATGTAACGGGCGTTGCGGAGCTTGGAGTCCGGCGTGGCGACGGCGACCCCGGCCGCGTACCGCGAGCCGATCTTGTTGGCCAGGCCCGGCCGGGCGTTGGCCTCGTGGACCACGATCGGCACTCCGAGGCGCTTGGCCGCGAGATAGCCGGGCAGGGCCACGTAGCCGCCGAAGCCGACCACACAGTCCGCCTTGGTGCGCTCCAGGATCTGCTCGGCCGCCTTGATGGTGCCGCGCAGCCGTCCGGGGACGGTGATCAGCTCAGGGGTGGGCTTGCGTGGCAGCGGCACGGCAGGGATGAGCGCCAGCTCGTAGCCCCGCTCGGGGACGAGTCGGGTCTCCAGGCCCTTCTCCGTGCCGAGCGCCGTGATGCCCACGCTCGGGTCCTGCCTGCGCAGGGCGTCCGCGAGGGCGAGCGCGGGCTCGATGTGGCCGGCGGTCCCCCCACCGGCGAGTACGACATGCACCGAAATTCACCGCTCTCCGGACGGACGCTTCTTGACGCGCCGTCGCATCGACTTCCATCTCACCCCGGCCCGCCTACCCCAGCCGGGGCGCCGCATGGCCAGGGCCGCTTTCGCGGCGGGTTCCTGTCGCGCGAAGGCGATGAGGAGCCCGACGGCGAACATGGTCGGCAGCAGGGCCGACCCTCCGTAGGAGAACAGCGGGAGCGGGACCCCGGCGATCGGCAGCAGACCGAGCACCGCACCGATGTTGATCACGGCCTGGGCCGTGATCCACGTGGTCACACCTCCCGCGGCGTACCTCACGAAGGGGTCCTCCGTGCGTCCGGCCACGCGGATACCCGCATAGCCTAGAGCCGCGAACAGGGCGAGTACCGACAGCGTCCCCGCCAGACCCAGTTCCTCCCCGGTGACGGCGAAGATGAAGTCGGTGTGCGCTTCGGGTAGTTGGCCCCATTTTTCCACACTGGCACCCAGACCGGAACCGAACCATCCGCCCGAGGCCAGAGCATAGATCCCGTGGGCTGCCTGGAGACAGGGCGCGCCCTCTCCGCCGGGGTCGGTGGCACCGATGCAGGCGAACCGCTTCAGCCGGTTGTCGCTGGTCGTGATCAGCAGGTAACCGATGGCTCCGGCCACCGCCAGCACACCGACGAAGAGCCTGGTGGGCGCGCCGGCCGTCCACAGCAGCCCGAAGAGGATCGCGGTCAGCACGATCGCCGTGCCCATGTCCCCGCCGAGCATGATGAGCCCGAGCAGCAGGAACGCCGCGGGCACCAGCGGCACGAGCATGTGCTTCCACTGCGTGAGCAGTTTCATGTCCTGCTTGCGGGCCAGCAGGTCGGCACCCCACAGGATGAGCGCCAGCTTGCCGAACTCGCTGGGCTGCAGCATGAAGGGGCCGCCCAGCGAGATCCAGTTCTGGTTGCCGCCGACCGCCCGCCCTATCCCCGGGATCTGCACGAGCACCATCAGGAAGACCGCGCCGACGAGGATCGGGTACGCGAGCGCCCGGTGCAGCTTCACCGGCATCCGGGAGGCCACCAGGAGCAGCACCGCGCCGAGGGCGGCGGCGAAGAACTGCTTGCGGAAGAAGTACGAGGGCACGAGGTCGTACCGGAGCGCCGTGATCATCGAGGCGCTGTAGACCATCACCAGGCCGAGCGCGGTGATGAGCAGGGCCGCGCCGAGGATGACGTAGTACGCGGTGAGCGGCCGGTCCCAGGCCCGCCGCGCCTGCTCGTACATCCGCCGTACGCCGCCGGCGCGGGAGGCGCGCGGCGGCGCGGGAACGCGGCCTCCACCGCGGACGGCGGAGGGCCGGCGGGTCCCGGCGGTTCTGCTCGGCATGGTCGCTGTCCCCTCCAGTCGTGCCCGGCGCTGCCGGACCTCCTTGCTGGTCAGGTCAGTCGCGCCCGGCCGCGGCGAGGGCGCGGACGGCGTCCGCGAAGGCCTCGCCCCGCTTGTTGTAATTGGTGAACATGTCCATCGAGGCGCAGGCCGGGGCCAGCAGGACCGTGTCGCCCGGCCGCGCGAGCCGGGACGCCTCCTCGACCGCCGCGGACATCGCCCCAGTGTCGGTCCGGTCGAGGTCCACGACCGGTACTTCCGGGGCGTGTCGCGCCAGGGCTTCGCGGATCAGCGTCCGGTCGGCGCCGATGAGGACGACCCCGCGCAGGCGCTTCGCCGAGTTGGCGACGATCTCGTCGAAGGCGGCACCCTTGGCGAGGCCGCCGGCGATCCAGACGATCGGGTCGTAGGCCGCCAACGAGGCTTCCGCGGCATGGGTGTTGGTCGCCTTGGAGTCGTCGACGTAGACGACGCCCTGGATCTCCTCGACCAGTTCGATGCGGTGCGGGTCGGGCCGGAAGGCCCGCAGCCCGTCCCGTACGGCCTTCGGCTCCACGCCGAAGGCGCGGGCGAGGGCGGCCGCGGCGAGCGCGTTGGCGATGTTGTGCGGGGCCGGCGGCTGGACGTCCGCGACCTCGGCGAGCTCCTGGGCCTGCTTCTGCCGGTTCTCGACGAAGGCCCGGTCGACGAGGATGCCCTCGACGACGCCGAGCTGGGACGGGCCGGGGGTGCCGAGGGTGAAGCCGATGGCCCGGCAGCCCTCCTCGACGTCCGCCTCGCGGACCAGGTCCTCGGTGACCTTGTCGGCCACGTTGTAGACGCAGGCCACGGTGTTGCCCTCGTAGATCCGGCCCTTGTCGGCGGCGTACGCCTCCATGGTTCCGTGCCAGTCGAGGTGGTCGGGCGCCAGGTTGAGCACCACGGCCGAGTGGGCCCGCAGGCTCGGGGCCCAGTGGAGCTGGTAGCTGGAGAGCTCGACGGCGAGGACGTCGTACGTCTCCTCGCCGAGGACGGCGTCGAGGAGGGAGACCCCGATGTTCCCGACGGCGGCGGTCCGCAGCCCCGCGGCCTGGAGGATCGAGGCGAGCATCCGCACGGTCGTGGTCTTGCCGTTGGTGCCGGTCACGGCGAGCCAGGGAGCGGCATCAGGGCCACGCAGACGCCAGGCGAGCTCGACGTCGCCCCAGACCTCCACGCCCGCCTCCGCGGCGGCCGCGAAGAGCGGCTTGTCGGGCCGCCAGCCGGGGGCGGTGACGACCAGTTCGCTGCCCTCCGGCAGGGTGTCGCCGTCGCCGAGGCGGACGGTGATCCCCTCGGCCCGCAGCTCCTCGGCCTGCGCCCGGGACCGCGCGTCGTCGCCGTCGTTGACGACGGTCACGACGGCGCCCAGGCCGTGCAGGGCCCGGGCGGCCGGGATCCCGGAGACCCCGAGACCCGCGACGGTGACCCTCTTGCCGTTCCAGCTCACTTTTCGGATGCCCATCCCGCGTAGAAGAGGCCCAGGCCCACGATGACGCACATGCCCTGGATGATCCAGAACCGGACGACGACCAGGACCTCCGACCACCCCTTGAGTTCGAAGTGGTGCTGGAGCGGGGCCATCCGGAAGACGCGCTTGCCGGTCATCTTGAACGAGCCGACCTGGATGACCACCGACATGGTGATCAGCACGAACAGGCCGCCGAGCAGGGCGAGCAGCAGCTCGGTACGGGAGCAGATGGCGAGACCGGCGAGCGCGCCGCCGAGGGCCAGCGAGCCGGTGTCACCCATGAAGATCTTGGCCGGCGAGGTGTTCCACCACAGGAAGCCGAAGCAGGCACCCATGAGGGCGGAGGCGACGACCGCGAGGTCGAGCGGGTCGCGTACCTCGAAGCAGGCGTTGGGGTTGGTCAGGGTGACCGCGTTGGCGCAGGACTCCTGGAACTGCCACAGGCCGATGAACGTGTACGCGCCGAAGACCATCACCGACGCGCCGGTGGCCAGGCCGTCCAGACCGTCCGTCAGGTTCACGCCGTTGGACATGGCCAGGATCATGAAGAGCGCCCAGACCACGAACAGCACCGGCCCGATGGCCCAGCCGAAGTCGGTGATGAAGGAGAGCTTCGTGGAGGCGGGGGTGAGCCCGCGCAGGTCCGCGAACTGCAGGGAGAGCACGGCGAAGGCGATGCCGACGATCAGCTGGCCGGCCATCTTCGCCTTGGCGCGCAGGCCCAGCGAACGCTGCTTGACGATCTTGATGTAGTCGTCGAGGAAGCCGACGAGGCCCATGCCGGCCATCAGGAAGAGGACGAGCACACCCGAGTACGTCGGGTCCTCACCGGTGATGACCTTGGCGAGCGCGTACGCGATGAGCGTGGCCAGGATGAAGGAGATACCGCCCATGGTGGGCGTGCCCTTCTTCCCGGCGTGGCCGCGCGGGCCGTCGTCGCGGATGAACTGCCCGTACCCCTTGCGGGCAAGGAGCTTGATGAGCAGCGGGGTGCCGATCAGGGTCAGGAAGAGCCCGATGGCTCCCGCGAAGAGGATCTGCCTCATCGGCCCGTGACCTCGCTCTCGGAGTCGAGCAGCGCCAGGGCGACCTGCTCAAGACCGACAGACCTGGAAGCCTTCACAAGGACGACATCCCCCGGGCGCAGCTCTCTGCGCAACAGGTCGACAGCCGCCTGCGCGTCGGACACGTGCACCGACTCCTCACCCCACGAACCCTCGTTATATGCGCCCAGTTGCAGCCAGGACGCTTCCCTGTCCCCTACTGCCACGAGCTTGCTGACGTTGAGCCGGACGGCGAGCCGTCCGACCGCGTCGTGCTCGGCGAGCGATGCGTCTCCGAGCTCGGCCATCTTGCCGAGCACCGCCCACGTCCGGCCCCCCTGGGCCTGTGCGGCCCGGCCCATGGCCGCGAGCGCGCGCAGAGCGGCTCGCATGGACTCGGGGTTCGCGTTGTAGGCGTCGTTGACGATCGTCACGCCGTCCGGACGCTCGGTGACCTCCATGCGCCAGCGCGACAGGGTGCCCGCCTCCGAGAGCGCGGTGGCGATCTCCTCGACGGGCATGCCCAGCTCATGGGCGACGGCGGCCGCGGCGAGCGCGTTCGACACGTGGTGCTCACCGTACAGGCGCAAGGTCACGTCACTGCACCCGGTGGGTGTGTGAAGCTTGAAAGAGGGCTGTCCGTTCGCTGTGAGACGGACATTCTCGGCACGTACGACCGCTTCGTCCGACTCTCCGAAGAGCGTCACGCGCGCCCGGGTCCGCTCGGCCATGGCCCGGACGAGCGGGTCGTCGGCGTTGAGGACGGCCACGCCGCCCTCGTCGGCCGGGGGAAGCGCCTCCACGAGTTCGCCCTTCGCCTGGGCGATCTGCTCGCGGCCGCCGAACTCGCCGATGTGGGCGGTGCCCACGTTGAGGACGAGTCCGATGCGCGGCGGGGTCAGTCCGGTGAGGTAGCGGATGTGACCGATGCCGCGGGCGCCCATCTCGAGGACCAGGTGCTTGGTCTCGTCGCTCGCGCGCAGCGCCGTCAGCGGCAGCCCGATCTCGTTGTTGAGCGAGCCGGGCGTCCACACGGTGGGGGCGTGGCGGTCGAGGACCTGGGCGATCAGGTCCTTGGTGGAGGTCTTGCCGGCCGAGCCGGTCAGCGCGACGACATCGGTGCCGAGGCGTTCGACGACGGCGCGGGCGAGGGCGCCGAGGGCCGACTGGACGTCGTCCACGACGATGGCGGGTACGCCGACGGGGCGGGCGGCCAGCACGGCTGCCGCGCCCGCCTCGACGGCGCGGGCCGCGTAGTCGTGGCCGTCGACCTGTTCGCCGGCGAAGGCGGCGAACAGACTGCCGGGCTTCACCTCACGGGAGTCGATGACGACGGGACCGGTGATCCGGACGGCCGGATCCGGTATGTCGTACGACTGCCCGCCGACGATTTCGGCGATCTCGGCGAGGGAGAGGGCGATCACAACTTATCCCTGACTGTTCTTGAGGCTGCGTTCAATCGCTTCGCGCAGGACCTGGCGGTCGTCGAACGGGCGGACCACACCGGCGATGTCCTGGCCCTGCTCGTGGCCCTTGCCGGCGACGAGCACGGTGTCGCCGGGCCGGGCGCGGGCCACGGCCGCGGCGACGGCCGCCGCGCGGTCGGCGTCGACCAGGACGTCGCCGCGCTCGTGGGCGGGCACCTCGGCGGCGCCGGCGAGCATCGCGGCGAGGATCGCGAGCGGGTCCTCGGAACGGGGGTTGTCGGAGGTCAGTACGGCGGTGTCGGCGAGACGGGCCGCCGCGGCCCCCATCGGGCCGCGCTTGGTGGTGTCCCGGTCGCCGCCGCAGCCGATGACGATGTGCACCTTCCCCTCGGTGACCTTGCGCAGCGAGCGCAGGACCGATTCGACGGCGTCCGTCTTGTGGGCGTAGTCGACGACCGCGAGGTACGGCTGGCCGGCGTCGACGCGCTCCAGCCGGCCGGGGACGCCGGGGACGGCGGCGACGCCGTCGGCGGCGGTCTGCGGGTCGATCCCGGCGACGGCCAGGGTGACGATCGCGGCCAGGGTGTTGGCGACGTTGAACGGGCCGGGCAGCGGCGCGGCGGCGGAGATCCGCTCGCCCTCGGGCCCGACGACCGTGAACGTGGAGCCGTGGGAGCCGATCTCGACGGCCTCGGCGCGCCAGTCGGCGTCCGGGTGGCCCTCGGCGGAGAAGGTGACGACGGGGACGCCGGCCTCCCCGGCGAGCCGGCGGCCGTAGGCGTCGTCGAGGTTGACCACGCCGCGCCTGCTGCGCTCCGGAGTGAAGAGCTGCGCCTTGGCCTGAAAGTAGTCCTCCATGCCGGAGTGGAACTCCATGTGCTCCGGGCTGAGGTTGTTGAAGACGGCGACGTCGAAGACGCAGCCGTCGACCCGGCCGAGCACGAGGGCGTGGCTGGAGACCTCCATGGCGACCGCCTCCACCCCGCGTTCGCGCATCACCGCGAACAGGGCCTGGAGGTCGGTGGCTTCGGGGGTCGTACGCTCCGACTTGATGCGCTCGTCGCCGATCCGCATCTCGACGGTGCCGATGAGGCCGCTCGTGCGCCCGGCCGCCTTGAGGCCGCCCTCCACGAGGTAGGCCGTGGTGGTCTTGCCCGAGGTGCCGGTGATGCCGATCTGGAGGAGGTCCTCGCCCGGCCGGCCGTAGATCTCGGCGGCGAGCTCGCCCATCCGGCCGCGCGGGTTCTCCACGACCAGGACCGGCAGGCCGGTCGCGGCGGCGCGTTCGGCGCCGGAGGGGTCGGTGAGGATCGCGGCGGCGCCGAGGCCGGCGGCCTGGGCGGCGAAGTCGGCGCCGTGCAGCCGGGCGCCGGGGAGGGCCGCGTACACGTCGCCGGGCCGTACCGCCCGCGAGTCGTGGGTGATGCCCGTGACGGCGGCGTCGCCGGGCGTCTCGGTCCCGAGCCGGGAGGCCAGGTCGCCCAGGGGTGTCGGGCGGGCCTGCTCCGGGCGGGGCGGGGCGGTTCGGTACTGATCAGCGTGTGGCACGGCGGTGAGCGTACCGGGCCCACCCGCCGCGGGGCCAAAAGAGGCCGGGGCGTCGCCGGAGTTCGATTTCCGGTTCCCGGAATCGGGGGTGATCGTGCTCACTGGTGCTCCCGGGGTGTCACTCGCTGTCCTTGAAGATGACCGGCAGTCGGGCGGGCTCGCTGCCCGTCGGGGCCACGTGGAGTGTCTTGAGGGCGAACTCCATGACCTCCTTGTAGATGGGGCCGCAGATCTGGCCGCCGAAGTAGCTGCCCTTGGTGGGGTTCTGGATGGCGCAGTACACCGTGATCTGCGGGTCGTCGGCGGGTGCGAAGCCCGCGAACGAGGCGGTGTACCCGTGGTAGCCGCCGCGTTCGGGGTCGACCCGGTTGGCCGTTCCGGTCTTGCCCGCGACGCGGTAGCCGGGGATCCGGGCCTTGGTGCCGGTGCCCTCCCGGTCCTCGACCACGGACTCCAGCATCGTGGCGAGGGTCTTGGCCGTCTTCTCGCTGACCACCCGTGTCTCCTTCGGCGCGGGCGCCGGAGTGAAGCGGCCGTCGGGTCCCTTGGTGCCGCGGACGAGGGTGGGCTCGATCCGTACGCCGCCGTTGGCGATGGTCGAGTAGACCGAGGTCGCCTGCATGGCGTTGATCGAGAGCCCCTGGCCGAAGGGGATCGTGTACTGCTGCGAGGTCGACCAGTTCCGGGGCTTGGCGAGGATGCCCGGAGTCTCGCCCGGGTAGCCGAGCCCGGTGGGGCTGCCGATGCCGAACTTGCGCAGGTAGGAGTGGAGGACCTGGTTGGACTCGGCCTGCGTCCTGCCGAGCTGGCCGGTGGCCAGGATCGTGCCGATGTTGCTCGACTTGGCGAGGACTCCGTTGAGCGTCAGGTACCAGGTGGGGTGGTTGATGTCGTCCTTGAAGAGGCGGTCGCCGCGGTGCAGCCGGTTGGGGACGACGACGTGGGTGCCGGGGGTCGCCACGCCCTCCTCCAGGACGGCGGCCATGGACATGACCTTGCTGGTGGAGCCGGGCTCGTAGGCGTCCTGCAGGGCCGCGTTGCCCATCGCGGCGGAGTTGGCCGCGGAGAGGTCGTTGGGGTCGAAGCCGGGGGCGTTGGCCATGGCCAGGACCTCGCCGGTCCTCGTGTTCTGCACTATGACGTAGCCGCGGTCCGCCTTGGACTTCTTCACCTGCTCGGTGATGGCCTGCTGGGCGGCCCACTGGATGTCCCGGTCGATGGTCAGCTCGATGTCGGAGCCGGGTACGGCCGGGGTCCCCCGGGAGCCCGCGGTGGGCACCTGGCGGCCGCCGGACTCGGCGAACCTGATCTTGCCCTCCTGGCCCGCGAGTTCCTTGTCGAGCATCGACTCCAGACCGCCGCCGCCCCGCCCCTCGGCGTTGACGTACCCCAGTATTCCGGCGGCGAGCTCGCCGTTGGGGTACACGCGCTTGCTGCTGGGCTCGCTCAGGATGCCGCCGAGCAGGTTGACGCCGTTGCCGCCCTCGGAGGGCTTGGACTTCTGCCCGTAGACCTTCTTGAGGTCCTTGATCTGGTTCCAGACCTGCGGGGTCTGCTTGCGGGCCAGCAGGGTGTAGCGGGACTTGGGGGTGCGCAGCTTCTTCGCCAGGTCCGCGGGCTCCTTGCCCAGGAGCGGCGCGAGGAGCGCGGCGGCCTGCTCGGGGGCGTCCTGGACCTTGCTCTCCTCGGGGGTGAAGAGCTTGGGGTCGGCGGTGATGTCGTACGCGTCGACGCTGGCGGCCAGCGCGATCCCGGAGCGGTCGGTGATCTCGCCGCGCTCCGCGGAGAGCGTGTACTCCTGGTAGCGGTGCGCCTCGGCCTTCGCGGCGAGGGCGCTCGCGTCGACGGCCTGCACCTGGAGCAGGCGGACGACGAACACCAGCATCACGAGGGTCAGGCCGAGCGAGACGAGCCGCAGCCGGGGCTTCGGGCTGCCGAGCCGGATGGTGCGCACCTTGGGCCGTGCGGGAGGCCGGGGAGCGGGCCTGCGCGGGGCGCCGCCGGAGCGTGCGTCACCGGAGCGTGCGGCGGCGGGCCGGGGACGGGCGGGGCGCGCGGGCCCGGCGGGGCCGGGGACCCGGCGGCGCGGGGGCTCCTTGGGGGGCACTGCGGTCACCTGCCGGAGGTCGTCGGGGCGGGCGCGGTCGTCTTCTGCGTCGTCTCGGGCGCCTCTGGTGTCTCCGGCGGCTCCGCGGAGGTCGCGCCGGAAGGCGTGGCCGTCGTGGCGGTGCCGGAGGGGGCGCTCGTCGCCGGGTTCGTGCCCGGCGGAGCCGCGTCGGGCTTCGGGGCGGGCGGCGGCTTCGGCTCGGCCGTCGCCTCGGAGGGCTCGCCGAGGACCTTGCCGCTCGGGTCGAGGAAGGCGGGGCTGCCGCCGGGGACCATGCCGAGCTCCCGGGCCCTGCGCTCCAGTGCGTCGGGCGCCGAGTAGTCGTCCACGTCGCGCTGGAGGGCCTGCTCCTCGTCGGTCAGCTCGGTGGTGCGGTTCTTGAGGTCACGCAGCTTGAAGGAGCCCTGGTTGAGGGCGGAGTTGAGCAGCAGGAGCGTGATGAGACCGCCGCCGAGGAGCACCACGACAAGAAGGACGAAGGGGGTACGGGCGGCGGTGCTGGGCCCCGAGGGCATGAGCCGCCCGAGCCGCGCCGCCCGCCCTTTGAGCGGCCCCTTCGTCGTCATGCCCGCTCGCTTCCGTGAGCTTCTTCCCCGCCCACGAGGCGCGGAGCCGTGGCTGCGCCGGGCGCCTCGCGCGGGGTGGTGGTGCGACACGCCCCGGCGGTCACAGTGCGTCCTCCCGGATGCGCTGCGCCCCCCGGAGCCTGGCCGGGGCGGCTCGGCGGTTCTCGGCGATCTCCTCCTCGGTGGGGAGTTCGGCGCCTCGGGTGAGCAGCTTCAGCCGGGGCTGGTACTGCTCGGGGACCACCGGGAGGCCGGGCGGCGCGGTGTTCGCCGCGCCCGCCGCGAAGACCTGCTTGACCAGGCGGTCCTCCAGGGAGTGGTACGACAGGACCGCGATCCGGCCGCTCACGGCGAGCGCCTTCACCGCCGCCGGGATCGCCCGCTCCAGGACGGTCAGCTCGCCGTTCACCTCGATGCGCAGGGCCTGGAAGGTGCGCTTGGCCGGGTTGCCGCCGGTGCGCTTGGCCGCCTGCGGCAGCGCGTCGCGGATCAGCTCGACCAGGCGGGCGCTGCTGGTGAACGGCTCCTTGTCGCGCTCGCGCACGATCGCCGAGACGATCCGCTTGGCCTGCTTCTCCTCGCCGTACGCCCGCAGGATCCGGACCAGCTCGCCGGCCGGGTAGGTGTTGAGGACCTCCGCCGCGCTCATGCCGGTCGTCTGGTCCATGCGCATGTCGAGCGGGGCGTCCTGCGCGTAGGCGAAGCCCCGGTCGGCCTCGTCGAGCTGCATGGAGGAGACGCCCAGGTCGAAGAGGATGCCGTCGACGCGCGGGATGCCGAGCCGGTCGAGGACCTCGGGCAGCTCGTCGTAGACCGCGTGGACGAGCGTCGCGCGCTCACCGTACGGGGCGAGCCGTTCGCCCGAGAGCCGCAGCGCCTCCTTGTCCCGGTCGAGTGCGACCAGACGTGCCTCGGGGAACCGCGCGAGCAGCGCCTCGCTGTGGCCGCCGAGGCCGAGGGTGCAGTCGACGACGACCGCGCCGGGGCGCTCCAGGGCGGGGGCCAACATGTCCAGGCACCGCTGGAGCATCACCGGGACGTGTCGGTCGTTGCTCAATTGCGCCCTCTCAGAATTCGGCTCAGATTCGGCGCGGCCGCTACGCATCCGCCGCGCACGCGGGGGAGAAAGCGCGGAAATCGCTCAATGTCTCCGTGAACTTCGCGTCACTTTAGTCCACTGGCCGTGGCGGTCAATCAACCGGCTGGCGCGTCGCACGGGGCTTCGGCCGGAGCGGGGCATTCAGGATGACTCACCCGAATGGGCCCCCTCCTCCCCTGCCTGTGGGTTACCTCACAACAAGGCTCATTGACGTTCTTTGTCCGCTCTCACAGCGGGCCATGAGCGCCCGTGACCACTACCGTCGTAGACATGTCGACCTCTGCGCACCCTTCCGCCGACGTGATACGGACCCCCGGCACGGTCACCGACCGACTCGTCGAGGCCAACGAGCGGTACGCCGCCGGCTTCACCGATCCGGGCATGGACGCGCGACCCGTGCTGAATGTGGCCGTGGTCGCCTGCATGGACGCCCGTCTCGACCTCCACGCCGCGCTCGGCCTGGAACTCGGCGACTGTCACACCATCCGCAACGCGGGCGGCGTCGTCACCGACGACGTGATCCGCTCGCTCACGATCAGCCAGCGCGCGCTCAAGACCCGCAGCGTGGTGCTCATCCACCACACCGGCTGCGGTCTGGAGTCGCTCACCGAGGACTTCCGGCACGAACTGGAGATGGAGGTCGGTCAGCGGCCGGCCTGGGCCGTAGAGGCCTTCCGGGACGTCGAGCAGGACGTCCGGCAGTCCATGCAGCGCGTGCGGACCTCGCCGTTCCTGCTGCACACCGACGATGTCCGCGGGTTCGTCTTCGACGTGACCACCGGTCTGCTCCGCGAGATCGACCCCGCCTGATCCGCAGGGCGCAACATGGCAAACCCCGGCATAACGCTCCCACTTGTCCACAGGCGAGTGACACAACCCGGCAAGGGCAACAAGAATGCTCGGGTGACACCCCCCGCAAAGAACCGCGGGGGCAGGTGTCGGTGTGTTTCGGAGGGGCCGAGGAGGGCCGGGTGACGACCTATGACGATCGAGCGAGCCTCACAGATCTGACCACCACAGCGGAGCGCGTCCGCAGGTCGGTGGAGGGTGTGATCGAGGGCAAGCCTGAGGTCGTACGGCTTTCGCTGACCGTGCTGCTCGCCGAGGGACATCTTCTGATCGAGGATGTCCCCGGCGTCGGCAAGACGATGCTGGCCAAGACGCTGGCGCGGTCCATCGACTGTTCGGTGCGCCGTATCCAGTTCACGCCCGACCTGCTGCCGTCGGACATCACCGGCGTGTCGATCTTCGACCAGCAGCGGCGGGACTTCGAGTTCAAACCGGGCGCGATCTTCGCCCAGATCGTGATCGGCGACGAGATCAACCGCGCCTCGCCGAAGACCCAGTCCGCGCTCCTGGAGTCCATGGAGGAGCGGCAGGTCACGGTCGACGGGCAGACGTACGAGCTGCCGAGCCCGTTCATGGTCGTCGCCACGCAGAACCCGGTGGAGATGGAGGGCACGTACCCGCTCCCCGAGGCCCAGCGCGACCGCTTCATGGCGCGCGTCTCGATCGGCTACCCCAGTGCCGAGGCCGAGCTCCAGATGCTCGGCGTCCACGGCGCGGTCAACCCGCTGGACGACCTGCAGCCGGTCGCCCACGCCCACGACATCGTCAAGCTGATCGACGCGGTGCGGGCCGTCCATGTCGCCGACTCCGTGCGCCGGTACGCCGTGGACGTCGTCGCCGCGACCAGAACCCACCCGGACCTGAGACTCGGCGCCTCCCCGCGCGCCACGCTCCACCTGCTGCGTGCCGCCAAGGCCTCCGCGGCGCTCAGCGGCCGCGAGTACGTCCTGCCGGACGACCTCCAGGCGCTGGCCGTTCCGGTCCTCGCGCACCGGCTGCTCCCGACGGCGCAGGCCCAGCTGAACCGGCGTACGGCGGAGCAGGTCGTCCTCGACATCCTGCAGCGCACGCCCGTCCCGGCCACCGCGCCGCCCGCCGGCCCGCACTTCGGCCACCAGCAGCCCGGCGTTCGGCCGCTGTGATGACGACCGCTGCCACGTCTGAGGGGCAGCGGGGAGACGACCTGGGCGCTCGCGCGGGTGGTGACGACCGGGGCGGTCTGCGGGCAGCCCTGAGCGGACTCACCACGCGCGGCCGGTCCTTCCTCGCCGCCGGTGTCGCCGCCGCGATCTGCGCCTTCGTCCTCGGCCAGGGCGACCTGCTGCGCGTCGGGCTGCTGCTCGCGGTGCTGCCGCTGCTCTGCGCCGTGGTGCTCCACCGCACCCGTTACCGGGTCGCCGGCAGCCGCCGGCTCTCCCCGCAGCGGGTGCCGGTCGGCTCGGAGGCTCGCGTCCACCTGCGGATGGACAACGTCTCCCGGCTGCCCACCGGGCTGCTCATGCTCCAGGACCACGTCCCGTACATGCTCGGGCCGAGGCCCCGGTTCGTCCTGGACCGGGTCGAGGCGGGCGGCCGGCGCGAGGTGTCGTACCGGGTCCGCTCCGACCTGCGCGGCCGCTTCCCGCTGGGCCCGCTCCAGCTGCGGCTGAACGATCCGTTCGGCCTGTGCGAGCTGACGCGTTCCTTCAGCGCGTACGACACCCTGACCGTGGTCCCCCGGACCGAGCCGCTGCCGCCGGTGAAGCTGACCGGCGAGGCGGCGGGGTACGGCGACGGCAGCCTGCGCTCGCTGGCGCTGGCCGGCGACGACGACGTGATCCCCCGCACCTACCGCCACGGCGACGACCTGCGCCGGGTCCACTGGCGGTCCACCGCGCGCTACGGCGAGCTGATGGTGCGCCGTGAGGAGCAGCCGCAGCGGGCCCGCTGCACGGTGCTGCTCGACACCCGGGCCATCGCCTACGAGGGCGCCGGGCCGGACTCGGCCTTCGAGTGGGCGGTCTCCGGAGCGGCCTCCGCGCTGGTGCACATGCTGGAGCGGGGCTTCTCGGTACGGCTCCTCACCGACACGGGCACCGCGGTGCCCGGCGAGGGCGCCGAGGGCTTCGCCGGTACGACGCACGACTCGGCCGAGGCGGCCGGGCTGATGATGGACACCCTCGCCGTCGTGGACCACTCCGACGGCGCCGGTCTCTCGCGCGCGTACGACGTGCTGCGCGGCGGGAACGAGGGGCTGCTGATCGCCTTCGTCGGCGACATCGACGAGGAGCAGGCGGCGGTCGCCGCCCGGATGCGGCAGCGCAGCGGCGCGGCCGTGGCCTTCGTCCTGGACTCCGGCACGTGGATCTCCGGCGGCGCGGCGTCCGGGGCGGTCGAGGAGCGGCTGAGGCAGCTGCGGGAGGCCGGCTGGACGGCACTGGCCGTTCCCCCGGGCGCCCGGCTCGCCGAGCTGTGGCAGCAGGCGGGCGGGATCCGCGCGGAGAGCGCCGCGGGCGACACGTACGGAGGTTGGTCATGAGCGGCCTCGGGCGGCTGACGCTGGGCGCCTACGCCGCCACACTGATGGCGGCGGGCGCGCTCCTTCCGCTGGTGCGGCCGGCGAACTGGATCTTCACGGCGGCGCTGCTTCTCGCGGTGCAGAGCGGGGCCGGCGCGCTGGCCCGGCGGGTGCCGCTGGCCAGACCGCTGACGATCACGGCGCAGGCCGTCGTGAGCGTGCTGGCGATGACCCTGGTCTTCGCCCGGGAGCAGGCGCTGCTCGGACTGCTGCCGGGGCCGGAGGCCCTCGGACGGTTCGCCACGCTCTTCCAGTCGGGCGTCGACGACGTGGGGACCTTCGCGATCCCGGCCCCGGACACCGCGGGCATCCGGCTGATGGTGGTCGGCGGCGTGCTGGTGATCGGACTCCTGGTGGACACGCTCGCGGTGACCTTCCGCAGCGCGGCCCCGGCCGGTCTGCCACTGCTCGCGCTCTACTCGGTGGCCGCGGGGCTCTCCGCGGGCGGCGCGAGCTGGCTCTGGTTCCTGCTCGCGGCCTCCGGCTATCTCATGCTGCTCCTGGCGGAGAGCCGCGACCGGCTCTCCCAGTGGGGGCGTGTCTTCGGCGCCGCGCCGCGGGCCGGCCGGCCCGGTACGGCCGGCTCCGGGGGCGCGCGGCCGCTCGCCCCGGTGCGGACCGGCCGGCGGATCGGCGTGGTCGCGATGGGCGTCGCGCTGGCCGTGCCGGCGGTGCTGCCCACGCTCTCCGGCGGCCTGTTCGGCGGCTCGGGCGGAGGGCCGGGCGAGAGCGGCAAGGGCGGGACCATCTCGGCGGTGAACCCGCTGGTCTCGCTCCAGGACAACCTGCGCCAGCCCGAGGACCGTGAGGTGCTGCGGTACCGGACGAACGCGCCCGACACCAGCGGCATGTATCTGCGGCTCGTGGCGCTCGACCAGTTCGACGGCACGTCGTGGAAGTCCTCCGTCCGCCCGATCGAGGACGTGCCCAAGCCGCTGCCGCGGCCGGACGGCCTGAGCGGACAGGTCGCCACGACCGAGGTGACGGGCAACTTCGTCGCCGCCCCGACGTACGAGCAGAAGTGGCTGCCGATGCCGTACCCGGCGTCCCGGGTGGAGATCGGCGGGCGCTGGCGGTACGAGCCGGCCGGGCGGATGCTCGTCGGCGACGACGGGCAGACCACACGGGACGTCCGGTACACGGTGGCCAGCCTGGACGTGCGGCCCACGGCCGCTCAGCTGGCGGCCGCCCCGCCGGCGCCGGCCGCGCTCCGTGCCGAGTACACCAAGGTCCCCGCCTCGCTGCCGCTCGACGTACGGGCGACGGCGCTCCAGGTCACCAAGGGCGCGCGGAACGACTACGAGCGGGCCGTGAAGCTGCAGGAGTGGTTCGCGTCGGACGGCGGCTTCCGCTACGACGTCGACGTCGAGTCCGGTACGGGCGTCCAGGCGATCTCGCGCTTCCTGGAGCGGCGGGAGGGCTTCTGCGTCCACTTCTCGTTCTCGATGGCGGCGATGGCGCGGACCCTGGGGATCCCGGCGCGGGTGGCGGTCGGCTTCATGCCGGGCAGCCGGCAGGCCGACGGCGCGATGTCGGTGGGCATCCGGGACGCCCACGCCTGGCCCGAGGTGTACTTCGAGGGCGCGGGGTGGACCCGGTTCGAGCCGACGCCGACGCGGGGCTTCACGCCGGAGTACACGCGCCGGCAGTCCCCGTCGGGGACGCCGACCGAGACCGCGCAGCCGTCGGCCGGCGCCTCCGCGGCGCCGTCGGCGGTGCCGAGCGCGTCGGACAGCTGCCCGCCGCAGCTGCGCCGCCTCGGCGAGTGCGGACCGGACGCGGCGGCGGGCGGTGCCTCGTCGGACGGCGGCGGGATCGATCCGCTGACGGTGGTTCTGGTGAGCCTGGGTGTGGCGGTGGTGGTGCTGCTGCCGCTGACGCCTCTGCTGTGGCGCAGGCGGGTACGGTCGCGGCGGCTCGGCTCCTCGGGCCGTACCGCCGAGGACGCGGTGGCCAGGACGCTGGCCGCGTGGCAGGAGATCGTGGACACGGCCTGGGACCACGGGGTGGTGCCGGACGAGTCGATCACGCCGCGGAAGACGGCGGCGCGGATCGTCCGGCTCGGCGCCCTGGAGGGCGAGTCGGCCGACGCCGTGCACCGGGTGGCGCGCGCGGTGGAGCAGGTCCTCTACGCCCCGCAGCCCCGTCCGGGCACGGGTCTGGCGGACGAAGTGGCCCTGGTCGGCTCCGGCTTCGCGGCGACCGCGTCCCGGAAGGTCCGGCTGCGGGCGCTGCTGGCCCCGCGCTCGGCCGCGCGGGTGATCTGGAGGGCGTCGGCGGACTGGTCGGCCCTGACGGACCGCTGGGCCGCCCGCCGCCAGACCGCGACGCTCCGCCTGACCACCACCCTCCGCCGACTGACCCGCACGAACCCCTGACCCGTGGGCCCGTGGGGGACACCGGCCGGTGTCCCCCACGGGCCACGGAGCCGCTGTCTCTATGGAGGCACCGAACGGTGGAGCCCCGTCGGCCTCACGGGACAGTCATGCCCCGCCGGGGCACGGACGGGGCTCCACCGCGCGGGCACGGAGCCGTCGTCCCCCGCCCCCCGCAGGACACGGACGGTCCCGGCCCCGCGCCCTTCGGGGCGGGCGGCCACGCACGGTCGGCCCGTCCTCGGGCTACGGACAGTGGCCCCGTCAGGGGGCGCGACAGACGGACGGCCCCGTCAGGGGCACGGGCAGTCGGCCTCGTCAGCGGCACGGGCAGTCGGCCTCGTCAGTTGGGCGCGACAGACGGTTGGCCCCGTCAGAGGGCGCGACAAACGGCCGGCCCGTCCTCTGACCACAGACGGTCGGCCCCGGCAGGGGCTTGGGAACGGGCGAGCCCCCGCGGGACGCGCTGTGGCGCGGGCCCGCGGGGGCTCGGTTGCGTGAAGGGGCGCATCGCGCCCTCAGCGCGGCGTCAGTGGCCGCCGCCCTGCTGCTCGTCGCGGCGGCGCTGCCACCGCTCTTCGATCCGGTTCATCATCGAGCGGCGCTGCCGAGTCTGACGACCACCGGCCGCCGCCCCGCCACTCGCCTGCTGCTCACCCGGTTTGGGCGCCTTGCGCCATCCGGTGACCGCCAGTACCGCGCAGCCCAGCATGACGAGGAACCCCACCACGCTGATCCAGATCTGCTGAGCGACCATTCCAGCCATGAGGAGCGCGATACCCACCAGGAAGCCGGCGACTGCCTGGTAGACCCGTCGCCGGGTGTACGTACGCAGTCCGCTTCCCTCGAGCGCTGTCGCGAACTTGGGATCTTCGGCGTACAGCGCTCGCTCCATCTGCTCGAGCATTCGCTGCTCGTGCTCCGAGAGCGGCACGGAGTCCTCCTAGTCGTCGGTCGCGGGGGCGACCGGGATGCGGCCCTTTCAGGATAGGCAGGGAATCGCCCCCGTGAAACCCGCCCTCAACGCCTATTCGCCAATCCGGGCCGCCATGCGGTTCGGTTGCTGAGGCGTTGATTCCCCGGCTACCTGCCCGTCATGCCGGACGGTGTCCCCCGATCATACGGGGCAAAGCCCGCGACCGGAGGTGCTGTGGCGTACTCCATGTGCGGTTGCGCCGCTGATCAGCGGCGCAACCGAGGTATCAGGCGGGCTTCTCGCCCAGGACGTGCAACTGGGTGGCGATGGCATGGAAGGAGGGCAGCTCCGCCGCGGCGGCCTCCAGCTTGAGCAGCGCCTCGGCCGCACCCGGCTCGGTGTCGACGAGAACCCCGGGGACGAGGTCGGCGAAGACCCGCACGCCGTGCACCGCGCCGACGTCCAGACCGGCCGCGCCCGCCAGTTCGGTGAGCTGCTCCGCGGTGAACCGCCGGGGCACCGGGTCGCCGGTCCCCCAGCGGCCGGCCGGGTCGCTGAGCGCGTTCCTGGCCTCGGTGAAGTGTCCGGCCAGCGCGCGGGCGAGGACCGCGCCGCCGACACCCGCGGCGAGCAGGCTGAGCGCGCCCCCGTCCCGCAGCGCCGCGGTCGCGTTCCGTACGCCCTCGGCCGGGTCGTCCACGTACTCCAGGACGCCGTGGCAGAGCACCACGTCGAAGCCGTCGCGTCCGACCACGTCGAAGAGGCCGCGGATGTCGCCCTGGACCCCGCTGACCCGCTCAGCGACGCCGGCCTCGGCAGCCCGGCGCTCCAGCGCGAACAGCGCGTTGGGGCTGGGGTCGACGACGGTGACCCGGTGACCGAGGCGGGCCACCGGCACGGCGAAGTTCCCGGAGCCGCCGCCCGTGTCGAGGACATCCAGGCTGTCCTTCCCGGTGGCCTTGACCCGGCGATCGAGGGCGTCCTTGAGGACGTCCCAGACGACGGCCGTACGCAGGGAGGCGCGCGACGGTCGCGACGACGCCTCTCGACCGAAGACAGGGGAAGGGTCCGACACGGCTGTTGACTCCTCGGTGACGGTGTACGAACGCCTCCCACCCTATGGCCTCGGCCGCGCTGCCCCGCTCAACCGCCGCTCACCCCGTGGCCTCGCCGGCACCGGTCTGACGGGGCAGTACGGGCTGAAGGACGAGCAGCCGCTCGACCAGGCGCAGGAACATCGCGGCGTCCCGGATCAGGTCGTCGGCGTCCCGGCTGCTCGCGGCGCCCGGTATGCCCGCCTCGGCCCGGGCCCGGCGGGAGGCGCCGGCGGCGAAGAGGGCGCTCCACTCGGTGAGCTCGGGCGCTATCTCGGGCAGCACTTCCCATGCGCTGCGGATCCTGGCCCGTTTACGGGGGTTGGTCTCGGGGCGTCCCCGGACGGCGAGCACGGCGGCCGCGGTGCGGAGGGCGGCGAGGTGGGCCGTGGCGTACCGCTCGTTGGGCCGGTCGAAGGCGGCCGCCTCGTCGAGCCCGGTGCGGGCCTGGGCGAGCAGGTCGAGGGCGGCGGGCGGCGCCGTGGAGCGGCGCAGCACGGGGTGGACGTCGGACGGTGGTCCTGCCAGTGCGGGGGCGGGTCGGCTTCCCGGGCGGCGCCTGGGCGCGGCTGCTGCGGAGGAGCTGGTCATGACGAGCCTCCTGTCGTCGTGTGACGGCTCTGTGTCCGTATGTGTCCATCGTGAAGGGCACCACTGACAATCACGCTGACCTGCTGTTTTGCCGAGAGCGACGATCAAGGGGTAAGTTTTTGAACTGACTGGTCAGTTCAAAACGGGGAAGTTGGGGGTGGACCGGTGGAAGCGAACCCGGAGGAGCCGCACGGCGCAGCCGTGGTCGCGGACGGACTCGGGCTGAAGGGACCACGCGGCTGGGTCTTCCGCGAGGTCGGCTTCCGGGCCGGACCGGGCGCGCTCGTCGCGATCGAGGGCCCCTCGGGATCGGGCCGCACCTGCCTGCTGCTCGCGCTCACCGGCCGGATGAAGCCGCAGGAGGGCCACGCCGAGGTCGCGGGACACCCGCTGCCCCGCAGGATGGCCGCCGTGCGCCGGGTCAGCTCGCTCGGCCCGGTGCCCGGGGTCAGCGACCTCGACCCCTCGCTCACCGTCGCCGAGCATCTGCGCGAGCGCGCCCTGCTGCAGCGCCGCTACGACGGCGCCGTCCGCGCCCTGCTGCGACCGCCCGGCGAGCGGGCCGCCGCCACCCGGGCCCGGATCGACGCGGCCCTGGAGACCTCCGGGCTCGACCTGGAGGCCCTGCCGAAGGGCGAGCGGACCTCCGTACGGGACCTGGAGCGCCTGGAGGCGCTGCGCCTGTCCGTGGCCCTGGCCCTCATCGGCCGGCCCCGGCTGCTCGCCCTCGACGACACCGACCTCAAGCTCTCGCCGGCCGACCGGGCCGAGGCGTGGGCGCTCCTGCGCTCGATCGCCGACGCGGGCACGACGGTGCTCGCCGTGTGCAGCGAGGCTCCCGAGGGCGCCCTGAGGGTCACCACGGCACCACGCACCGCCGAAGACGCCACTGAAGACGCCGCAGACGTGACAGCCGGGGACGCGACGGCCGAAGACACCACCCACGAAGACACCGCCGACACGACGGCCGAGGACACGACCGACGCCTCCGCCGACGCCGACGCCGACGCCGAGAACGAAGACACGACCGAGGAGGGGGAAGCCGATGCGCTCGCCGAAACTGGCCGCGCTTGAGCTGAAGCGGTTCGGCAGGGGGAAGCTGCCGCGCGCCGCACTCGTCGCGATCCTGCTGCTGCCGCTGCTCTACGGAGCGCTGTACCTCTGGTCCTTCTGGGACCCGTACAGCAGGCTCGACCGGATACCCGTCGCGCTCGTCAACGCCGACAAGGGCGCCACCGCCGACGGCAAGAAGATCAATGCCGGCGACGACATCACCGAGAGCCTGCTCGACAGCAAGGTCTTCGCCTGGCGTCAGGTGAGCGACGAGGAGGCCCGCAAGGGCGTCGAGGACGGGACGTACTACCTGTCGCTGACCATGCCGGAGGACTTCAGCAGCCGGATCGCCTCCAGCTCGGGCGACGAACCCGAGACCGGTGCGCTGAAGGTCCGTACGAACGACGCCAACAACTACATCGTCGGGCAGATCTCGCGAACGGTCTTCTCCGAGGTGCGCACCGCCGCCTCCACCAAGTCCTCGCGCTCCTTCCTCGACAAGATCTTCATCTCCTTCTCCGACATCCACGACGCCACCGCCGACGCGGCCAAGGGTGCCGGCGACCTCAAGGACGGCGTGGACAAGGCCAAGAAGGGCTCCAAGAGCCTGGCCGACGGGCTGAAGGACGCCAAGACGGGAAGCGGGAACCTCTCCTCCGGCCTGAAGAAGCTCGACAAGGGCGCGGGCGACCTGGAGACCGGCTCCCGGCAGGTCGCCGCCGGCACCAAGGCGCTCGCGGACAAGGTCAACGGAAAGGCCGACAAGGTCCGCCCGTACCTGAAGAACAACGGCAAGACGATCGGCGACACCGCCCGGCTGGTCGCCGACGCCGCCGGCGCGGTCCGCCACGACCTGGACGACGTGGTCCGCCGGGCCCCGATCGCCCGCAGCGCCGCCCACGTCGCGGACGACAAGCTCAAGGCCCTCCACAAGAAGAGCTGCGTCGACAACCCGCTGCCGGACCCGAAGGCCTGCCAGGTCCTCAAGGAGGCCAAGACCTCGGCCGACGACGTCGCCAAGATCGCCGACGACCTCCACGAGCTGGCCAAGGACAGCGACGGCGACCTGAAGAAGCTGGACAAGCGGCTCGCCGCGGTCCAGAAGCAGGCCAACCAGCTCGCCAAGGACGCCCCGCACCTGGACGACGACCTCGAAGGCGCCGTCAAGAAGATCAACAGGCTGAACGAGGGCGCCCAGAAGGTCGCCAAGGGCGCCGACGAGCTCCACACCGGCCTGACCGGCGCCAAGACCGGCTCGGCGAAGCTCGACAGCGGCGTCGGCAAGCTCAAGAAGGGCGCGGGAGAGCTCGACGGCGGGCTGTTCAAGCTCGCCGACGGCTCGGGCGAGCTGGCCACCGGTCTGAAGGAGGGGGTCGCCAAGATCCCCGACTACGACAAGCAGGACCGCGACCGGCGTACGGAGGTCATGGCCGACCCCGTCGAGCTCGCCTCCCAGTCGCTCCACAAGGCGCCCAACTACGGCACCGGCTTCGCCCCGTACTTCATCCCGCTCTCCCTCTGGGTCGGCGCGATGGTGGCGTACATGCTGATCCAGCCGCTCAACCGGCGCGCGCTCGCCGCGGGGGCCTCGGCGTGGCGGATCGCCCTGGCCGGCTGGCTGCCCGTCGCGGCCATCGGACTGCTCCAGGTCGCCGCGCTGATGTCGGTCCTGCATTGGGGGCTCGGTCTCCAGATGACCAGGGCCGCCGGCACGGTCGGCTTCCTGGCCCTGGTGACCTGCTGCTTCGCCGCGATCATCCAGTGGCTCAACGCCCGCTTCGGCGCGGCGGGCCGGATCCTGGTGCTGGCCGTGCTGATGCTCCAGCTGACCTCGGCCGGCGGCACCTACCCCGTGCAGACCAGCCCGGGCTTCTTCAACGCGATCCACCCGTTCCTGCCGATGAGCTACGTGGTCGAGTCGCTGCGCCGGCTGATCTCGGGCGGCGGGATCGGACCGGTCTGGCAGGCGTGCGCGGTCCTGGCCGCCTTCACGGTGGGCGCGCTGGCGCTGACGGCCGTCTCCGCGCGGCGCAAGCAGGTGTGGACGCTGGACCGGCTCCACCCCGATCTGTCCTTGTGAACCCGCCCCTGCGGCACCCGCGAGACCTGTGAGAATCGAGCCCATGGACAGCAGCAGCACCAGACGCCGGGCCACGCGCGCGAAGCTCTACGAGGCCGCCGTCACCCTCATCGCCGAGCAGGGCTTCTCGGCGACGACGGTGGACGAGATCGCCGAGCGCGCGGGCGTCGCCAAGGGGACGGTCTACTACAACTTCAAGAGCAAGACCGAGCTGTTCGAGGAGCTGCTGCGGCACGGCGTCGGGCTCCTCACCGCCTCCCTGCGGGCGGCGGCCGAGGAGACCGCGGAACGGGGCGGGAGCCGGGTCGACGCGCTCGACGCCATGATCCGGGCGGGACTGGTCTTCATCGACCGCTACCCGGCCTTCACCCAGCTGTACGTGGCCGAGCTCTGGCGCACCAACCGGGCCTGGAACTCGACCCTGCTGGTGGTCCGCCAGCAGGCGGTCGCGGTGGTGGAGGGCGTGCTGCGCGAAGGAGTCGCGGAGGGCGAGCTGAGCGACGAGATCGACATCCCGCTCACCGCGGCCGCGCTGGTGGGGATGGTCCTGGTGGCCGCACTCGACTGGCAGGCCTTCCAGCGGGAGCGCTCGATCGACGACGTCCACAGCGCGCTGTCCCGGCTGCTGCACGGACGCGTGAGCGGCCGCTGACCGCCCGGCGGCCCCGGCCGGTGAACCCGGCCGGCGGACACGGCCGGCGAACACGGCCGGCGAACACGACGGACGGCGAGGCTCGATCCCCCCGAGCCTCGCCGTCCGCCGTTCCTGCAACCCCCGTTGCACCCCCGTGCCGTCAGGCACGCGACCCCGTTCCGCCACCCCGTGTCGGCGGTGCCGGAGCCGCGCCCCCTCCGTGCTCCCACTCTCTCGTCCTCGCAGGCCGGAACTCATCCGCGTACCTACTCATCCGGAGGTATAGGTACGGGTACTCAGACCTGGTTACGATCACGGGCGTGTCCGTACTCCCCCTCGTCTTCACCAGTGGCTGGGCCAGCGGGATCAACGCCTACGCGGTGGTCCTGCTGCTCGGCATCTTCGGCGCGACCGGTCTCACCGACGAGGTGCCCGAGTCGCTGCAGCGCACCGACGTCCTGATCGTCGCCGGGGTGCTGTTCCTCTGCGAGGCGGTGGCGGACAAGATCCCCTACGTCGACTCCGTCTGGGACTCGGTCCACACGGTGATCCGGCCGGTGGCGGGCGCCGTGGTGGCCGCGCTGCTCGCCGGTCAGTCCGGATCGATCCCCGAGCTCGCGGCGGGTGCGGTGGGCGGTACCACCGCCCTGCTGAGCCACTTCGTCAAGGCCGGAACCCGGATGGCGATCAACACCTCGCCCGAGCCGTTCTCCAACATCGCCATGAGCACGGCGGAGGACCTCGGAGTGGCCGGGATCATCACCTTCGCCATATTCAATCCGGAGGTGGCGGCGATCATCGCGGCCGTCCTGCTCCTGCTCGGCCTGGTGATACTCGTCGTCCTCGCCCGGAGCATCCGCCGCTTCCTGCGCCGGAGGGCGCAGCGGCGGGAGGAGCGGCGCCTGGCCGCGACGGAGGTCCCGAGGGTCCCGCCCTACTGACCGGGCCCGTGCCGCACAGTCCGCCGGGGCGCCCGGTCTGCCTGTCGGTGACGGCCGATAAGGTCGCTGACATGGCACGGATTGTGGTGATCGGCGCAGGTCTCGGCGCCATGGCGACCGCCGCCCGGCTGGCCGTGGCGGGCCACCGGGTGACGGTGTACGAGCGGGGCGGGACGTACGGCGGTGCGGTGCGCCGCTTCGAGCGGGACGGGTTCGGCTTCGACACCGGCCCCGGGCTGCTGCATCTGCCCGCGGTGTACCGCGATCTCTTCGTGAAGACCGGCAAGGAGCCGCTGGAGGACTGCGTCGAGCTGAGGCAGGTCGATCCGGCGAGCCGTCATGTCTTCGCCGACGGCACCCGCGTGGACCTGCCGAACGCCTCGCGGGCGGGCACGGTCTCCGCCCTGGACGAGGCGCTCGGCGCGGGCGCCGGCGAGCGCTGGGGCGACTTCCTGGTCCGGGCCCGCGAGGCGTGGGACCGCACGCGCCGCCCGCTCCTGGAGGAGCCGCAGACGACGGACACCTCGTCGTCGGCCCGCGAGCCCTATCCCGCTCTGAAGGCGGGGCTCCTGCGCCGCCCCACGACCACGCTCGCGCAGATCGGCGCCCGTGAGCTGCGCGACGCGCGGCTCGCCGCGCTCCTCGACTCGTACGCCTGGAGTTACGGCTTCGATCCGGCCACCGCCCCGGCGGCGGCCGCCGTCCTGCCGTACATGGAGCAGACGTTCGGGACCTGGTACGTGGGCGGTGGCATCCGGACGCTCGCGGACGCGGTGTACCAGCGGTGCCTGAAGCGGCGGGTGGAGTTCGTCTTCGACACCGCCGTCGACGAGGTGGTGGAGAAGGCCGGCCGGGCGGCCGGGGTCCGGCCGGCGGGCGGAGAGTTCGTCGAGGCGGACCACGTCGTCGCGGGCGCGCCCGTACCCGCGCTGTACCGGGAGCACGTCGTGGGCTGGGAGCGCCAGGACGAGTGGCCGCGGTACCAGGCCGACGGGACGGGCCGGATGACGGTCTGTCTGGCCCTGCGCGGGGCCCGGGAGGGGGGCGCCGTGCACCGTACGGTCGTCCACGCGACCGCGGACCGCCCGACCACGACCGTGCTGCGGCCCGACGACCCCGCGCTGCGCCCCGACGACGGCCACGAGTCGGTCACCCTCACCGCGACGGTGAACCTGTACCCGGAGCACGACTGGGCGGAGATCGCCGAGGAGATGGTGACGGCCGCGGAGTCGGCCGTCCCCGATCTGCGCGAGCGGCTGCTCTGGCAGGAGGTCCGTACGCCGGACGACACCCTGCGGGAGACCGGTGCCGCCGAGGTGCCGGGGCCCGCGCTCGCGGGCGGGCGGGGTGCCTTCCTGCCCGCCGCCAACCGCTCTCCGCTGCCCGGGCTGTACTTCGCGGGCGGCTGGTCCCATCCCGGCGGCGGGCTCGCCCACGCCGGGATGTCGGGGGCGCTCGTCGCCGGGCTGATCGTGGAGGGCGCGGACTTCCGCGGTTCGCGCTGAGCCGCGTCAGGAGCGGTGGGGCGGTAGGGCGGTAGGGCGGTAGGGCCGGTCAGTACCGGTACTGCTGGTCGTTGCCGTAGCCGTAGTGCTCCTGCCCCTGCTGCGGGGCGGGCTGCTCGTTGTCCCGCTGCTGGGGCACCCACACGCCGCCGGGCGGGGTGTCGTAGCCGTACGAGGGCGCGTAGGGGTCGGCGTACTGCTGCTGGCCCGTGCCGTAGTCGTACGAGGCGTACTGCTGGCCGTCCGTCCCCGGGCCGATGTACGGGTCGGAGTAGGCGGCGTACTGCTGCTGGCCGCTGCCGTAGTCGTAGGCCGGCTGCTCGTAGGTGTTCTGGTACGCGGGCTGCTCGTACCCGGGGGTGTAGC
The DNA here is from genome assembly GCF_042671585.1 of Streptomyces sp. NPDC127129. Taxonomy (NCBI): domain Bacteria; kingdom Bacillati; phylum Actinomycetota; class Actinomycetes; order Kitasatosporales; family Streptomycetaceae; genus Streptomyces; species Streptomyces sp. NPDC127129. The sequence continues at coordinate 368,641 of NZ_JBHXTV010000003.1, forward strand.
CGTCGTATCCGGCGCCGTAGGCGGGCTGCTCCTGCGGCTGCGCCTGGGTGTGGTCGTGACCGTGGCCGTACGGGGTGTCGTAGACGCCGTACTGGCCGGTGTCCTCGTCCATCGGCTGGGGCTCGTAGACCGCGGTGGTCTCGGCGGGGGACGGGTCGGCCTGCTCGTAGGAGAGGTCACTGACCTCCAGGGTGGGGCCGGCCTCGACCGGCGCGCCGGACTTGCGCCGCCTGCTCGCGCCGGGGCTGCCGCCGATCGCCCACCCGGTGGAGAAGCCGCGGCGGAACGACAGGGTCACGTAGGTCTGGCCGACGGCGAAGGCCACCGCGCCCACGACGATCACCGCGACGGACGGCATCAGCACGCCGAGGACGACTCCGAGGAAGCCGCAGAAGGCGAGCACGCGCCAGCGCAGCCTCGCCTTGTACTGCAGGAGCACCTCACCCAGCAGCCACAACGCGACGACACCGAACGCGATGTAGAGGACCGTCCACCCCATGCCCGCCCCTCTCCTACGGCCACCGCCGCGGGTCTGGGGCGGGTACGCCGGTCACGACTGCACGTGCAGTCCGAGATTCTCGTAGATCTCCAGCGTCGCGGTGGAGTTGTTCAGCGTGATGAAGTGCAGTCCGGGGACACCCTCGGAGAGCAGACGTGCGCAGAACTCCGTCGCGAACTCGATCCCCATGGAGCGTACAGCGGCGGGATCGTCCTTGACGGCGAGGATGCGGTCTTTCACATGGGCGGGGAAGGTCGCGTTGCTCAGCTGGGGCAGCCGGTCGAGGGTCTTCACGTTCACAACAGGCATGACTTCGGGGATGATCGGCGTCTCGCAGCCGGCCTTCGCCGCGCTGTCGCGCATCCGCAGATAGTTCTCGGGGTCGAAGAACATCTGGGTGATGGCGTAGTCCGCGCCGGCCCGGCACTTGTCCACGAAGTGACGGATGTCCGTGTCCCAGTCGGTGGAGCGCGGGTGCATCTCGGGGAAGGCCGCGACGCCGACGCAGAAGTCGCCGGACTCCTTGATCAGCCGGACCAGGTCGGCGGCGTACCGGACGCCCTCGGGGTGCTCGATCCACTCGCCCAGAGGGTCGCCCGGCGGGTCGCCGCGCAGGGCGAGCATGTTGCGGATGCCGGCGTCGGCGTACTGGCCGAGGACGTTGCGCAGCTCGGCGATCGAGTGGTCGACGGCGGTGAGGTGGGCGACAGGGGTGAGGGTGGTGTCGCCGGCGATCTTCTGGGTGGCCTTGACGGTGCCGCCGCGGGTCGAGCCGCCGGCGCCGTACGTCACGGAGACGAAGCTGGGGCCGACCGCCTCGACCCGCCGCAGGGCGTTCCAGAGGCTCCGCTCGCCCTTCTCGGTCCTGGGCGCGTAGAACTCGAAGGAGTACGAAGGCCTGCCGGAGGCGAGGATGTCGCGGACCGTTCGCGCGCGGTCCGAGCGGGTGGAAGCGGTACCAAGGGCCATACCGGCAGGTTAGACGGGGTGCCACGGCCGACGAAGCAGCGTCCGAGTAATGGACACGATTTTGGACATCACCCAGCGGACGGGTGGACCTCTCGGACGTTACGACAAACCGGACGGTGACGTCCGGGGTGCGGGCTACAGGCGCTCGCGGACCCGCTTGGCCAGCCGGGAGGCCGCCGCGGCCGGGTCGTCGGCCTCGGTGATCGCCCGGACGACCACGATCCGGCGCGCTCCCGCGTCCAGGACCTCGTCCAGGTTGGTCTCGTCGATCCCGCCGATGGCGAACCAGGGCCGGTCCTGCTCCAGGGCGGCCGCGTGGCGTACGAGACCGAGGCCGGGGGCGTACCGCCCGGGCTTGGTGGGGGTGGGCCAGCAGGGGCCGGTGCAGAAGTAGTCCACGCCGGGTTCGGCTGCGGCCGCGTCCACCTCGGACTCGGCGTGGCAGGACCGTCCGATCAGGATGTCCGTGCCGAGGATCGCGCGGGCGGCGGGCACCGGGAGGTCGCCCTGACCCAGGTGCAGCACGTCGGAGCCGATGGCGTGGGCGACGTCGGCCCGGTCGTTCACGGAGAGCAGCTTGCCGTGGCGGCGGCAGGCCTCGGCGAACACGGCGAGGTGCTCCAGCTCCTCGCCGGCCTCCATGCCCTTGTCGCGCAGCTGAACGATGTCCACGCCGGAGGAGAGCACGGCGTCGAGGAACGCGGGCAGGTCGCCCTGGCGCCGGCGGGCGTCCGTGCAGAGGTAGAGCCGGGCGTCGGCGAGCTGCGCGCGAGGCGTGGACATGGGTGCTTCCCCCCGTTGAGTGCGGTGGTCCCCGGGGGCCGGGCGGGCCCGGCCCCCGGGGACTCCTGGTGGTGTCTTCGGTGCGTCAGACGGCGAGCGCCTGGGCGCGGCGCTTCACCTCCGTGCCGCGATTCTCGCTGAGGGCCTGCGCGGGCGTGCCCGGCAGGGTCGGGTCGGGAGTGAAAAGCCACTCCAGCATCTCTTCGTCGGAGAAGCCGTCGTCCTTCAGGAGGGTCAGGGTTCCGGAGAGCCCCTTGACCACCTTGTCGCCGTCGATGAAGGCGGCGGGTACCTGGAGCGCCTTGTTCTCGCCGCGGCGCACGGCGATGAGCTGGCCCTCCTTGACCAGCTGCCGCACGCGCGTCACCTCGACGTCGAGCATTTCCGCGATGTCGGGGAGGTAGAGCCAGGCGGGGACGAGAGCATCGGTCTTTGCGTCAATCTCGGTCACGGGACAAGCCTGCCATCCCGGACTGACAGCCGGTAGTCGGGCCTACAGGACTGCCGCCTTCAGAGGGACGGCCGGGTCGGCGGCGCGCTCCGGGTCGAGCCGCGCGGCGGACTCGATCAGCTTGCGGCCCTGGGCCAGGTCGCGGGGGCGGCCGACGGCGAGCAGGGCGACCAGGGCGCCGTCGCGCAGCCACAGCGCGGACCAGGAGGGCTCGGCCGGATCGCCGCGGTGGACCAGCTCGGCGTCTCCGGCCTGGTGTCCGGCGTACTGCACGAAGCGGCCGAACTGCTCGGACCAGAAGTAGGGCACCGGGTCGTAGGTCCCGGGGGTCTCGCCGATGATGTCGGCCGCGACGGTGCGGGGGCCCTGGAGCGCGTTGTCCCAATGGTGGACCAGGAGCCGGGCGCCGTAGCGGGCGGAGGGGAACGAGGCGCAGTCGCCGACGGCGTACACGTCGGGCAGCGAGGTGCGCAGCCGGTCGTCGGCGGTGACGGAGCCGTCGGCGTCGAGGGCCATGCCGGAGCCGGCGAGCCAGCGGGTGGCGGGCCGGGCGCCGATGCCGACGACGACCGCGTCGGCGGGCAGCCGCCGGCCGTCGGCCAGGTGGACCGTGCCGGGTTCGATCCGGTCCACGCGCGCGTGGGTCAGGAGTTCGGCGCCGCTCTCCTCGTACCAGCGGGCCATCGGGGCGGAGACCTCGACGGGCAGCGCGCCGGCGAGCGGGCGGTCGGCGGCCTCGACGACGGTGACCGCGCAGCCCGCCTCGCGCGCGGCGGTGGCGAACTCGGCGCCGATCCAGCCGGCGCCGACCACCACGATGTCGTGCCGCCGTTCCAGGACGGGCTTGAGGCGGGCGGCGTCGTCGAGGGTGCGGAGCAGATGGACCCCGGGCACGCCCTCGGTGCCGGGCAGGGTGACGGGTTCGGCGCCGGTGGCGACGACCAGGACGTCGTACGGGACGGGCCCGGCCTCGGTGTCGACCTCGTGGGCGTCGGCGCGCAGCCCGGTCACGTCGAGGCCGAGGCGCAGTTCGATGGCGAGCGCCTCGAAGTCGACGTCGAAGGCGGAGTCCTCGGCCTTGCCGAGGAGGACCGCCTTGGAGAGGGGCGGGCGGTCGTAGGGCTGGTGGGGCTCGGCCCCGATGAGGGTGACCGCGCCGGTGAAGCCCTGCTCGCGCAGGGCGACGGCGGTCTGCACCCCCGCCATCCCGGCGCCCACCACGACGACCCGCTGCTGTGCCTGCATCTGCTCGCTCACCCGATCACCTTACGCATCTGACGAATCGTCAGGAAGACTGCTGCTCCACGACACTGGTGCCGGAGCCCTCCTGGGACTCCCATGCCCAGCTCTCCTCCAGTCGAACGCGGCCGTCGGGCAGCTCGACGACGGCGGAGACGCAATGCCCGGAAGAGGTCGATCCGTCCCTCTTCAACTGCACGTAACGGAAGTCGAGCCGGTCCCCCGCGCGCGTGCCGACGAGATGGCCGCGGACCACGTCCCCGCCCGCGTACTCGGCCCAGATCCGGCCGTCCTCCTCGTGGTACGTGAACCGGGTGCGCGTCCCTACCTGACCGGGCGCCTGGTCGGCGACGGGGAAGAGGACGAGTCCGTCGAGGGATCGGGCCACGGAGGCTCCCTTACTGGGCGTCGGGGGCGGGGGTTACGCTGACCGTCAACGTAGAGCACTCGCGGGAGCCCGGACGTACCGGGCTGAGAGGGAGGCTGGCCGGCCTCCGACCGTACGAACCTGATCCGGGTCATGCCGGCGAAGGGAGGGGCTGGACGCCCATGTCGCGTACATGCAGGACCTCTGACGTTCTCGTCGTCGGGGGCGGAATCATCGGCCTGGTCACGGCCTGGCGGGCCGCGCAGCGCGGGCTGAGCACCGCGGTCGTGGACCCCGAACCGGGCGGCGGGGCCGCCCGGGTGGCCGCCGGGATGCTGGCCGCCGTCACCGAACTCCACTACGGCGAGGAGACCCTGCTCGCCCTCAACCTCGCCTCCGCGCGCCGCTATCCGGAGTTCGTCGCCGAACTCCGGGACGCCACGGGGCACGACGTCGGCTACCGCGCCTCCGGCACGCTCGCCGTCGCCCTCGACGCCGACGACCGGGCACATCTGCGCGAACTCCACGCACTGCAGATCCGCTGCGGCCTGGAGTCGGAGTGGCTCAGCGGACGCGAGTGCCGGCGCCTGGAGCCGATGCTGGCGCCGGGGGTGCGCGGTGGGCTCCGGGTCGACGGCGACCACCAGGTCGATCCGCGCCGGCTCGCCGCCGCGCTGGTCACCGCCTGCGAGCGGGCCGGGGTGGTCTTCCACCGGGATCTCGCCGATCGGCTGACGGTGGTACGGGACCGGGCCACGGGTGTGGTGCTCGCGGACGGCTCCGAGCTCGCCGCGGAGCAGGTGGTCCTGGCCGCGGGCAGCCTCAGCGGGCGGCTCGCCGGAGTGCCGCGGGACGTCCTGCCTCCCGTACGCCCGGTGAAGGGACAGGTGCTGCGGCTCACCGTGCCGCGCGCCTTCGCCCCGTTCCTGTCCCGGACCGTCCGCGCCGTCGTCCGCGGCAGCCACGTCTATCTGGTGCCCCGCGAGAACGGGGAGCTCGTGATCGGCGCGACCAGCGAGGAGCTGGGCTGGGACACCACCGTCACGGCGGGCGGGGTCTACGAGCTGCTCCGGGACGCGCACGAGCTCGTACCGGGTCTCACCGAGCTGCCGCTCACCGAGACGCTGGCGGGTCTGCGGCCCGCCTCCCCCGACAACGCGCCCCTGCTCGGCCCGACCGCGCTGCCCGGCCTCCAGCTGGCCACCGGGCACTATCGCAACGGGGTCCTGCTCACGCCGGTCACCGGTGACGTCATGGCCGAGCTGCTCACCACGGGCGCGCTTCCGGACGAGGCCCGCCCCTTCACACCCCGCCGCTTCGCCCCCGTACGACAGGAGCAGCCCGCATGAACGTCTCCGTCAACGGCGAGGCGCGTGTCCTCGCCGCGCCCACGACCCTCGACGTCCTGGTGGCGACGCTGACGGCCGCGCCGTCGGGCGTGGCCGCGGCCGTCAACGAGAGCGTCGTGCCGCGCAGCCAGTGGTCCGCGACCCTCCTCGGCGAGGGCGACCGGGTCGAGATCCTCTCCGCCGTGCAAGGGGGCTGAGCACCATGTCCGACGACACCTTCCTCCTCGGCGGTACGGAGTTCTCCTCGCGGCTGATCATGGGCACCGGCGGGGCGCCCAGCCTGGACGTGCTCGAACGCTCGCTGGCCGTCAGCGGCACGGAGCTGACGACGGTCGCCATGCGCCGTCTGGACCCGACCGTCCAGGGCTCGGTCCTGTCCGTCCTGAACCGGCTCTCGATCCGCGTCCTGCCGAACACCGCGGGCTGCTACACGGCGGGCGAGGCGGTCCTCACCGCCCGCCTGGCCCGGGAGGCGCTCGGTACCGACTGGATCAAGCTGGAGGTCATCGCCGACGAGCGGACCCTGCTGCCCGACCCCGTCGAGACGCTGGAGGCGGCGGAGACACTGGTGGACGACGGCTTCACGGTCCTGCCGTACACCAGCGACGACCCGGTCCTCGCGCGGAAGCTGGAGGACGCGGGCTGCGCGGCGGTCATGCCGCTCGGCTCGCCGATCGGCTCCGGGCTCGGCATCCGCAACCCGCACAACTTCGAGCTGATCGTGGAGGCCGCGGGCGTGCCGGTGATCCTCGACGCGGGGGCCGGCACGGCCTCGGACGTGGCGCAGGCGATGGAGCTGGGGTGCTCGGCGGTGATGCTCGCCTCCGCGGTGACGCGGGCGCAGGACCCGGTCCTGATGGCGGAGGGCATGCGCCACGCGGTGGAGGCGGGCCGGCTGGCCCACCGGGCGGGCCGTATCCCCCGGCGCCACTTCGCCCGGGCCTCCTCCCCCACGGACGGCCGGGCCGCCCTGGACCCGGAGCGCCCGGCGTTCTGACGCGCGGCCGCACGTCACAGCTGTGCTGCGGTCGGGGGCGGTGGGGGCGGGTGGTGCTCGGCGGCTCGTAAACTCGGGGCCGTGGACACGACCCTTCAGGACCCCCTCGTCGGGCAGCTGCTCGACGGCCGCTACCGCGTCGACGCGCGCATCGCCGTCGGCGGGATGGCCACGGTCTACCGGGCCGTCGACATCCGCCTCGACCGGGTGGTCGCGCTCAAGGTGATGCACCCGGCCCTCGCCTCCGACGCCACGTTCGTCGAGCGCTTCATCCGCGAGGCCAAGTCCGTCGCCCGGCTCTCCCACCCCAACGTCGTCGGGGTCTTCGACCAGGGCGCGGACGGGGCGTACGTCTACCTCGCCATGGAGTACGTGGCCGGGTGCACCCTCCGCGACGTGCTGCGCGAGCGCGGGGCGCTCCAGCCGCGCGCCGCGCTCGACGTCCTGGAGCCGGTGCTCGCCGCGCTGGGGGCCGCGCACCGGGCCGGGTTCGTCCACCGTGACATGAAGCCGGAGAACGTCCTCATAGGGGACGACGGCCGGGTGAAGGTCGCCGACTTCGGTCTCGTACGCGCGGTCGGCTCGGCCACGAACACCACCGGCTCCGTCCTCGGCACGGTCTCGTACCTGGCCCCGGAGCAGATCGAGCACGGCACCGCCGACACCCGCGCCGACGTGTACGCCTGCGGTGTCGTCCTGTACGAGATGCTGACGGGCGGCAAGCCGCACTCCGGGGACACTCCCGCCCAGGTCCTCTACCAGCACCTGAACACCGACGTGCCGGCCCCCTCGGCGGCCGTCCCCGGCCTCGCCCTCGAACTGGACGAGCTCGTGGCGAGCGCCACCGCCCGCAACCCCGACGTCCGCCCGCACGACGCCGTCGCGCTCCTCGCGCAGACCCGTGACGCCCGCACGGCCCTCACGGACGAGCAGCTGGACGCCGTACCGCCGCAGGCCCGTCCCGAGGACCGGTCGGGCTCCGAGGACCGGACCAGCGTGATCCCCCGGGTGCTGCCCGTGGAGACCGAGCAGCCGGTGCAGCACACCAGCCGGCTGACCATGCCGCCGCCCGAGCCTCCGTCGCGACGCCGGAACACCGGGGGTCTGCCCCGTGGACTGCCCCGTGGGCCGCTCCTCGTCCTCGTCGCCGTACTGCTCGTCCTCGGGCTCGGCGGCGGCGTCTGGTACATCAACTCCGGCCAGTTCACGCGGGTGCCCGCCGTCCTCGGCCAGACCGAGAACGAGGCGGCCCAGCGCCTCACGGAGGCGGGGCTCGACGTCGGCGCGACGAAGCGGGCGTTCAGCGAGGTGTACGAGCGCGGCACGGTCATGGCCACCGACCCCGCCTCCGGCGCGCGGATCCGCGGCAACGGCACGGTCACGCTGACCATCTCCCGCGGTCCCGAGATCGTGAAGGTCCCGAACCTGAAGGGGAAGCCCCTGGCTGAGGCCAAGCGGCTCCTGGCGAAGGAGGGACTGGCCCCGGGTGTGATCACCAGCGCCTTCAGCGAGGACGTCGCACAGGGCGCCGTGATCAGCTCCGACCCCGAGCCCGGCACCGAGCGCAGCCCGGACTCCGCCGTCGCGCTCACGGTCAGCAAGGGCAGCCCCGTCGACGTCCCCGACGTGGCCGGTGCATCGGTGGCCGACGCCACCCGCACGCTCCAGGACGCCGGTCTCAGCGTGCGGATCGCGACCGAGCAGATCCACTCCTCCGAGGAGGCGGGCACGGTGGCGGCCCAGTCGCTCGCCGAGGGCAGCCGTGCCGCGAAGGGCGACCGGATCGTCCTCACCGTCTCCAAGGGCCCCCGGATGATCGAGGTCCCCGACGTGACGGGCGAGTCGGCCGACGCGGCGCGCCAGGCCCTGGAGGGGGCGGGCTTCGAGGTGAAGGTCGAGAAGACCTTCCCGTTCCTCGGGGACACCGTCGCGGGCCAGTCGGTCGACGGCGGATCCACCGCCCCCGAGGGCTCCACCATCACCATCACGATCAAGGGACTGTAAGAACTCATGCGCAACCCCGTCGGCGGCCATGTCCCCGTGGCCGGCGGCCTCGCCACGGTCGGTCTCGGCTACGCCCGCGAGCTGGGCGCCGAGACGGTCCAGGTCTTCGTCGCCAACCCGCGCGGCTGGGCGACCCCCGTGGGCAACCCGGCGCAGGACGAGCTGTTCCGCGCCGCGTGCGAGGCGGAGTCCCTGTCCGCCTGGGTCCACGCCCCGTACCTGATCAACTTCGGCTCCCACACCGAGGCCACCGTCGACCGGTCGGTGGAGTCGCTGCGGCACTCGCTGCGCCGGGGCCGGGAGATCGGCGCGAAGGGCGTGGTGGTGCACACCGGCTCGGCGACCGGAGGCCGCCCCCGCGCGGAGGCGCTGGCGCAGGTACGGGAGCGGATGCGGCCCCTCCTCGACGAGCTGACGCACCCGGACGACCCGTTCCTGCTGCTGGAGTCGACGGCGGGGCAGGGCTTCTCGCTCTGCTCGCGCGCCGAGGACTTCGGCCCGTACTTCGACGCGCTCGACCGCCACCCGAAGCTCGGGATCTGCCTCGACACTTGCCACATCTTCGCGGCGGGCCACGATCTGACCGGCCCCCACGGCATGGCGCAGACGCTCGACCAGCTGGTCGCGACCGTGGGCGAGGGGCGGCTGAAACTGATCCACGCCAACGACTCGCAGGACGTCGTCGGCGCGCACAAGGACCGGCACGCGAACATCGGGGCCGGCCATATCGGCGAGGAGCCGTTCCGCGAACTGATGCGGCACCACGCGACCGAGGGCGTGCCGCTGATCATCGAGACGCCGGGCGGCAAGGAAGGGCATGCGGCGGACGTGGAGAGGCTGAAGAAGCTCCGGGGGTGAGAGAGGTCGAGTTTCCCGTTGAGGAATACCCCTAGGGGGTATACGGTTCCTGTGAAGCAGCATGAACCGTCACCGGTCATTGGGGGACCCATGGAGCAGCACGAAGCGCACGCGCATCACCACACGACCTCCCACGAAGGCCACGACGCCCATGAGGGCCACGAGGGCCACGCCCCCGGCAAGGCCAGCTGGTCCATGGCGATGAAGGCGACCCTCCACTGCCTCACCGGATGCGCCATCGGCGAGGTCCTCGGCATGATCATCGGCACCGCGCTCGGCTGGGGGAACGCCCCGACGATGGTCCTCGCCATCGCCCTGGCCTTCTTCTTCGGCTACTCGCTCACCCTGTGGGCGGTCGTCCGCGCCGGCCTGAGCCTGAAGGCGGCCGTCGGTGTCGCGCTCGCCGCCGACACCCTCTCGATCCTGGTCATGGAGATCGTCGACAACGGAGTGCTGCTCCTGGTCCCGGGAGCGATGGACGCGCATCTCTCGGACGCCCTGTTCTGGGGCGCCCTGGCCTTCGCCTTCCTCGTCGCCTTCCTGATCACCACACCCGTCAACAAGTGGATGATCGGCCGCGGCAAGGGCCACGCGGTGGTGCACCGGTACCACCACTGAGCCGTCCGGCCCGGGGCTCCTACAGCTCCGGGCCGTCGCCCGGCTCCTCCTGGTACGAGTACCGCTGTTCCTTCCAGGGGTCGCCGATGTTGTGATAGCCGCGCTCCTCCCAGAAGCCGCGGCGATCGGCGGTCATGTACTCCACACCCCGGACCCACTTGGGCCCCTTCCAGGCGTAGAGGTGCGGGACGACGAGCCGCAGCGGGAAGCCGTGCTCGGCGGTGAGCAGCTCACCGTCCTTGTGGGTGGCGAAGATGGCGCCTTCGGCGGCGAAGTCGGCCAGCCGCATGTTCGCGCTGAAGCCGTACTCGGCCCAGACCATCACATGGGTGACACCGGGGGCCGGCGGGGCCAGCTCCAGGATCGTCCGGGCGGGCACCCCACCCCATTCGGCCCCGAGCATGCTGAATTTCGTGACGCAGTGCAGATCGGCCACGACCGTCGAGAACGGGAGCGCCGAGAACTCCTCGTGGTTCCAGCACCGCTTGTCGCCGTCCGCCGTCGCCCCGAAGACCCGGAACTCCCAGCGGTCCGGCTTGAACTTGGGGACGGGGCCGTAATGGGTGACCGGCCAGCCGCGCTGCAGCCGCTGTCCCGGCGGAAGATCCGACTGCTCTGCTTCCCGGCGTACTCCGCTCTCCGGCTGACCCATGTCATCCATGGTGACAGACCGCGAGGGGTGGTCATGACCAGGCAACCTCGCACGCGTGCGCGATTCGGGGCAAGTCCCACTAAGCCTCCACTTACTGGACGCCCCCCATCCGTGGTGCAAGGATGCGGCCATCCTGCCCAGTCACGACCCAGACATGCGTGGAAGGAGCCTCTGCGATGCAGGGCGACCCCGAGGTCCTCGAGTTCCTCAACGAGCAGCTGACCGGCGAGCTGACGGCCATCAACCAGTACTGGCTGCACTACCGCATCCAGGACAACAAGGGCTGGGCGAAACTCGCCAAGTACACCCGCGAAGAGTCCATCGACGAGATGAAGCACGCGGACAAGCTGACCGAGCGCATCCTGATGCTGGACGGCCTGCCCAACTACCAGCGGCTCTTCCATGTGCGGGTCGGTCAGACGGTGACCGAGATGTTCAAGGCGGACCGCCAGGTGGAGGTCGAGGCGATCGACCGCCTGAAGCGCGGGATCGAGGTCATGCGGGCCAAGGGAGACATCACCTCGGCCAACCTCTTCGAGGAGATCCTGGCCGACGAGGAGCACCACATCGACTATCTCGACACCCAGCTGGAGCTGATCGAGAACCTCGGCGAGGCGCTCTACATCTCGACGCTGATCGAGCAGCCGAGCTGATCCGAGGGGCGGGCCCTAGGCGGCCTCAGGCAGCTCCTGCAGATCCTCGGGGTCCGGGACCGAGGTCAGTGCCGGCAGCCCCTGGTCCAGGAGCTCCCGCCGCGGGCAGTTGCCGCGCCCGAGAATGGCCTGAATACGTCGTACGCACGAACCGCAGTCGGTTCCGGCCTTGCAGGCCGAGGCGATCTGGCGAGGCGTGCAGGCGCCCGCGTCCGCGTGCTCCTGGACCTGCTTCTCCGTGACACCGAAGCATGAGCATACGTACACGCGGTTCACCTCCTGCCGAGATCGATAAGGCTAACCTAACCTTACCCGGCACTCACGAGGCCCAAAAGCCCTCCCTACGACGATGGGGCGCGGATCACATGGATCCGCGCCCCATCGTCGTACGAAGCTACTTACTGATCGCGGTACATCTCCGCCACCAGGAACGCCAGGTCCAGGGACTGGCTGCGGTTCAGCCGCGGGTCGCAGGCCGTCTCGTAGCGCTGGTGCAGGTCGTCGACGAAGATCTCGTCGCCGCCGCCCACGCACTCGGTGACGTCGTCACCGGTGAGCTCGACGTGGATGCCGCCCGGGTGCGTACCGAGGCCCTTGTGCACCTCGAAGAAGCCCTTGACCTCGTCGAGCACGTCGTCGAAGCGCCGGGTCTTGTGGCCGGAGGCCGCCTCGAAGGTGTTGCCGTGCATCGGGTCGGTGACCCAGGCGACGGTCGCGCCCGAGGCGGTGACCTTCTCGACCAGCTCCGGGAGCTTGTCCCGGACCTTGTCGGCGCCCATGCGGACGATGAAGGTGAGCCGGCCGGGCTCGCGGTCCGGGTCGAGCCGGTCGATGTACGTCAGCGCGTCGTCGACCGTGGTCGTCGGGCCGAGCTTGATGCCGATCGGGTTCGCGATCTGCGAGGCGAACTCGATGTGGGCGTGGTCGAGCTGGCGGGTGCGCTCACCGATCCAGACCATGTGGCCGGAGGTGTCGTACAGCTTGCCGGTACGGGAGTCCGTACGGGTCAGGGCGCCCTCGTAGTCGAGCAGCAGCGCCTCGTGGGAGGCGTAGAACTCGACGGCCTTGAACTCGGCCGGGTCGGTGCCACAGGCCTTCATGAAGTTCAGCGCGTTGTCGATCTCGCGCGCCAGCTGCTCGTAGCGCTGGCCCGAGGGGGACGACTTCACGAAGTCCTGGTTCCAGGCGTGCACCTGGCGCAGGTCGGCGTAGCCGCCGGTCGTGAAGGCGCGCACCAGGTTGAGCGTGGAGGCGGACGCGTTGTACATCCGCTTCAGGCGCTCGGGGTCCGGGACGCGGGCCTTCTCGTTGAAGTCGAAGCCGTTGACCGAGTCCCCGCGGTACGTCGGCAGGGTCACGCCGTCGCGGGTCTCGGTCCCCTTGGAGCGGGGCTTGGAGTACTGCCCGGCGATGCGGCCGACCTTGACGACGGGCACGGAGGCCGCGTACGTCAGGACGGCGCTCATCTGGAGCAGCGTCTTGAGCTTGGCACGGATGTGGTCGGCGGACACGGCGTCGAAGGCCTCGGCGCAGTCGCCGCCCTGGAGCAGGAACGCCTCGCCACGGGCGACGGCTCCCATGCGGGCGCGCAGCTGATCGCACTCGCCCGCGAAGACGAGCGGCGGATACGACTCGAGGTCCGCGATCACATCGCGCAGAGCCTCGGCATCGGGGTACTCAGGCTGCTGCGCCGCGGGAAGGTCTCGCCAGGTGTTGCCACCGGTTGCGGTGGTCTTAGCGTTCACGGTCACAACCACCACATTACGGTGTCCGGCGGCTTGTCCAGGGACGCGCCCATTGAGTGAGACGCGTGCCCGAAATGTCCTTGGGCGAGGATCGCGCCCCGGACGGGTGTTACCCTCACGCGCGTTCAAACACATGTTTAAACATCTGAGGCCTAAATACTTCACAGGGGTGGGCGTGAGCCAGGGGCACCGCAGGGACCGCAAGAAGAGACGGCTGCTTTACGGTGCGGCGGCGGCCGTCGTCGCCACCGCGACCATCGGGACGATCGCCGTGGCATCGCCGGGGATCCTCGGCGCGGCGGACGACAAGCCCGGCGCAGAAACGTCGCTGCAGACGCAGTTCGCGGAGGCGGCGGCGGAATTCGACGTCCCGCAGAGCGTGCTGATGGCGGTGTCGTACCGGCAGACGCGGTGGGAGTCGCACGACGGCGAGCCGAGCACGACGGGTGCGTACAACGTCATGGGGTTGACGGACGTCGACGCCGAGGACGTCCAGGTGCACGAGGACGACGAGCGCCTCGCCCACCTCAACGCCAGTGGCAAGGAGGAGATCGAGAAGACCTTCGACAAGGCCAAGGCGCTGCGCAGCCTGCCGACCGAGACCGTCGACACCGACGATCCGCGGCTGCACACCCTGGACAAGGCCGCCGAGCTGATCGACGGCTCCGCCGAAACCCTGAAGAACGACACGGCGGAGAGCATCCGCGCCGGTGCGGCGCTGCTCGCCGAATACCAGAAGCAGGCGACCGGCGACCTGCCGGACGACCCGGGCCAGTGGTACGCGGCCGTGGCGCGTTTCAGCGAGTCGCCGGACAAGAAGGGCGCCGACCTCTTCGCGAAGCGCGTTTTCGAGTCGATCAAGACGGGTGAGCAGGCGCTCACGACGGACGGCGAGCAGGTCGTCCTGCCTGCCGACCCCTCGGTCGACCCGGTCAAGCCGTCGAACGTGCCGCTGGCCGCGAGCTTCGCGGCAACGACCGCCACGCCGACGCCCGAGTGCCCGTCCGGCCTGCAGTGCAACTACATCCCGGCCGAGGTCCCGAGCACCGGTCAGCGCAACTACACGCTCGCCCCTCGCCCGGCCGGCGGTGTCGACATCCGCCAGATCGTCATCCATGACACCGAGGGCAGCTACGCCGGCACCATCGCCACCTTCCAGAGCGCGACGGCCAAGGGCAGTGCGCACTACCTGATCCGCGCCTCGGACGGTCTGGTCACCCAGATGGTCGAGAACAAGAACATCGCCTGGCACGCGGGCAACTGGACCACGAACTCGCACGCCATCGGCGTGGAGCACGAGGGCTACGCCATCAAGGCGGGCAGCTGGTACACCGAGCCGCAGTACGAGTCCTCCGCGGCGCTGGTGAAGTTCCTGGCGGCCAAGTACGGCATCCCGCTCGACCGCGAGCACATCATCGGCCACGACGAGGTGGCGGGGTACAACGACGCCAAGATCTCCGGCATGCACTGGGACGCGGGCCCGTTCTGGGACTGGAACCACTACATGTCGCTGATGGGTGCCCCGACGGGCGCCGGGGGCGCGGGTGGCCTGCTCAAGCCCGGGCAGATCGTCCGTGTCGTGCCGCCGTTCACCTCGGCGAACCAGCCCAAGATCACGTACGGCGGCAGCACCGTCGCCGCCCAGCCGGCGAACTTCGGCTACCTGTACACCTCCGCGTCGACCGCGACGCCCATCAAGGACCCGTACATCCCCAACGTGCTGTGGAGTGACGGGCCGAACTGGGGGAACAAGGTCCGCGCGGGCGGCACGTACGTCGTCGCCGAAGCCCAGTACAACTGGACCGCGATCTGGTACGGCGGGCAGAAGGCCTGGTTCTACAACCCCGGCGGCCAGTACACGGCACCGGTCACCGGCTCCCCGACCATGGTCAAGGCCAAGGCCGGGGTGACGGTCCGAGTCTACGGACGCTCCTTCCCCGAGGCCGCCGCCTACACCGCGGCCGGCGAGGACCTGCCGAGCGACCCGGGCGCCTACTTCACGAAGTACTCGCTCTCGCTCCCCGCGGGCCAGGGGTACGTGAAGGCCGGCCCCGCGATGAAGGGCGACGACTGGTTCGGCGGCTCCCAGAAGAACGTCGTGGGCACCGACGAGTACATCCCGATCCGGTACAACCACCGCATGGCGTACGTGAAGGCGACCGAGGTCGTGGAGGCCCCCGGCGCCACCCCGGTCACCGCCACCAACCGCTACAACCTCCTCGCCCGCGACGCCTCCGGTGTGCTCTACCAGTACCAGGGCAGCGGCAGCGCCACCGCGCCGTTCCTGACCCGGTACCGCGTCGGCAGCGGGTGGAACATGTTCAACGCCATCACCCCGATGACCGCGCTGCGCGCGGACGGGACCGGGGACATGGTCGCCCGGGACTCCTCCGGCGTCCTCTGGTACTACCAGGGCACGGGCAACCCCTCCTCGCCGTTCAAGGCCCGGCTCAAGACCGGTGGCGGCTGGCAGATCTACGACCGGATCGTGGGCGCTCGCGACCTGAGCGGGGACTCCATACCGGACCTCGTGGCCCGCGAGAAGTCCGGCGTGCTCTGGTTCTACAAGGGCACGGGCAACCCCGCCTCGCCGTTCGCCGCCCGCGTGAAGGTCGGTGCCGGCTGGCAGACGTACAACCAGCTCGTCAGCACCGGTGACCTGAACGCCGACGGCAAGGCCGACCTCGTCGCCCGCGACACCGCCGGAACCCTGTGGTTCTACAAGGGCACCGGCAGCACCACCGCCCCGTACGCCGCCCGCGTGAAGGTCGGTGCCGGCTGGCAGTCGTACAACCAGCTCGTCGGTCCGAGCGACCTGAACGCCGACGGCAAGGTCGACCTCATCGGCCGCGACGGCTCCGGTGTCCTCTGGTACTACAAGGGCACCGGCAGCGCGACCGCTCCGTTCGCCGCCCGCACCCAGGTCGGCAGCGGCTGGCAGATCTACAACCTGATCTTCTGATCCTGGTTGGTTCCGGTTCGCCCGCACGACCGAGGGGCCCGGCTCGCACCGTCCGCGGTGTGAACCGGGCCCCTTGTCGATGCCCGGCTGCGTTACAGTGCAAGGCATGTTCGCGCAGACGACCCAGAACTGGTGGTGGACCGCTCATCCGGCGGCCCACTGACTGCGCGTACCTCCACGACACGCGAAAAGGCCGCCCCGAGGGGCGGCCTTCCGCGTTTCCCAGGGCCGTTCCTCTCCGATCCACCGGAAGGAACACGCACCATGGACCTGGACCTCTCCCGTCTCCTCGACGACTCGTGCCCCCCGTTCGCCCTCCTCCGACGCCGCACCCCCGGGCGCGACCACGACACCGTCGAGGTGCTGATCGGCTCGGTCCGGGAGGCCGGGCGGCTCGCCGAGCTGCCCGTCGGCGCGCTGCCGACGCTCGCCCTCGTGCCGTTCCGGCAGATCCGCGAGCGCGGTTTCGACGTGCGCGACGACGGCACCCCGCTCTCCGTGCTCGTCGCCGAGGAGGCGTACGAGCTGCCGCTCGCCGACGCGCTCGCCCAGCTCCCGGCGCACGCCGTCCGCGTCGAGGGAGGCGGGTTCGACGTGTCGGACGAGGCGTACGCCGAGACCGTACGGCGGGTGATCGACGAGGAGATCGGCGCCGGTGAGGGTGCCAACTTCGTCATCCGCCGGACCTACACCGGGGAGATTCCGGGCTTCGGGCGGGCGGACGCGCTCGCGCTGTTCCGGCGGCTGCTCGCCGGTGAGCGGGGCGCGTACTGGACGTTCGTCGTCCACACCGGCGACCGGACCCTCGTCGGCGCGAGCCCCGAGGTGCACGTCCGGATGTCGGGCGGAACCGTCGTCATGAACCCGATCAGCGGGACGTACCGCTACCCGGCCGGAGCCGCGCCCACCCCCGAGGATCTGCTGACGTTCCTGGCCGACCGCAAGGAGACCGAGGAGCTCTCCATGGTGGTGGACGAGGAGCTGAAGATGATGTGCACGGTCGGCGACATGGGCGGAGTGGTGGTCGGGCCGCGGCTCAAGGAGATGGCGCACCTCGCGCACACCGAGTACGAGTTGCGGGGCCGTTCGTCCCTCGACGTGCGGGAGGTGCTGCGGGAGACCATGTTCGCGGCGACCGTCACCGGCTCGCCCGTGCAGAACGCCTGCCGGGTGATCGAGCGGCACGAGGCCGGGGGGCGCGGCTACTACGCGGGCGCCCTGGCCCTGCTCGGCACCGACGAGAGCGGGGCGCAGACCCTGGACTCCCCCATCCTCATCCGTACCGCCGACATCTCCCGGGACGGGCGGCTGCGGGTGCCGGTGGGCGCGACGCTGGTGCGGCACTCCGACCCGGCGGGCGAGGTCGCCGAGACGCACGCCAAGGCGGCGGGCGTGCTCGCCGCGCTGGGGGTACGGGAGGGCCGCCCGCGCGACGGGTCGCCGGTCGCCCCGCGGCTGGCGGACGATCCGCGGGTACGGGCGGCGCTGGACGCCCGGAGGGCCGATCTGGCGCCGTTCTGGCTGCGGATGCAGGTGCGTTCGGCCGAGCTGACCGGCCACGCGCTGGTGATCGACGCCGAGGACACCTTCACCGCGATGCTCGCGCATCTGCTGCGCTCGTCCGGCCTGGAGGTCTCCGTGGTCCGCTACGACGAGCCGGGGCTGCGGGAGCTCGCGCTCGCCCACCGGGGTCCGGTGGTGCTCGGCCCCGGGCCGGGGGATCCGTCGGACGCCGCCGATCCGAAGATGCGTCTCCTGCGCGGGCTGACGGCCGCTCTCGTCCGGGACCACCGGCACGGCCTGCTGGGCGTCTGCCTCGGCCATGAGCTGATCGCGGCCGAACTGGGCCTGGAGATCGTCCGCAAGCGCACCCCGTTCCAGGGGGCGCAGGTGCGGATCGACCTCTTCGGTCAGGAGCAGACGGTCGGCTTCTACAACAGCTTCACGGCCCGCTGCGACGACCGGACCGCCACCGAACTGGCCCTGCACCGGATCGAGGTGAGCCGGGACGGGGAGACGGACGAGGTCCACGCGCTGCGCGGTCCGGGCTTCGCGGGCGTCCAGTTCCACCCGGAGTCGGTGCTGACGATGGAGGGGGCGGCGGTGACGGCGTCCCTGCTGGCCGGGGTGCTGGTCTAGGGTCCGGCGCTGGTCCGGCTCGCGACACGCCCTAGGAGGCGGCCGGGACCAGGACGTTCTCGCTGTGCCGCCCCGCGGTGTAGTCGAGGACGTTCTGGACGGTCGTGCCGATGATCTGGCCGACCGCATCGACCGTGTAGTACGCCTGGTGCGAGGTGACCACCACGTTCGGGAAGGTCACCAGGCGGGCCAGGATGTCGTCCTCGACGACCTCCAGCGACCTGTCGACGAAGAAGAGCCCGGCCTCCGCTTCGTAGACGTCGAGTCCCACGCCGGTGAACCGGCCGGCGCGGAGCTCGGCCACCAGCGCGTCGGTGTCGACCAGGCCTCCGCGGCTGGAGTTCACGAGGATGGCGTCGTCCCTCATCGTCCTGAGCGCGGCGGCGTCGAGGAGGTGCCGGGTCGCGGGGAGCAGCGGTACGTGCAGGCTGACGAGGTCGGACTCGGCGAGCAGCCGCTCCTTCTCTACGTACTGCATGCCGAGTTCGAGGCAGGCGGGGTTCTCGGCGATGTCCCAGCCGAGGAGGCGCATGCCGAAGCCGTGGGCGATCCGGGTGAACGCCTCGCCGATCTTCCCGGTGCCGAGGACACCGACCGTGCGGCCGCGCAGGTCGCGGCCCATGAGTCCGTCGAGCCGGAAGTCGAAGTCGCGGGTCCGGTTGGAGGCGCGGACGATCCGGCGGTTGACTGCCATGGCCAGGGTCCAGGCGAACTCGGCGACGGAGTACGGGGAGTAGTACGAGACGCGGGCGACGGTCAGGCCCAGCCGCTCGGCGACGTCGAGGTCGATGTTGTTGAAGCCGGTGGAGCGCTGGGCGATGAGTTTCGTGCCGCCGGCGGCGAGGGTGCGCAGGACACCCTCTCCGAGGTCGGCGTTGACGCTCGTGGAGACGATCTCGTGGCCCGCCGCGATGCGGGCGGTGTCCTCGGTGAGGAACACGTCCAGGCAGCGGACGTCGTGGAGTCCCGAGAACGCCTTCTCGATCAGCGGCTTCTCGTCGGCCTGCACACCGAATGCCAGGATTTCCACGGATCCCCTCCCGGGGTTTCGCCGGAATTGTCGGGTACCGGCGAATATACGACCCCGGGAGCGGTCCGCGTCGCAGGCCGGGACGGCCGGGCGGCCGGCCGGAAGACCCGGGCGGCCCCACCGGCGCCTCGTCGCTCAGCCGAAGAAGACGCCCACCTCCGTGTACAGCTCCGGATCGACCGTCTTCAGCCGGGCGGTGGCCTCGGCGATGGGGACGCGGACGATGTCGGTGCCCCGCAGCGCGACCATCTGCCCCCAGGCCCCGTCGCGGACGGCGTCGATGGCGTGCAGACCGAACCGGGTGGCGAGCCAGCGGTCGAAGGCACTGGGCGTGCCGCCGCGCTGCACATGGCCGAGGACGGTGGTCCTGGCCTCGTGGCCCGTCCGTTTCTCGATCTCCTTGGCGAGCCACTCGCCCACGCCGGAGAGCCGGACGTGTCCGTACGAGTCCAGCGTGCCGTCCTTGAGGACCATGTCGCCGTCCCGGGGCATCGCCCCCTCGGCGACGACCACGATCGGGGCGTAGGTGGCCTTGAAGCGGGAGGTGACCCAGGCGCAGACCTGGTCGAGGTCGAAGCGCTGCTCGGGGATGAGGATGACGTTGGCTCCGCCCGCGAGACCGGAGTGCAGCGCGATCCAGCCGGCGTGACGTCCCATCACCTCGACCACCAGGACCCGCATGTGGGACTCGGCGGTGGTGTGCAGCCGGTCGATCGCCTCGGTGGCGATGCCGACGGCCGTGTCGAAGCCGAAGGTGTAGTCGGTGGCGGACAGGTCGTTGTCGATCGTCTTCGGGACGCCGACGCAGCGGACCCCGTACTCGTCGACCAGCCGGGCGGCCGCGCCAAGGGTGTCCTCGCCGCCGATCGCGATCAGCGCGTCGATCTCGTACTTGGCGAGGTTCTCCTTGATCCGGCGGATGCCGTTCTCGGCGGTGAGCGGATTGGTGCGGGAGGAACCGAGGATCGTGCCGCCGCGCGGCAGGATGCCCCGGACGGTGGGGATGTCGAGCGGTACGGCGACGCCTTCCAGGGGGCCGCGCCAGCCGTCACGGAAGCCGGTGAACTCGTAGTCGTACTCCTGGACGCCCTTGCGGACGATGGCGCGGATGACCGCGTTGAGACCGGGGCAGTCGCCGCCTCCGGTCAGTACGCCGACGCGCATGGACCTCTCCTTCGCCGTGCGGACGGGATGCGCGACCCACGCTAATCGTGACGTGGGTCACTTCGACACGGCACGGAGGGTGAATTGTCCTGCGCCGTACGGGCGTACGGCTCCGCGCCCGGGTGGCCGGGCGCGGCGGCGAAAGGGCCTCGACGGCGGCCTCAGGCGTCGTCGAGACCGCGCTCGATCGCGTACCGGACGAGCTCCACCCGGTTGTGCAGCTGAAGCTTGCCGAGCGTGTTCTGGACGTGGTTCTGCACGGTCCGGTGCGAGATCACCAGACGCTCGGCGATCTGCTTGTAGCTCAGGCCCTTGGCCACGAGCCGCAGCACCTCCGTCTCACGCTCGGTCAGCTCGGGCGCCTTCGGCTCGTCCCCGCCGGCGGCCGGAGCGGGCTCGGAGGCGAGCCTGCGGTACTCGCCGAGGACCAGGCCCGCGAGACCGGGAGTGAAGACGGGGTCGCCGGCTGCCGTGCGGCGTACCGCGTCGATCAGCTCGGCCGTGCTGGCCGACTTCAGCAGATAGCCGGTGGCGCCGGACTTGACCGCCTCCAGGACGTCGGCGTGCTCGCCGCTCGCGGAGAGCACCAGGACCCGCAGCGCGGGCATGGCGCCGACCAGCTCCTTGCAGACCTGGACGCCCGGCTTGGCGGGCAGGTTGAGGTCGAGGACGAGCACGTCCGGGCTCACCGCCCCGGCGCGCCGCACCGCCTGCTCGCCGTCGCCCGCGGTGGCCACCACGTCGAACCCGGCCTCGGTCAGGTCGCGGGCGACCGCGTCCCGCCACATCGGATGGTCGTCGACGACCATCACCCTGATCTGCTGCTGCTCGATCTGCTGCTCGCTCATCTCGTTCCCGCCTTCCCCCGTGCGTCCGTCGGGCGTGAGCCCCTCGGGACCTTCAGTTCCACTTCCGTGCCCTGGCCCGGTACCGAGATCAGCTCGGCGGTGCCGCCCAGGTCGCGCAGTCTGCCGCGGATGGAGAGCGCGACACCCATCCGTCCCTCGCCCTCCGCCTGCGCGAGCCGCCCCTCCGGGATGCCGGGCCCGTCGTCCCGTACCGTCACGATCACCTCGTCCGGCCAGTCCTCGACCAGGATCCACGCCCGCGCGTCCTCGCCCGCGTGCACCCGGACGTTGTCCAGGGCCGCTCCGACGGCGGCGGCCAGCTCGCGGCCGGCGGCCTGCGGCAGCAGGACCGGGGCGCCCGGGTCCGAGAGCGTCACCTTCGCCCCGGCGCGCGGGACGAGCAGGGCGCGCAGATCGACCGGGGCGTCGTCGTCCGGCTCCTCGACGAAGCGGACCACCGCCCCTTCGGACTCGTCCTCCGAGACGAGCGACGGCCGGTTCAGCCCGCCGGCGACCAGGGTGCGCAGGGCGATCTCCTGCTCGCCCGCCATCCGGCCCAGTTCGGCGGCCTCTCCGCCCAGAGCCGTACCGCGCCGCTGCACCATCGCCAGGACCTGCAGGACGCTGTCGTGGATGTCCCGGGCGAGGCGCTCCCGCTCCCGGGTCGCGGCCTCGATCTCCAGGGCGCGGGCGAGGGTCCGTTCGGAGGCGCGGGCGACCTCGACGACGTAGCCGATGGCGATGGACGCCACCCACACCAGCAGGACGTTGTGGAGGGTGTCCCGGCTGGGGTGGGCACGCTCGATGATGTTGGCGACGGCGACCAGCGAGGAGGCGAAGCCGGCCCAGCGCCAGCCGCCCTTGATCGCGTACGCGAGGACGGCTCCGGCGGTCCATATCGTCGGCAGGGTGGGCCCGTCGACCGACTGGGCGTGCTGGTCCGCGAGCGGGGTGAGCAGGATGCCGGTCAGCGCGACGGTGAGGTCGGCGATCAGGAAGCGCTTGGTGCAGCTGGCCGCGTTCGCCACCTTGGGCAGGGTGGCGAGGGTCCAGACGCACATGACCGCGAGGAAGGCGACGGCCACCCAGGGCCGTTCGTAGTCGTCCCGGGCGAAGACGAAGATCAGAACGGCGTAGACCATCGTTCCGACGCGGTACGCGGTGAGCGCGCGCCACAGCGGCTGCTCGACCGACATCCGCACGACACGCTCGCGCTTGGCCATCTCCCCCACCCCCGTGGCGCCCCCCGCTGCGCGAGGATCAGGCGCCGGACTCTTCCCGTGCCGCGATCTCGGCCTTGACGGCCTCCTTGGCGGCCTTCTCGGCATCCGCGATCTGGCGCTTGGCGGCCGTCGCGTAGATGTCGACGTACTCCTGGCCGGACAGCTTCATGATCTCGTACATGACCTCGTCGGTCACCGAGCGGAGGATGAAGCGGTCGCCCTCCATGCCGTGGTAGCGGCTGAAGTCGAGCGGCTCGCCGATCCGGATCCCCGGGCGCATCAGCTTGGGGACGACCTTGCCGGGCGGCTGGATCTTCTCGGTGTCGATCATGGCGACCGGGATCACCGGCGCGCCGGTGGCCAGCGCCACGCGCGCGAGCCCGCCGGGCTTGCCCCGGTAGAGCCGGCCGTCGGGCGAGCGGGTGCCCTCGGGGTAGATACCGAAGAGCCCGCCCTTCTCGATGACCTCGATGCCGGCCTTGATCGCCGCCTCGCCCGCGCCGCGGGCGCCGGAGCGGTCCACGGGGAGCTGGCCGACGCCCTTGAAGAAGGCGGCGGTGAGCTTGCCCTTCACTCCGGGCGAGGTGAAGTACTCGGCCTTGGCGATGAAGGTGACCTTGCGATCGAGGACGGCCGGCAGGAAGAAGGAGTCCGAGAAGGAGAGATGGTTGCTCGCGAGGATCGCCGGCCCCTCGGCGGGAATGTTCTCGAGGCCCTCCACCCACGGCCTGAAGGCGAGCTTCAGTGACCCTCCGATGGAGAACTTCATTGCGCCGTAGATCAACTCGAGTACCTTCCGTGTGCCGTCGGACAGACCTTATCCCGCCTTTTCCCGCCTGCCCTCGCGGGTGTGGCCGTGAGCGTGGCACCTTCGTGGATACGGACCTGGTCGGTGTCGGTCCGGTCGCGTACCGTGAAGGCCTTCCCCTTTTGTCGTCGCTTCGTCGAAGCCTCGTCCTCCGCGAAGCCGAACCCCCCCGAACAGGAGACCCCGGTGCCGGTCCTTCCTGGAGCCGAGCCGTACCGCCACGAGGGCGGCAAGGTCGGCGTCCTTCTCTGTCACGGATTCACCGGTTCCCCGCAGTCGATGCGCCCCTGGGCCGAGTACCTGGCCGAGCGCGGACTGACGGTGTCGGTGCCACTGCTGCCCGGTCACGGCACGCGGTGGGAGGACATGCAGCTCACCACCTGGCACGACTGGTACGCGGAGGTCGACCGGGAGCTGCGCGAGCTGGTCGACCGGTGCGAGCAGGTCTTCGTCTTCGGCCTCTCCATGGGCGGGGCGCTGGCGCTGCGCCTCGCGGTCAAGCACGGGGACGCGGTGCGGGGCGTGGTCCTGGTGAACCCGGGCAACAAGGTCCACGGTGTCGCGGCGCACGCGCTGCCGGTCGTCCGCCACTTCGTCCGCTCGACGAACGGCATCGCGAGCGACATCGCCAAGGAGGGCGTGACGGAGCTCGGCTACGACCGGGTGCCGCTGCACGCGGCGCACTCGCTGCGCCGGTTCTTCCAGACGGTGGACGCGGAGCTTCCCCAGGTCACGCAGCCGGTGGTG
This sequence comes from Streptomyces sp. NPDC127129, assembly GCF_042671585.1. Taxonomy (NCBI): domain Bacteria; kingdom Bacillati; phylum Actinomycetota; class Actinomycetes; order Kitasatosporales; family Streptomycetaceae; genus Streptomyces; species Streptomyces sp. NPDC127129. The sequence goes on from NZ_JBHXTV010000003.1 coordinate 392,746, forward strand.
ATCCTGCACAGCCCGCAGGACCATGTGGTGCCGCCCGCCGACACGGCGCGGATCCTGAGCCGGATCTCCTCGACGGACGTGACGGAGATCCTGCTGGAACAGAGCTACCACGTGGCGACGTTGGACCATGACGCGGAGCGGATTTTCGAGGAGAGCCTGGCCTTCGTGGGCCGGCTCGCTCCGGACGTGGTCGGCGAGAAGGGGAGCACGAGCGGTGGCTGAGCAGCAGGACGGGGAGCGCGGCGACCCGCAGCCCATCGACGAGGAGGCGGCCTGGGCCGCGATCGTCGCGGGGTACGGCGAGGAGCCGGCCGACCCTCCGGGGGCGAGGCCGTTCCGGTCGGTGGAGGATCTGGCGCTCCCGGAGCCGGTGGACGGCCAGGACGACGGCGACGCGGACGGCGCGGCGGACACCGACGAGGCCGAGAACGAGGACGAGAACGAGGACGAGAACGAGGACGAAGAAGAGGACGACGAGCACGGGGACGGGGACCGGGACCGCGAAGGTCCCGCCCGGCCCGCACTCGGCAGCTCGGTCGTCTTCGCGCCCGGGGTCGGTGTGGGTCTGACCGGCGGCGGCCCCCGGGACTACGAGCTCGCGGACCCGGACGCCGAGGCTGCGGCCGAGGGTGGCGGGAAGGCGGCGAAGAAGGGCGACGACGACGGCGAGGGCCACTTCGTCCCGCCGGAGCCGCCGCCGCTGCCGGAGGCGGACGCGACGACGAAGTTCGCGTGGCTGGGCGTCGTCGGCGGCCCGGTCCTCATGCTCCTCGCCGTGCTGCTCCGGTGGGACATGACGTGGTGGCTGACCACGGTGTGCGTGGGCGGCTTCCTGGGCGGCTTCGCGACGCTGGTCGCCCGGATGCGGCACGACGACGAGGACGACGACTTCGACGACCCGGGCCGCGGCGCGGTCGTGTGACGGCGCGCACCCCCGCGTACGGCCCCCGCCTCGGTCCGGCGGGGGCCGTCGCATTGCCGGGCCCGTTCCGCGGATCCCCGCCCGGCAGGGGTCAGGAGGCCGGGATCCGTACGGCGGCCAGGACCGGCAGGTGGTCCGTGGCCGCCCGGAGGTCCGCCGGGTCGATGTCCTGCGGTACGCCACAGCCCAGGAACTCCACCCCCGGCGTGGCCAGGATCGCGTCGATGCGCTGATGTGGGTCGTCGGGCGTCGACGTGTACTCGCCGCCCCAGGGGCTGACCGCCCAGCCGTCCTGCAGCTCCTTGGCAAGCCGGGTGAAACTCGGTCCGCCGGGGCGCTCGTTGAGGTCTCCGGCCGCGATCGTGTGCGGGGCACCCATGGCGGCCACCCGGTCCAGGAGCATCCCGGCCTGGGCGTACCGTTCCTCGCTCCGCAGGCTCAGATGACAGCTGATCAGGCCGACCCGGGCGCCCGCGAACCGTACGACGGCGGTGGCGAAGCCGCGCCGGTGCAGGCCGGGGGTGAGCGGCAGCAGCACGTCCTCCGTGCGCTCCACGGTCGCCCGCAGCGAGGACATCAACAGCGGCCCGGCGGCCGTCGCGCCACCGCTGAGCAGGACGAGTTCGCTCTTCGCGGCGAGCCGGGCGGCGTGCTTGCGCCAGCGGAAGAACCGCGGTGCCTCCTGGACGAAGACGAGGTCGGGCGCGCAGGCCCGGATGACCCGGGCGAGGGCGTCCTCGTCGTCCCGCATCGAGCGAATGTTGTAGCAGAGGACCCGGAGGACGGCCGAACCGTCCGCCTCGGTACGGGAGTTGGGCAACGGGGTGATCGCCATGCCCAGCAACATACGACACCCGCCCGCCGGTCCCCAGAGGACGCGGCGGGCGGGTGTCGGGTGTACTGGAAAGCTAGCCCTGGCGGGCCAGGTCGGCCGCGCCGACCAGGCCGGCCTTGCCGCCGAGCTGGGCGGCGAGGACCTGGGCGTGCGGGCGCCACTGGCCGCCGATCAGCCAGCGCCGGAAGGACTTCCGGATCGGCTCGAGGACCAGCTCGCCCTCGTCGGAGACACCGCCGCCGACGATGAAGGCGGACGGGTCGAAGAGCGAGGCGAGGTCGGCGAGGCCGGCGCCGGCCCAGCGGGCCAGCTCGCGGAAGGAGTCCACGGCCACCGGGTCGCCCGCGCGGGCCGCCTGGCTGATGTGCTTGCCCTCGATGCCCCCGACGGTGCCGTCGCCGAGGCCGAGGAGGACCTGGGCGCGCTCGGGGGTGGCGTTGGCGCGCTGCTTGGCGTACCGGACGAGCGCGCGCCCGGAGGCGTACTGCTCCCAGCAGCCCTGGCTGCCGCAGCCGCAGAGCAGGCCGTCCGGGACGACCCGGATGTGGCCGAACTCCGCCGCCACGCCGAAGCGTCCGCGGCGCAGCTTGTTGCCGATGATGATGCCGCCGCCGAGGCCGGTGCCCAGCGTGATGCAGATGACGTCCTCGTGGCCCTTGCCCGCGCCGAACTTGTACTCGCCCCAGGCCGCCGCGTTCGCGTCGTTCTCGACGACGACCGGCAGACCGACCCGCTGCTCGACCTTGTCCTTCAGCGGCTCGTGCCGCCAGTCGATGTTCGGCGCGAAGAGGACGGTGGCGCGCTTGTCGTCGACGTAGCCCGCGGCACCGATGCCCACAGCCTCGATCTCGTGGCCCTTGCCGGCCTCGGAGACAGCGGCGCAGATCGCGTCGACGATGCCCTCGGGGGTCGGCGGGGTGGGCACCTTGTGCGTGTCGAGGATGTTGCCCTCCTCGTCGACCACGCCGGCCGCGATCTTCGTGCCGCCGATGTCGACGCCGATGGTGAGTCCCATGTGTCCCTCAGTTTTCGGTCGAGCCCCGCTAAGGCCAACCGTACCCGAGGGGGCCGACCGTCCTGATCAGTCCAGGTCGATGTGCTGCCCGGTTCCGGGCCCCTCGTCGTCCCTCTTCGCGTCCTCGGGCCGCTCGGCCGGGGCCTGTCTGCGCGGGTCGCCCGGCTCGTCGCGCGTCCAGCGCGTCTCGTGGTTCTCGACCGCCGAGCGGTACGCGGCGAGCAGCTCGTTGCCTGCCGCGGCGAGGTGGTCGAAGACCTGCGGGTTGCGCTCGATGATCGGCTCGACGGCGGCCTTCGCCTGGTTGACGAACTGCTGCACCGTGCCCTGGGCGGCCATGCCCGTCAGCGGTCCGCGCAGCGTGGAGACCTTCTCGGCGACGGCGTCGAAGAGCTTGCGGAACTCCTCGGCGGCCGAGCCGGGCTCCTGGCCTGCCGCGGCGCGGCGGCGGGCCTTCTCGGCCTCCAGGTCCTCGGCGCACGCCTTGGCCCAGGCATCCGAATCGCTCATGGCGTACTCCTTACGGCTTATACCGTCGACGGTACACGGCGTCGGGGGCCTCGGGGCTACGGCCGCTTCGGCCAGAGACCGGTGTCCGGGGTGAACCTGATCCGGAGATCGCCCTCGACCAGTCCGGCACCGGCGACCGTGCAGCGGCGCAGGGCGGCCGGCAGCGGGACGTTGCGGCGGAACGGCCCGACGGCGAGGAGCAGTTCGTCGCCCCGGCGGACGAGGGACAGCTCGTCCTTGACGGCGCCGGGCAGCGGGATGTGCCAGACCAGGATGCCGTCCTCGGCGCGGCGGTCCTCGACGGTCCACTCCGGGGCCGCGGCGGGCTTGGCGTCGACGGCGAGCAGGGCGAGGTCCTCGGGGCCGCGAGGGTCCCGGCCGAGGTGCGGGAGCGCGTGGACGGCTCCGTCGTGTCCGGTACGGAGCCGGGCCAGGTGCTCGTGCTGCTGGGCGGTCAGCGCGGCGAACCAGGGGTCGGCCGACTCGGCGGGGAGCAGCTTGTTGGCGACGACGGCGTCGAGGGTGAGGCCGTGGAGCGCGAGCCCGAGGCGGGCGGTGCGCAGGGTGTCGGTGGCGGCGGGCCCCGGCTCGACGACGAGGCGGACGCCGGTGGTGGGGGCGTCGACGACGGCCTGGACGGCGGCGAGCTCGGCCTCCCAGCGGGCGGTCGTCTCGAAGAGCCACTGCGCGGGCATGGGGACGCCGGCGAGCTGGGCCAGCATGGGGCGCAGTGCGCGGGCGGCCTGCCGTTCGGGCGGCAGGAGCCGGCGGAGGTAGCGGCGCAGCTGCTCGGGCAGGGCGAGGAGGGCGAGGGCGTCCCGGAGCGGGGGCAGGTCGACGACGACGAGGTCCCGGTCCTGGGCGGCGGCGTCGCGCAGCGCGCGGAGGAGGGCGAAGGGGGCGCTGCCGGGGAGTTCGGTGAGCTCGGCGTCCTCGAAGGGGGTGGCGCCCAGGAGGTCGAGGGCGGTGGTGGAGCGCTCCTGCAGGGCGAGGAACTCGCGCCGGAAGTCGGCGGCGGGGCTCGGCCGGAGGACGTCGACGCCGAGGCCCTCGTCGGCCTCGGCGGAGACGAGCAGGACGCGTCGTCCGGCGTGGGCTTCGGCGAGGGCGGCGGCGGCGGCGACGGTGGTGCGGCCGGCGCCGCCGGCACCGGTGACAAGCATGATCCCCATGGCGGGGAACGTTACCCCCACCGCGAACCGGCACCCCGGCTGTGGGCATCTGTCCCGCTGGACCGGGGGCCCCGGACGAAGTCTGGGAGAACCCCCACCGCTCCAGCGGGACGACTGCCCACACGGGCGGGGTGGGCGGGCCCGCCGATGGGAGCGGTCACGCGCCTGATTCGACTCGCTTCTTCAGGCCCGCCAGCGCGCGGTCGATGATGACCTTCTCCGCCTTGCGCTTGATCATCCCCAGCATCGGGATCTTCACGTCCACCGTCAGCTGGTACGTCACCTCGGTCCGCGTCCCGCCGCCCGCGGGCGCCAGCCGGTAGGAACCGTCGAGCGCGCGGAGCATCTGGGACTTGACCAGCGTCCAGGAGACCTCGTCGTCGCCGGTCCAGGTGTACGCCAGCGTGTGGTCGTCCTTGATCGCGCCCGCGTCGAGCAGCAGCCGGACCTTCCCCGCGCGGCCGGCCGCGTCCTTCTCCAGGACCTCGGCCTCCTTCACCTCGCCCGTCCACTCGGGGTAGCGCGCGAAGTCGGCGATGACGCTCATGACGTCGGCCGGTGCCGCCTCGATGGTGATGCTCGAGCTGGTGTGTTCGGCCATCGTGGTGGCTCCTCCACTGTGCGGTCCGGCGGAAGTCGTAAGGGCACGAGCGTGCCGACCGAAGGCTATCGCGCCGTCACCGGACGCCCGTCACCACTCCAGCGTCCAGGGCCTGCCCGTCGCCGCGAAGTGGCCGACGTTCACGCATTCCGTGCTCCCGACCCGCATCCGCCGCACCAGCGGCTGGTGGACGTGGCCGAAGAGCGCGTACCGCGGCCGCGTGCGCCGGATCGCGTCGAGCAGCGCCCGGCTGCCGCGCTCGAAGCGCCGCGGCACCGTGTCGTACGTCAGCTCCGGCACGTCCGGCGGGATGTGGCTGCACAGCACGTCGACCTCGCCGAGCGCCTCGACCTTCGCCGCGTACTCCTCGTCGGAGATCTCGTACGGCGTCCGCATCGCGGTCCGCAGCCCGCCGCCCACGAAGCCGAAGACCAGGCCGTCGAGCTCGATCCGCTCACCGTCCAGGACCGTCGTCCCGGGGCGGGCGTACTCGTGCCAGAGGCCGGGGATGTCGACGTTGCCGTACGTCGCGTACGTCGGGCTCGGGAAGGCCGCGAAGAGCTCCTCGTACTGGCGGCGGACCGCGGACTCGATCGCGGTGTCGCGGTCGACGGCGAGCTCGGACCAGAGACGTCGCCCCAGGTCACGCGCCTCGTCGAAGCGCCGGGCGGTGCGCAGTTCGACGATTCTGTCGGCGTTCTCGACACCGAAGAGGTCCGGGAAGATGCCCCGGCTGTGGTCGGCGTAGTCGAGGAAGAGCACCAGGTCACCGAGACAGACCAGGGCGTCCGCGCCCTGCCCCGCCTTGGCGAGGGCCCCGCTGTTCCCGTGTACGTCACTGACCACGTTGATCCTCATGCGGTTCAGCGTAGGGCGTCGGACCTGCGGTTACTTCCGAGTCGTCAAAGCTGTGGACTACTGTGCGCGAAGCATCGCCACAGCTGTGTGACGCATGGAACATCTGGCCAGGACCCCCTATCGGGAACCCAGTACTGATGGGTAACGTCCGGGCAGTCCAGTTGTGCTCACCCCCACTGAGCACCTGCCCGATCTTGGACCGCACCGGTGCATTCACACAGAGCCGTGGCGCCGGCGCCCGATGAGGAGCAGCAGTCTTGCGCGAGTTCAGCCTTCCGGCCCTGTACGAGGTCCCCTCGGACGGCAACCTGACGGATCTCATCCGCCGCAACGCCACTCAGCACCCAGACACCGCCGTGATGGGACGCAAGGTGGCCGGCGTCTGGACCGACGTCACCGCCAAGGAGTTCCTCGCCGAGGTCCGCGGGGCCGCCAAGGGCCTGATCGCCGCCGGCGTCGAGCCGGGCGACCGCGTGGCCCTGCTGTCCAGGACGCGGTACGAGTGGGTGCTCCTCGACTTCGCGATCTGGAGCGCGGGCGCGGTGACCGTGCCGGTGTACGAGACCAGCTCGCCGGAGCAGATCCAGTGGATCCTCGGCGACTCGGGCGCCACGCTCGCCATCGTCGAGTCGGCGGCCCACCAGGAGGCGGTGGTCTCGGTCCAGGCGAACCTGCCGGCCCTCAAGGGGATCTGGCAGATCGACGAGGACGCGGTCGGGCACCTCACGGGGACCGGCGAGGACGTCTCGGACGAGCTCCTCGACCAGCGGATGTCGTCCGCGCACGCGGACGACCCGGCGACGATCGTCTACACCTCGGGCACCACCGGCCGCCCCAAGGGCTGTGTGCTGACGCACCGCGCGTTCTTCGCCGAGTGCGGCAACGTCGTGGAGCGCCTGAAGCCGCTCTTCCGTACCGGCGAGTGCTCGGTCCTGCTGTTCCTGCCGGCCGCGCACGTCTTCGGGCGCCTGGTCGAGGTCGCCTCGGTGATGGCGCCGATCAAGCTGGGCTGCGTACCGGACATCAAGAACCTCACCGACGAGCTGGCCTCCTTCCGGCCGACGCTGATCCTCGGTGTGCCGCGCGTCTTCGAGAAGGTCTACAACTCGGCGCGGGCGAAGGCCCAGGCCGACGGCAAGGGCAAGATCTTCGACAAGGCTGCGCACACGGCGATCGCGTACAGCCGGGCGATCGGCACGCCGCAGGGCCCGTCCCTCGGCCTGCGGCTCAAGCACAAGCTCTTCGACAAGCTGGTCTTCTCCAAGCTGCGTGCGGTGCTCGGCGGGCGAGGCGAGTACGCGATCTCGGGCGGCGCGCCGCTCGGTGAGCGGCTCGGCCACTTCTTCCGCGGGATCGGCTTCACGGTCCTGGAGGGCTACGGCCTGACGGAGTCGTGCGCGGCGACCGCCTTCAACCCGTGGGACCGGCAGAAGATCGGCACGGTCGGGCAGCCGCTGCCGGGCTCGGTGGTGCGGATCGCCGACGACGGCGAGGTGCTGCTGCACGGCGAGCACATCTTCTCGGGCTACTGGCAGAACGAGACGGCGACGGCCGAGGCGCTGGCGGACGGCTGGTTCCACACGGGCGACATCGGCACGCTCGACGAGGACGGCTACCTCGCGATCACCGGCCGGAAGAAGGAGATCCTGGTGACGGCGGGCGGCAAGAACGTCGCCCCGGCGGTCATCGAGGACCGGATCCGGGCCCACGCGCTGGTCGCGGAGTGCATGGTGGTCGGCGACGGGCGCCCGTTCGTGGGCGCGCTGGTCACCCTGGACGAGGAGTTCCTGGGCCGCTGGGCGGCCGAGCACGGCAAGCCCGCGGACGCGACGGCCGCGTCGCTGCGCGACGACGCCGACCTGCTCGCCGAGGTCCAGCGGGCGGTGGACGACGGCAACGCGGCGGTGTCGAAGGCCGAGTCGGTCCGGAAGTTCCGCGTCCTGCCGGCCCAGTTCACGGAGGAGGCGGGCCACATCACGCCGTCGCTGAAGCTGAAGCGGAACGTGGTGGCGAAGGACTTCGCCGACGATATCGAGGCGATCTACCGCGCCTAGCGCGGAACCCGGATACGTGAGTCGGGCCCCTCACCGCACCAGCGGGTGAGGGGCCCGACGCACGTCCCGGGCGAGGCCCGGCGGGCGGCGGCCTCGCACCGCAAGCGGGGTACCCGCCCCGGGCGAGGACGCAGCGCCGCGAGCAGCGGCCTCGCACCGCAGGCGCGGGCGCAGCCCCAGGCGCGGGCCGCAGCCTCTCGGCGCTTGTGTGCCTAGGGTGGGTCCTCGCGGCTCCTACAGCAGTTCCCTCAGACGCTCCGCCAGGAGGTCCCAGCGCCAGCGCTCCTCCACCCAGTCACGGCCGCGGGCGCCCATGCGGGCGCGCAGCTCCGGGTCGAGCAGGAGCGTCGCGATGCGGTCCGCCGACTCCTCCGGGGCGTCGCCCCTGACCACCCAGCCCGTCTCGCCGTCCAGGACCGCGTCCGGCGCGCCGCCCGAGTCGCCCGCGACGACCGGCAGGCCCGTGGCCGAGGCCTCCAGGTAGACGATGCCGAGGCCCTCGACGTCCAGGCCGCCGCGGCGGGTGCGGCAGGGCATCGCGAAGACGTCCCCGGCGCCGTAGTGGGCCGGCAGCTCCTCCCAGGGCACCGCGCCGGTGAACCGTACGGAATCGGCCACCCCGGTCGTCGCCGCGAGGCGCCGCAGGTCCTTCTCGTACGGCCCGCCGCCGACGATCAGCAGCACCGCGTCCGGCACCCGGCGCAGGATCCGGGGCAGGGCGCGGATCAGCGTGTCCTGGCCCTTGCGCGGGACGAGCCGGGAGACGCACACGACCACGGGCCGGTCGCTGAGCCCGAGCCGCTCCCGTACCGCGTCCCCGCCCGAGCCCGGGTGGAAGGTCTTCTCGTCCACGCCCGGCGGGAGCTGCACCATCCGCCCGGCCGCGGCCGGGGTCAGCGCGGCGGCGATCCGCGAGCGGGTGTACTCGCCGAGGTACGTGATCGTGTCCGTGCCCTCGCCGATCCGCCGCAGCAGCTGCCGGGAGCCGGGCAGCTGCGCCCAGCCCGCCTCGTGCCCGTGGGTCGTCGCCACGAGCCGTCGCGCGCCCGCCCTGCGCAGCGCTGGGGCCATCAGGCCGAGCGGAGCCGCGGCCCCGAACCAGACCGACGCACAGCCGTGCTCACGGAGCAGCGACGTCGCGCGCGCGGTGACCCGAGGTGTGGGCAACAGCATGGTGGTGCTGTCCCGCACGACCGTGAAAGGCTGCTCGGCGTCGAACGCGGCGGTCGCCTCGATCCCCTCGCGGCTGCGCTTCCACGTGGAGGCGTAGACCACGATCTTCTCGGGATCCAGACGCAGCGCCATGTTGTGCAGGAACGCCTGGATTCCACCGGGTCGGGGCGGGAAGTCGTTGGTTACGATCAGGGTCTTGTGCATCGTCGCCGAATGTACGTGACGGCACCCCCCGCCCGGCAACACCACCCGTCCGCGGACCGCGGACCGAACAGACCGACAGGATGGGACGAGGTAGGCATGACGGGCGTACTGGGTACGGCTGCCGAGCGCGCGAGACGAAACCCCATAGTGCTCTGGGGGCTCACCCGGATCGTTCTGCTCCTCTGTGTCTTCAAGGTCGTCACGGTCCCGGGGCCGGACATCACCAGTGACATCGAGCAGATCTACCAGGGCTGGTTCGAGGTCCTGAAGACCGGCACGTACCCGCTGGACGACGTGACCTGGCAGTACCCGCCGCTCGCCGCCCTCGCGATCCTCTCCCCCGCGGTGCTGCCGTTCCTCGGCTACTCCGCGGCCTTCTTCGTCCTCGCCTTCCTCTGCGACGCGCTCGTCTTCGCGCTGCTGATGTACACGGGCCGGCGGCGCGGCCGGAGCCGGCACGGCGCCTGGATCTGGATCGCGGGCGTCCCGCTGCTCGGTCCGACCGCGTACGCCCGCTACGACCTGATGGTCACCGCGGTGGCGGTGGCCGCGCTGCTCGCCGGCGTCCACCGGCCGCGCGTCCTCGGCGCCCTGGCGGGCTTCGGGGCGATGCTGAAGGTCTGGCCGGCGCTGCTGCTCGCGGGTACGCCCCGCGGCCGTGCGACGCTGCGCTCGTGGTCGACGGCGGCCGGGGCGGCGGCCGGGCTGCTGCTCCTGTGCGTGCTCGCGGCGCCCGGGGCGCTGGCCTTCCTGACGTACCAGCGTGATCGGGGACTCGAACTGGAGTCCCTGGGGGCGATGGTCTTCCATGTGGCCCGGCACCTCGGCTGGGACGGCGTGGCGCAGATGAACTACGGCTCGATCGAGTTCCTCGGCCCGTACGTCTCCTCCGTCGCCACGGTCGCGATGGGCCTGACGATCGCCGCCTTCTGCTGGCTGCTGGTGTGGCGGATACGCGCCCGGCGGTTCGCCTCGACGACCCCCGCGGACGCGGCGTTCGTGGCGGTGCTGCTCTTCACCACCACGAGCCGGGTGATCAGCCCGCAGTACATGCTCTGGCTGGTCGGTCTGGCCGCGGTGTGCCTGGCCTACCGGGCGAGCCGGATGCAGAAGCCGGCGCATCTGGTGGTGTGGGCGACGGCGGTGACGCAGTTCGAGTTCCCGGTGTGGTTCTCGCATGTGACGGACAGCGACCCGCTGGGCATCGCGCTGCTGCTCATACGGAACGGGCTGCTGGTCGCCGCGTCGGTCTCGGCCTGTCGCGTCCTCTGGCAGCAGACGGTCACCGAGCCGCGGCTCACCCCGGTGAAGATCCCGGCTCAGGCGGAGCCGGAACCGGAGCGCGCGCGGAGCCTGCCGGTCGGCTGAGGGACGGGCGTACGGCGGTGCAGCAGCCCCAGGGCCGCGCACTGACCCGCCATGGCGAGGGCCATGGCACAGCAGATTCCGGGGAGGCCCAGGCCTGAGAGGGCGTGGGCGAGCGGGAGTTGGGCCAGGACGCCGAGGACGGTGATCCTGGCGAGGCGGGGGCTGTCCCCGGCGCCCTCGAAGACTCCGGCCAGGGCGATGAACCCGGCCGTCAGGATCAGATACGGCCCCAGGCAGCGCAGGAAGAGCGCGCCGGCGGCCGCGACGTCCGGCGCGGCGCCGAAGCCGCGCATCAGGAGTCCGGCGGTCACGAGCAGCAGGACGGCCGCGGTCGTCCCCAGGGCCGCCCCGAGGAGCAGGGCCTGCCGGCCGACGGCCCGGCGTTCGTCCCGGCCCGAGCCGAGCAGATGCGCGGTGTGGATGGCGGCGGCCTGACGCACGGCGTAGAAGGCCATCGTGGCGACGTACATGGCCTTGGTGGCGATGCCGTAGGCCGCGACGGAGGTGACGCCGAGCCGGGCCACGGCGGCGACGAGGGCCAGGGTGCCCGCCATCCGCACGACGAAGTCGACGGACATGGGCAGTCCGGTGGCGACGGTACGGCGCAGCGCTGCGATCGTCCCCTCCGAGGGCGGGGCGGACCGTGCCGCGCGCAGGAGCGGGTTGCGGCGCACGGCGAGCAGTCCGGCGGCGAGGGCGACGGAGCGGCCGAGGACGGTGGCGAGGGCGGCGCCCTGCACCCCGTACGCATGGATGAGCAGCGGGTCGAGGACCAGGATGAGCCCGTTGGCGAGGAAGGCGAGCCGCATGGGCGTGCGGGTGTCGCCCGCGCCCTTGAGGATGCCGTCGACGACGGTGATCGCGAAGAAGACGGCCGTGCCGGGGAGCGAGATCGCGAAGTAGGCGGTGGCGAGGGCGTGGGCGGGGGTGCCGGCCCCGCCGAGGACGAGGCCGGCGAGGGGTTCGCGCAGGAGGTAGCCGCCGAGCGCGACGGGCGGGACGAGCAGGGCCCCGAGCAGCCGTCCGCCGCGGACGGCCGACCGGACGGCGGCGGGGTCGCCGGCACCCCGGGCGCGGGAGACGAGGACGGTGGTGCCGGAGGCGGCCATGAGGACGACGCCGAGTGCGACGTTCTCGGCGTTCGTGGCGACGGCGACGGCCGCGACGGCGTCGCCGCCGAGGCGGGCGACCCAGACCATGGTGATGATCCCGGCGGCGACGGAGGCGAGAAGCTCGAAGTAGACGGGGTGGGCGAGCCGGATCAGGGTGCGGCGGTGGGTCATGACGGTCCCCCTCGAAACGAGATACCTCGATTCGAGGCACCTCGAAAAGAGGTAGCATGGCACACGGGCCGGGGACAAGCGCGAAGGAGAGCAGGTGCTGGAACTGACGATCCTCGGCTTCCTGTACGGGAAGCCGCTGCACGGATACGAGCTGAAGGACCGCATCCAGGGGCTGAGCGGCCACGTGCGCCCGGTCAGCGACGGAGCGCTCTACCCGGCGATCACCCGCATGGTGAAGGCGGGCCTGCTGGAGCGGCACACGGAACCGGGTACGAGCTCGGCGCCGAGGAGGACGCTGTCGCTGACCCCCGAGGGCCGTGAGGAGCTCTTCGCCCGGCTGCGCGACCCCAAGGACGCGGACATCACCGACGGCCAGCGCTTCTTCACGCTCCTCGCCTTCCTGGGCCTGCTGCCCTCCCCGGCGGACCAGGCGGCGGTACTGCGCCGCCGCCAGACCTTCCTGAACACCCCGGCCAGCTTCTTCTACCGGGACGGCGCACCGGTCCGCGCCGAGGAGGAACCCGACCTCTTCCGCCAGGGCATGCTGAGGATCGCCCGCGCGACGGGCACGGCGGAGAAGGAGTGGCTGACGGAGGCCCTGCACACGCTGGAGGCCCCCGCCTGAGCGGCCGGGCGGCCCCGCTCGCTACGTCAGGCGGTCCCGCACGTACTCCCGCCAGGCCGTCGTGAACTCGTCCGGGGTCGTGGCGAGGACCTCGCCGAGGGCCTTCTCCAGCGCGCCCTCGCGCTGCGGGTGGGCGCCCACCGCGCGGTAGAAGGCGGTGAGCTTCGCCTCGCCCCAGCGCTCCGCGATCAGCGCGCAGGCCAGCCAGCCGCCCTCGTAGGCGCGGGCCAGGGCGTCGGCGTCGCTGCCGAAGGCGAAGGCCTTGTCGTCCGGGAGCGCCGGGGGCGTGTGACCCGCGCGGACCGCGCGGCGCAGCTCCGGGGCCGCCTGGGCGGCCGTGCGGCCCGTGCCCCGGTACGCGACCCAGTCGGCGAAGCCCTCGGATAGCCAGACCGGGGTGGACGCGGAGGTGGCGGCACGGGTGGCCACGTGGGTCGTCTCGTGCGTGAGGACGACCTGCTGACCGAAGCCCCCGAGGACCCCGTACGCCTCGGGGTTGACGATCACCCGGTCCGCGGGCGCGTCCGGCCCGCCGCCGACCTCCCCGGTCGTGACCGCCGCTATCCCCCGGTACGAGGCCGCCGGCGCCCCGAGCAGCCCGCCCATGGCGTCCAGCGAGGCGGGGACGAGGACCACCACACGGCCCGCCCACGCCCCTGCCCAGGCCGACGAGACCGCGGGCACCGCCCGGTCGGCCTCCGCCGCGACGGCCTTGAGCCGCTCCTCCGGCTGCCCGACGCCGAGGACGAGGGTGCGCGCTCCTCGTACCGCGTCCACCTCGCCCTGCTGCCACAGCTGCTGGACGGCACCCTCGGCGGGCCGTTCACCGGACATGTACCACCGGCCGCCGCGTTCCGTCAGGTCCAGGACGCGCTCGGTGGTGACCGGCCCGGAGTCGTAGCCGGCGATCCGGTGGCTGAGTTCGGCGCGGACCGTCGCCCGGTCCTGCCCCGCCCGGTCCACATCCGTCACGTGGTACTCCCACGACGCGAGCGGCACCTCCGTGAGCCGGTCGAACTCCCTGAGCGCGGAGGGCGCGTACGCCGGGTCGAGCCCCACGGCGTACGCCGTCTCGTCACGGGCGAGCAGCGCCCGCGCGTGCCGGTCGAGGAGGGTACGGATCTCCTGGGGCGCCGGGTCGGGCGTCTCCGGGGCCGCGCAGCCGCCGAGGGCGAGCAGGACGGCCGCCAGACAGGCTGCCGCCCGTCGCACCGCTCCACGCCCCTGACCTGCCACGCACCCGATCGTACGGGCAGACGAACGGACAGGCGTCCGGTCAGACCCGCGTCACCGTCACGTGGGACATCATCCCGACGGGGTCGTAGCGCACCCGCGCGCCGGGATAGGGAGCGTGGATGACCTGTCCGCCGCCCGCGTAGATCCCGACGTGGCTGGCGTCGCCGCGGTACGTGACGAGGTCGCCCGGCTGCGCCTGCGAGAGCGGCACCCGGCGGCCCGCGTTCCGCTGGGCCGCCGAGGTCCGCGGGAGGCTGATGCCGGCCTGCCGGTACGACCAGACCATCAGGCCGGAGCAGTCGAACGCGGACGGCCCGGTCGCGCCCCACACGTACGGCTTGCCGATGGCGCTGCGGGCGGCGATCACCGCGGCGGCGGCGCGCGAGGAGGCCGGGCCGAGGTCGGCGAGCGGTGGCAGCTCCCCGGCCGCTCCGTCCCGGCCCGACCGGGAGGCCCGGCCCTCGAACTCCGCCCGCTCCTCGTCCGTCAGCGACTGCAGCAGCCGGCGGGCCTCGGCGAGCTTCCGCTCGACGGTGCGCTTGTGCCGGGCGACCTGGGTGCGGCTGCGCTCCAGCTCGGCGAGGAGCCGGCCGGCCTCGGTCCGCTCCTGGTTCAGCCGGCGCAGCTCGTGCTGGAGCCGGCCCAGCGCCACGCTCTGCCGGTCGGTCACGCGGTCGAGGACGGAGGCCCGGTCGAGGTACGAGTCGGGGTCGGAGGAGAGCAGCAGCGCGAGGGCGGGGTCGATCCCGCCGGAGCGGTACTGGGCCCCGGCCACCGAACCGAGCGCGCCCCGCATGCGGTTGATGCGTTCCTGGCCGCGCGCCACGCTGTCCTTCGCCCGGGAGACCTTCCCGCGGAGCTCGTCTGCCCGCTCGTCGGCCTTGTTGTAGCCCTCGGTGGCCTTCTCGGCCTCCTCGAAGAGCCGGTCGACGGTGGCGCGCGTCGTCTCCGGGGTGCCGCCCGGGTCGGCGCTCGCCGGGACGGCGCCGAAGGCCGTGGCCGCGGTGGCCGCGGCGGCGGTCAGGACGGTGACCCTCGCAGGTCGTCGGTGGGACGCCACGTATCGCGCTCCGTTCGGTGTTACCCAGACTGGCGCGGCAGACAGTAGCCGGTGATCACTCTCCGTCCAACGAAGGTTCCCGACACGCAAAGTGACGCCCCGCCGGAGACCACAGGTCACCGGCGGGGCGTCACGTCATCGAGAGATGCGACATTCCACCCGATTGGGCGTCACGTCGGAGCGCGGCGGACGCGTCAGATGCGCACGCCGAACTGGAAGGTGCCCATGTAGCTCATGGACTCGTAGCGGACCGAGGCGCCCGGCTTGGGGGCGTGCAGGATCTGCCCGTTGCCCGCGTACAGACCCACGTGCGACAGGCCGTTGAAGAAGACCAGGTCGCCCGGCTTGAGCTGGCTGCGGCCGATCTTCACGCCGTCGTTCTGCTGGGTGTAGGTGGTGCGGCTGATCCCGACGCCGGCCTGGCGGTAGGACCACTGCGTCAGCCCGGAGCAGTCGTACGAGTTGGGGCCCTCGGCGCCGGAGACGTACGGCTTGCCGATCTGCGTGGCGGCGGCGCTGAGCGCGGCGGCACCGCGCTGCGAGGCCGGGACCTCGTTGCCGAGGTCGACGCGGTCGCCGGCGGCGCGGCTGGCCCGCTGCTCCTCGGCCTGCATCTTGGCGCGCTCGGCGGCGGTGAGGGTGTTGAGCAGCTTCTGCGCCTCGGCGAGCTTGCCCTGGTAGGCCTTCTTCTTCTCGCCGAGGGTCTTGCGGACGTCCTCGAGGTCGGCGAGCTTCGTCGTCGCCTCGGCGCGCTGCTGGGCGAGCGTGCGCTGCTTGGACTGGATCGACTGGAGCACGTCGGCCTGCTTGGCGCCGAGCTGGTCGATCGCGGACGCCTTGTCGAGGTAGGTGTCCGGGTCGGAGGAGAGGAAGAGCTGGAGCGCCGGGTCGATGCCACCGGAGCGGTACTGCGCGCTGGCGACCGAACCGATGTTGTCCCGCAGCGTGTTGAGCTCCTGCTGGCCGCGCGCCACCTTGTCCTGAAGGGCGCCGATCTCCTTCTGCAGCTTGCCGCGGCGCTCCTCGGCCAGGTTGTACTGCTCCGTGGCCTCCTCGGCCTCGTGGTGCAGCTTGTCGACCTTCGACTTGACGTCGTCGATCTTCGGCTTGGGAGCGGCCTGGGCGCCCGACTGGACGGAGAGCGCGACGGCCGCGGCGGCGGTGGCGGTGAGCACGGTCACGCGGGTGCGGCTCGGCTGCTTGGGACGACGGTGGGACGCCACGAAGGCGATCTCCTTCTTCCTCGAGCCGCCCAACCAGGCTGCGGCAGGCGGTTTCTCCGCTGCCATCCCGGATGGATGATCAACCGCGCGGAGGTTCGAGGCCTGACCCTAGTGACCATCTTGTGATCAGTTCAAATCCTCATGAGCAAAATCTCGCCCACGCAGCACTTTATTTACACACATCACACGGGTAGTAACGGTGACTTGACCGTGCGCCCTCCAGAATTCGGGCATTAGGCCCAGGAGTTACGAGACATCACGAGGCGCGCGAAAGCCGCTTCAGCAACAAGGCGGACGCGACCGGCCGCGCGCCGGCCTTGGCGACCCCGTCGGCCACCTCGCGGTCGGTGGAGACCACGACGACCGGACGGCCCGGCGGCTCGGCGCGCACCAGCTGGCGGATCAACTCGTCGGCCGTCACGCCCGGCTTGGAGAAGAGCACCCGCACCCCGCGCGGCGGCGCGAGGAGCACCGGGGCCGCGAGCTCCGCCCCGTCGAAGACACAGGTGACCTCGGCGCCCGAGCGGGCCGCGAGCGTGGAGAGCCCGCCCAGCAGCCGCAGCCGCTGCTTCTCCAGCGGCATGGTCGGATAGCCGGTCTTGGTGACGTTGTAGCCGTC
This sequence comes from Streptomyces sp. NPDC127129, assembly GCF_042671585.1. Lineage (NCBI taxonomy): Bacteria > Bacillati > Actinomycetota > Actinomycetes > Kitasatosporales > Streptomycetaceae > Streptomyces > Streptomyces sp. NPDC127129. The sequence continues at coordinate 409,504 of NZ_JBHXTV010000003.1, forward strand.
CACGACCAGATGCGCCTGCGGCAGCGCCAGGAGCTGGTCCAGGAGCGCCGGGTCGGTCTCGGAGAGTGCGCGGGCGGCGATGTCCTTCGGCGACATCCGTCCGGGCTCCACCGCGTCGACGGTGTCGGCGGGGTGGACGGAGACGGGCGGCAGGGCCAGTTCGCGGCGCAGCCCCTGCGCGGCGTCGAGCACCGTGTCGAGCAGCAGCCGCAGCCGCATGTCCTCCACCGAGCGCCCCTCACGCGCCGCCCGGCGGCTCGCTTCCAGGGCCGCCTCGACCTCGCCGAGGCGGGCCTTGAGGCGACGGGTCTCGCTCTCCGCGGCCGAGACCTGCGCCGCCGCCTCCGCCTTGACCGTGTCGATCTCCGCGTGGGTGCGGCGCAGCGCGGCCTCGCCACGCTTCACGTCGCTCTGCGCGCTGCGCAGCTTGCGGTGAAGCGATTCGGCTTCCCTGCGCGCCGCCTCCAGATCGTGGCGCAGCTCCTCGGTCTCCGCACGGCCGCGCTCCCTGGCGGCGGCGACCTCCTCGCGCAGCCGCTCCAGCTCGCGCCGGCCGGCCTCGTCGGCGCGCTCGGCGTCGGCCCGCTGGGCCTCCTCGCCGGCGGCGGCGACCAGCTTGACCCAGCCGGTGGGGCGCAGCACATAGGCGGCCGCGGCGACGTCGACGGGGTCGGCGGCGGCGGGCGGGGCGCCCGTCTCGACGGCCCCCGCCAACTCGGGCTGCGCCTCCTTGAACCGTTCGCCGATCCGCTGCCGGAACAGCGGATCGCTCTCCAGAGCGGCGGCCATGGCGTTGCCCGCGAACTTGGCCCGCCGGCTCGCGGTGAAGCGGGCGTACTGCCTCAGGGGCGCCGGGAGCTCCGCGACGGTCAGCCCGCCGAAGGCGTCCGAGACCAGCGCGACGACCCTCCGCCGCACACCGTCCGGCAGCGGGCGGTCGAGCGCCTCGGCAGCGTCACCTGCCGCGCCGGCCGGTTCACCACCGCGCGCGGGCTGCTCCACGTTGCGTCACCCCATCGTGTTGCGCACCGCCGCCGTCAGGAAGCGGTGCCGGGCCTGTCCACCAGTTCGATCTGGTCCACCGCGTTGCACCAGCGGCAGCGGACCGACTCGATGGTCTCACTGACCACCTCGCGCTCCTCGACCTTCGGCTCTCCCGCGAGATCCAGATGGACGTACTCGACGACCTTGGAGGACCGGGTCACATCGAACCGGGTCAGGTTGCCGCACAGGGTGCAGCGCCAGCGGGTCTCGGCGGTCGGCAGGGGAACCGTCGTCATCGTGCCGTCCTCTTTCATGTGCGTGATGCGGATGCGGGTGCCGCGGTGCGCCATTGAACTGCGGAGGTACTGCCCGTAACCCTACGGCCTCGCGGGTACCCCGTGTCGCGGCGAGGCACTCTGTCCAGGTCGGCCCCGTTACGCCATGATCTGTCCATGATCGACAGGCGGCGAATCGCATGGCGGGAGGCGGCGCTCGGGGCGTGCCGGGGAGCCTGGAGCGGACCCACGGTGACGTATGCCCTGATCGCCGCCTGCTGCCTCACGTTCCTGATCAGCCCGGTGTCGGGCCTCGATCCCTCCTACGGGACCGGGGACAGGGCCCTGGCGGCGCAGAGCGCGTACTTCCACCGCTGGGGGGTCGTGCCCGCCGAGCTGATGAACGGTGAGCCGGGCACGCTCGTCACCCCGCTGACCGCCCTCTTCGTCCACGGCAGCTGGCTGCACCTGCTCGGGAACATGCTGTTCCTGTTCGTCTTCGGCGCGATGGCCGAGGAGCGGATGGGTGCGCTCGGCTTCGCCCTCTTCTATGCCGGCTGCGGCTACCTGGCGCTGCTCGGCTACGCGGCGGCGTACGCGAGCAGCGAGCAGACGCTGGTCGGGGCGTCGGGGGCGATCTCGGGGGTGCTCGGGGCGTTCCTGTACCTCTTCCCGCGCTCCCGGGTGACGAGCCTGTTCCCGTTCCTCTTCTTCCTGCCGCTTCGGTTTCCCGCCTGGATCGTGCTCGTCTTCTGGTTCGTGCTCCAGTGGCTCGCGGCCCGGTCGGCCGGGGCGGGACCCGGCGTCGCCTACCTGGCCCATGTGGTGGGCTTCGCCGTCGGCTTCCTCTACGCCTGGGGCCGCTACCGAGGTGGGGATACAGTGAAGTCCCCAGCTGCGGCGACCGAGGGAGAAAGCCAGCCGTGATCACCGCGATCGTGCTCATCAAGACCAGCGTGGACCGCATCCCCGAGATCGCGGAGTCGATCGCCGCGCTCGACAGCGTCAGCGAGGTCTTCTCGGTGACCGGTACGTACGACCTGATCGCCATGGTCCGTGTGCCCCGGCACGACGACCTCGCGGACGTCATCCCCGGCCGGATCAGCAAGATCCCGGGCGTCGAGGCGACGGACACGCACGTGGCGTTCCGGACGTACTCCCAGCACGACCTCGAAGCGGCCTTCGCGATCGGCCTGGAGTCCTGACGAAGGGGGCTCCGACAGGAGGCCCCCTTCACCCGTACGAGTGAGTGTCAGCCGCGGTCCGGGACGCAACGGCCGTCCTCGGTGCGGTACTTCCACTGCGCGCCGTCGCGGACGAGCTCCTTCACGGCCCGTACGAAACGCTCCACGTGCTCGTCGGGCGTACCGGCGCCGAAGCTGACGCGGATGGCGTTGAGCGACTTCTCGCCGGGCGCGGCCTCGGGGGCTCCGCACTCGCCCTGGGTCTGCGGGTCGCTGCCGAGCAGGGTGCGGACGAGCGGGTGGGCGCAGAAGAGGCCGTCGCGGACGCCGATGCCGTACTCGGCGGAGAGCGCGGCGGCGAAGTGGGAGCTGTTCCAGCCCTCGACGACGAAGGAGAGGACGCCGACCCGCGGGGCCTCGTCGCCGAAGAGCGAGAGCACCCTGACCTCGGGGACCTCGGCGAGGCCCTCCCGGACGGTGGCGACGAGGTGCTGCTCACGGGCGACAAGGGAGTCGAACCCGGCCTCGGTGAGCGCCTTGCAGGCGGAGGCGATGGAGTAGACGCCGATGACGTTCGGCGAACCGGCCTCGTGGCGGGCGGCGGTGGTGTGCCACTCGACGTCCACTCCCCCGTCGGTACGGCGGGCCACCTTCTTGGACGCGCCGCCGCCGGCGAGGTACGGATCGGCTTCCTGGAGCCAGTCGGCGCGGCCCGCGAGGACTCCGGAGCCGAAGGGGGCGTACAGCTTGTGGCCGGAGAAGGCGACCCAGTCCACGTCCAACTCCTTTACGGAGACGGGGTGGTGGGGCGCGAGCTGGGCGGCGTCCAGGACGATGCGGGCGCCGTGGGCGTGGGCGGCGGCGGCCAGTTCCCGCACCGGCCACAGCTCGCCCGTGACGTTGGAGGCGCCGGTCACGCAGACGAGCGCCGGGCCGTAAGGGTCGCGGTCGGCGAGGGCACGCTCCAGGGTCTCGACGGCCTGGGCGGGCGTGCGGGGGGCGTTGAGGTACGTGACGCGCGCGTCCCGCCACGGCAGGAGCGAGGCGTGGTGCTCGGTCTCGAAGACGAAGACCTCGCAGCCGGCGGGGAGCGCGGCGGCGAGCAGATTGAGCGAGTCGGTGGTGGAGCGGGTGAAGACGACCTGGTCGCCGGGGCGGCAGTCGAGGAACTCCGCGACGGTGACACGGCTGCTCTCGAAGAGGTCGGTGGAGAGCTGCGAGAGGTACCCGGCGCCGCGGTGGACGCTGCCGTAGTACGGGGCGTAGGCGGCGACGTCGTCCCAGACCCGCTGCAGGGCCGGCGCGCTGGCGGCGTAGTCGAGCGCGGCGTAGGTGACCTCGCCCCCGGTCACGAGCGGAACGGTGACGTCCCGTCCGAGGACCGGGAGCGGGGCGGCGCAGCAGGGGTCGCCGGCCTCGGAGCCGGTGGTGGCGGAGGGGACGGCGGTCGTGGCGGCGGTCGTGGGGGCGGCGGCGTGCGGGTACGCGGACATGGCGGTATCTCCTGAGCGGAAAAGGCAGCGAAGGGCCCGCGGGGCAGCACGAAGGAGGGTGCCTCACACGGGTGTTGCCTCGACGTACGGTGTGCGTACGGAGGGTGGGGAAACGGGGCCGAAGGGCCCTAGCGCATTCGCTTGCTCACGAGACTGCTCCCTTGAGGACCAGGACCCCAGGGTGTGCAGGGGTCCGCGCTTGCCGCGGACCTTGCTGTCCACGGCCTGGTCTTCACCCGGGGCACCCCGCCACGGACGGAGGGTTGCCGGACAGCCAGCCGGGGCTTCATGGCTGTCACTCATGACCTGGCACTGAACGTATGCCACGTGATCGCCGGCGCGCAACCCCGTTCCGGATGGCGGAACGGGGTGCGCGCGGCACCGCTATCTGTTGCTGGCCGCGACCCAGCGCTCCAGTGCCTGCCTGGCCGCGCCCGAGTCGATCGACTCGGCCGCCCGCGCGATTCCCTCGCGCAGCTGCTCCACCAGGGTGCCCGCGCCCGGCTCCAGGGCCGTCAGCGCGGCTGCCGAGTTGAGCAGCACCGCGTCCCGTACGGGACCGGTCTCGCCCGCGAGCAGCCGGCGGGCGACATCGGCGTTGTACGAGGCGTCGGCGCCGCGCAGCGCCTCCACCGGCACGAGTTCGATGCCGGCGTCCCGCGGGTCGAAGGACTCCTCGCGCACCGCGCCGTCCCGTACGACCCACACGCGTGAGGTGGCGGTGGTCGTCAGCTCGTCCAGGCCGTCGTCGCCGCGGAAGACCAGCGCGGAGGAGCCGCGCTCGGCGAGCACGCCGGCCATGATCGGGGCCATCCGGGCGTCGGCCACCCCGGTCGCCTGTGCCTTGACGCGGGCGGGGTTGGTGAGCGGACCGAGGAAGTTGAACGTGGTCCGGATGCCCAGTTCCTTGCGGGCCGCGGCCACATGGCGCAGCGCCGGGTGGAACTTCACCGCGAAGCAGAAGGTGATCCCGGCCTCCTCCGCGACCTCGACCACCCGCTGCGGGGTGAGCTGCAGGTTGACGCCGAGCTTCTCCAGGACGTCGGAGGCGCCGCTGGCGCTGGAGGCCGCGCGGTTGCCGTGCTTGACGACCTTCGCGCCGGTGCCGGCCACGACGATCGCCGACATGGTGGAGATGTTGACGGTCTTCGCGCCGTCGCCACCGGTGCCGACGATGTCCACCGAGGGGCCGGGCACCTCGATCACGTTGGCGTGCTCGTACATCGTCCGCACGAGGCCGGAGATCTCCTCGACGGTCTCGCCCTTGGCGCGCAGGGCCACGGCGAATCCGGCGATCTGGGCGTCGGTGGCCTCGCCGCGCAGGATGCGGTCCATCGCCCAGGCGGTGTCCTCGGCGCTCTGGTCGCGGCCGGTCAGCAGGCCGTCCAGGACGGTGGGCCAGGAGCGACCCGCCGACGTAGGTCCTCCAGCGGGGGTCGCAGCGCTCATGGCAGCTCCTGATCAGTGCGTGACGGTGACGACTCCACCCTATCGAGCAACGGGGACGGCAAAGAGCCCCGTCCATCGAATGGACGGGGCTCCCGCTGTGGCGACCTCAGGTCGAATGGATCAAGTGATCAGTGGTGGCCGTGGCCGCTGGTGATCTCCTTGTACTCCTCGACGGTCGGCTTGGCGATCTGGCTGTCCTCGCCGTAGTAGCTCTTGCTGAGCCTGACGCGGAGCTTCTCGATCCGGCCGACCTTGCGCTCGACGCCGTTCTCGTCGACCAGCGGGCCGATCTCGGCCGGCGCGTTCTGCTCGTGCGCCGTGAGGCGGTACAGCTCGCCCTGGCTGAGCGGCTGGTGGACCTCGACGAACTCACCGTGCGGCAGGCGCTTGATGATGCCGGACTCGCGTCCGTGCAGCACCTTGTCGTGGTCGCGACGCTGCAGGCCGAGGCAGATCCGCTTGGTGAAGACGAACGCGAGGACCGGTCCGAGGAAGAAGAAGATCCGGACGAACCAGGTGATCGAGTTCAGCGACAGGTGGAAGTGCGTGGCCCAGAGGTCGTTTCCACCACCGATGAGCATGATCATGTACGCGGTGATCCAGGCGACACCGAAGGCGGTGCGCGTCGGAGCGTTGCGCGGGCGCTGCGCGATGTGGTGCTCGCGCTTGTCGCCGGTGATCCACGACTCGATGAAGGGGTAGACCGCGATCGCCGCGAGGACCGCGGGGAAGATCGCCAGCGGGATCATCACACCCAGGACGAGCGTGTGGCCCCAGAGGTTGATCTCCCAGCCCGGCATCACACGGATCAGACCCTCGGCGAAGCCCATGTACCAGTCGGGCTGGGCGCCGGTCGACACCTGGTCCGGACGGTACGGGCCGAGCGCCCAGATCGGGTTGATCGAGGCGATCGCCGAGATGACCGCGATGACACCGAAGACCAGGAAGAAGAAGCCTCCGGCCTTGGCCATGTAGACCGGCAGCAGGGGCATGCCCACGACGTTCTTGTTCGTACGGCCGGGGCCCTCGAACTGCGTGTGCTTGTGGTAGAAGACCAGGATCAGGTGGGCGACCACCAGACCGAGCATGATGCCGGGCAGCAGCAGGACGTGCGCCGAGTAGAACCGGGCCACGAAGTCGCCGCCGGGGAACTCCCCGCCGAACAGGAACATCGACAGGTACGTGCCGATGACCGGCACGGACAGGATCGCGCCCTGCATGAAGCGGACACCGGTGCCGGAGAGCAGGTCGTCCGGGAGCGAGTAACCGGTGAAACCGGTGAACATGCCCAGGAAGAACAGCAGGAAGCCGAACAGCCAGTTGATCTCACGCGGCTTGCGGAACGCGCCCGTGAAGAACACGCGCATCATGTGCACGAACATGCCGGCGAGGAAGATCAGCGCCGCCCAGTGGTGGATCTGCCGGATGAGCAGGCCACCGCGCACGTCGAACGAGATGTGCATGGTCGAGTTGAACGCCTCGGACATCAGCTGACCCTGCAGCGGGACGTAGCTGCCGTGGTACTCCACCTCGTTCATCGACGGGTGGAAGAACATCGTCAGGTACACACCCGTGAGGATGATGATGATGAAGCTGTAGAGGCAGATCTCACCCAGCATGAAGGACCAGTGGTCCGGGAAGATCTTCCGCATGTTGGCCTTGGCCAGGGAGTAGATCCCGAGACGGCCGTCGGCCCAGTCGGCGACCCGCTCACCGGCGGGTGCCTTCTTCTTCGAATCGGTCACAGTGCTCATCCGCGCTCCCAGAAGGCAGGGCCGACGGGCTCGGCGAAGTCGCCGAGCGCCTCCAGGTTGCCCTTGTCGTTCACACCGATCCGCAGCTGCGGAAGGGCGTGACCGGCCGGGCCGAAGATGACACGGGCGCCGTCGGAGAGGTCGAAGGTGGACTGGTGGCACGGGCAGAGCACGTGGTGCGTCTGCTGCTCGTACAGCGAGATCGGGCAGCCCACGTGGGTGCAGATCTTCGAGAAGGCGACGATGCCCTCGTGCGACCACTCGAGCTCGCGCTTGTCCTTGATGTCCTCCGGCTGAATCCGGACGATCATCAGGGCGGCCTTGGCGATCTGGACCTGGAAGTCGTGGTCGTGCTCGGACAGACCCTCGGGCATCGCGAAGGTCAGCGAACCGACCGCGACGTCCTCGGGACGCAGCGGCTCGTGCGTGTTCATGTTGATGAGCTGCTTGCCGTCGGCCCACAGGGTGGACCGGAGCTTCTTCTCGGGCAGCGGGCCCATGTCACGCAGCAGCACGAGACCGGAGAGCGGTACGAGCGACAGCGCGCCGAACATCGTGTTGCGGATCAGCTTGCGGCGGCCCATGCCGGACTCGGCGGCACCGGCCGCGAAGTCCGCCATGACCTTCGCCTTGGTCTCCGGCGGCGCCTGGATCGGGTGACGCTCGTCGGCGATCTCCACGTCGGACATCAGGGTGCGGGCCCAGTGGACCGCGCCCGCGCCGATGAAGAAGAGCGCCGCGCCGAGGGTGAGACCCAGGGCGAAGTTGAGCGCGCTCACCCGGCCGAACGGCCAGATGTAGACGATCTTGTCGACCGGGAAGATCACGTACGACGCGATGAAGCCGACGGTGGCCAGCATCGACAGCGTGAACATGAAGGCGACCGCGCGCTCGGACCGACGGGCGGCCCGCTCGTCGATGTCCTGGATGCGCGGCTTGTGGGGCGGAAGGCCCGGGTCCGCGAACGGGTCGTCGAGGACCTTCACCGCGCCGTGCGCGGTGTCCTGCTCAGCGGGCAGGTTCTCTTCTGGAATCTCTTGGCTACTCATGACTTCTTGGCCTTAGCGGTGTGGGCCGCGACCCAGACGGCAACTGCGATCAGCGCACCGAGACCGAAGACCCAGGCGAACAGACCCTCGCTGACCGGGCCGAGGCCGCCGAGCGAGAGCCCGCCGGGGTTGTCGGCCTTTTCGCCGTTGACGGCCTGGACGTACGCGATGATGTCCTTCTTCTCCTTCTCGGGCATGGTCGTGTCCGGGAAGGAGGGCATGTTCTGCGGGCCGGTCTGCATGGCCTCGTACAGGTGCTTCGGGCTCACGCCTTCGAGGTTCGGGGCGTACTTGCCGTGCGTGAGCGCGCCACCCTCACCGGTGAAGTTGTGGCACTGGGCACAGTTGGAGCGGAACAGGTCGCCACCACGGGCGATGTCGGCCCCGTCGGGGCTGTACTGCCCCTCCTTCGGCGTGATCGGGCCGGCACCGAGGGAGGCGATGTACGCCGCGAGCTGATCGATCTCAGCCTGCGAGTAGATGACCTTCTTCTTCGGCACCTGGGCGCCCGGCTGCTGGGCCGGCATGCGGCCCGTGCCGACCTGGAAGTCGACGGCCGCGGAGCCGACGCCTACCAGGGACGGGCCGTCAGAGGTGCCCTGACCGCCGGTGCCGTGGCAGCTGGCGCAGCCGACGGCGTAGAGCTTCTGGCCCTCCTCGATGGCGAGGGACTGGGCGGTTTCATCGGCCTTCGCCGTGCCCGCGGGCGCGAACGCGGCGTACAGCCCCCCGGTGGCCGCCAGCGCGAGGAGTAGGACGACGACCGCCGCCAGCGGATGGCGTCGTCGTGCGGAGAGCTTTTTCACGGATTACCCCGGTGTCAGGATCTTCTGCGTCGGTGCTTGCTGGATGTGCTCGGGTCCCGGGACCCGATTACTTGATCATGTAGATCGTGGCGAAGAGGCCGATCCAGACGACATCGACGAAGTGCCAGTAGTAGGACACGACGATGGCGGCGGTTGCCTGCTCGTGAGTGAACCTCTTGGCGGCGTACGTCCGGCCCAGGACCAGCAGGAAGGCGATGAGACCGCCCGTCACGTGCAGGCCGTGGAAGCCGGTGGTCAGGTAGAACACCGAGCCGTACGGGTTCGACGAGAGCGAGAGCCCCTCGTGCTTGACCAGCTCGGTGTATTCGAAGACCTGGCCGCCGATGAAGATCGCACCCATCACGAACGTGATGATGAACCACGTCCGGAGCTTCTTCACATCGCCCCGCTCTGCGGCGAAGACGCCGAGCTGACAGGTGAGGGAGGAGAGCACCAGGATCGTGGTGTTGGTCGCCGAGAACGGGAAGTTCAAGGCGTCGGCCTGTTCCGTCCAGAACTCGGGACCGGTCACCGATCGCAGGGTGAAGTACATCGCGAAGAGGGCCGCGAAGAACATCAGCTCGGAACTCAGCCAGATGATGGTTCCGACGCTGGTGAGGTTCGGTCGATTGACCGACGGGTGCGCGTGCCCGGTTTCTACTGTCGTTACTGTCGCCACGACCGACATTATGTCGGTCGCTTATCCCGCCCTCACTCCGGGGGGTGCCGTTCGGAGTGTCAGGGGCGTCTGTCCAGCCCGAACGGCCCATCGAAGTGGCCTCCCAACCGGTGTCGTACCGGTGTTGACGGGGTGTGGGACGGAGTAGCATCCCGCGCATCGGTTGATGACCTTCACGGAGGAACGATGCAGTCGAGCGCCACGGTCCTGGTCTACAGCGACGACGCGAACACGCGGGAACAGGTGCGCCTGGCGGCGGGTCGCAGGCCCGCGGCCGACGTTCCGCCGGTCGAGTTCATCGAATGCGCGACACTCCCGGCCGTGCTCAAGCGGCTGGAGGAGGGCGGCATCGACGCCTGCGTCCTGGACGGCGAGGCGGTGCCGGCGGGCGGCATGGGCGTCTGCCGGCAGATCAAGGACGAGGTCTTCCGCTGCCCGCCGGTGCTGCTCCTGATCGGCCGCCCGCAGGACGCGTGGCTGGCCACCTGGAGCCGTGCGGACGCCGCGGTCACCCTTCCGGTGGAACCGGTCGAGTTCGCGGCGTCCCTGGCGGCCCTGCTCCGCTCGCGCCTGTCGATCGACGCGTAGCAGAACCCGGCGAGTGAGAGGCTCCGGAGGCGAACCGAGCCTTAGACAAGGGGCCTCAGCCGGGTCGGGTCCGGCTGGTGGGCGGCGCTCTTGGTGTCCGCGACCAGGGCGCTGCCCTCGCGCCACTTGTCCCAGGTCAGGTTCCAGTCGCCGAAGCCGTTCCCGAACGGGTCCATCATGTCGCCGATGCTGTTGACGGTCTGCACGATGTCGCCCGGACGGACGGTCTCGAAGAACCAGGCCGCGTTCCCTGTCGACATGCCGACACAGCCGTGGCTGACGTTCGCGAACCCCTGTGAGCCCACGGACCAGGGCGCGGCGTGGACGTACTCGCCGCTCCAGGTCACCCGTGTCGCGTAGTAGACGGGCAGGTCGTACGACTCCGAGCTGCCCTCCGCGATGCCGACGCTGGTGCCGCGCATCCGGACGAAGTACTCCTTACCGAGGATGACTTTGATGCCGTTACGGGTGGAGAAGCCCGGTTTGCCGGTGGTCACCGGCATGGTCTTGATCACTTCTCCGTTGCGCCGCACGGTCATGGAGAACGACCCGGCGTCCGCGACGGCCTCGATCCGGTCGCCGATCGCCAGCTTGAGCGGCTTCGATTCCCCGCCGTACAGCTTGTCGCCGACCTTGACGCCCGCCAGGTTGGCGGTGGCCGTGACGGACGCGCCCGCGGGCCAGTACTCCTTCGGACGGAAGTGCAGTTTCCGGTCGTCCACCCAGTGCCAGGAGCCCTCGACGGCCGGGGTGGAGCGCACCTTCAGGGCCCGTTCGACGACCGCGCGGGCCTTGCGGTCCTTGACGGGGAGGCTGAGTTCGGCCGTGATGGGCTGTCCGACGCCGTACGTGCCCGCCTCCGGGCCGAACGCGACCGTCAGGGCCCCCTTGGCCGGGGCCGTCTCGAAGGTGAACGTGCGGGTGCCGGGAGCCCCGTCCTCGTCCTCCGTGGACACCTTGACGGTGTAGCTCGCGCCCGCCGTCAGGGAGCCCGTGGAGCGCCAGAGACGGCCGTCGGCGGTGAGTTCGCCGGCCAGGTGGTGCCCGGTCGCGTCGACGGCCGTCACGTCCGTGATGCGGCCGTCGACGCCCTTGGCCGTGATCTCCAGGGCCTTGTCCGGGTCGGCCTTCTTGCCGTCGGTGGGGGCGCTGAAGGCGACCTGCTCCGCCGCGTCGTAGGGCTTGGCGGAGAGCGGGTTGCCGTCGGTGCCCGCGCAGGCACCGGCGCCGGCGGTGACCAGGAGGGCCAAAAGGGTGCAGCTCAGAACAGTCCGAATGCGCGGCGTGTCGTTCATGACATCACCGTAAGAACAATCCTCGCGGCCAGCGCGTCGAGTACTGCAAACGAGGGGCCCGGACACTTCGGGTGACGAAGTGTCCGGGCCCCTCGGGGTGTTGCGGGTACCGCTACGGGCTACTGGTTCTGGTTCTCACCGCGGTAGAACTCGAACACCCAGCCGAACAGGCCGACCAGGATCAGCGGAGCCGAGAAGTACAGGATCCACCAGCCCATCGCGACGGCGAGGAAGGCGAGCGCGCCACCGATGGAGAGCGAGAGCGGCTGCCAGCTGTGCGGGGCGAAGAAGCCCACCTCGCCGGCCTCGTCCGCGACGTCGGCCTCCTTGTCGTCCTGCGCCATCGCGTCGACACGCCGGGCCGTGAAGGCCAGGTAGTAGCCGATCATGATGGCGAGGCCGAAGGCCAGGAAGAGCGCCGTGGTACCGACCGGCTCCTTCGACCAGACGCCGTAGAGGATCGCCATGGCGAGGATGAAGACGCTCAGCCAGATGAACATCTTGCCCTGGATCTTCACTTGCCGGCCTCCTTGCTGCCGGTGAGGGCCTCGGCCTCGTGCGGCTTGTTCTCGAGCTGGTCGAGAGCGGCGATCTCAGGGTGGTGCAGGTCGAACGCCGGGGATTCGGAACGGATCCGCGGCAGGGTGAGGAAGTTGTGCCGCGGGGGCGGGCAGGAGGTGGCCCACTCCAGCGAACGGCCGTAACCCCACGGGTCGTCGACCTCGATCTTCTTGCCGTACTTGGCGGTCTTCCAGACGTTGTAGAGGAACGGCAGGATCGACAGACCGAGCAGGAACGAGGAGATCGTCGAGATCGTGTTCAGCGCGGTGAAGCCGTCGGCCTCCAGGTAGTCCGCGTAACGACGCGGCATGCCCTCGGCACCCAGCCAGTGCTGCACCAGGAACGTGCCGTGGAAGCCGATGAAGAGCGTCCAGAAGGTGATCTTGCCGAGCCGCTCGTCCAGCATCTTGCCGGTGAACTTCGGCCACCAGAAGTGGAAGCCGGCGAACATCGCGAAGACCACGGTGCCGAAGACGACGTAGTGGAAGTGCGCGACGACGAAGTACGAGTCGGAGACGTGGAAGTCCATCGGCGGCGAGGCCAGGATGACGCCCGTCAGGCCACCGAAGGTGAAGGTGACCAGGAAGCCGATCGTCCAGAGCATCGGTGTCTCGAAGGACAACGAGCCCTTCCACATCGTTCCGATCCAGTTGAAGAACTTCACACCGGTCGGTACGGCGATGAGGAACGTCATGAAGGAGAAGAACGGCAGGAGCACGCCACCTGTGACGTACATGTGGTGGGCCCACACGGTCACGGAGAGACCGGCGATCGCGATGGTCGCGGCCACCAGACCGATGTAGCCGAACATCGGCTTACGGCTGAAGACCGGGATGACCTCGGAGACGATGCCGAAGAACGGCAGCGCGATGATGTACACCTCTGGGTGGCCGAAGAACCAGAAGAGGTGCTGCCACAGCAGCGCGCCACCGTTGGACGCGTCGAAGACGTGCGCGCCGAACTTGCGGTCGGCCTCCAGCGCGAAGAGCGCGGCGGCGAGGACCGGGAACGCCAGCAGGACCAGCACACCGGTCAGCAGCACGTTCCAGGTGAAGATCGGCATGCGGAACATCGTCATGCCCGGAGCGCGCATGCAGATGATCGTGGTGATGAAGTTGACCGAGCCGAGGATCGTGCCGAAGCCGGAGAAGGCCAGACCCATGATCCACATGTCGGCGCCGACACCCGGCGAGCGGACGGCGTCCGACAGCGGGGAGTAGGCGAACCAGCCGAAGTCGGCCGCACCCTGCGGGGTGAGGAAACCGGCCACCGCGATGATCGAGCCGAAGAGGTACAGCCAGTACGCGAACATGTTCAGCCGCGGGAACGCCACGTCGGGCGCGCCGATCTGCAGCGGCATGATCCAGTTCGCGAATCCGGCGAACAGCGGCGTCGCGAACATCAGCAGCATGATCGTGCCGTGCATCGTGAACGCCTGGTTGAACTGCTCGTTCGACATGATCTGCGTGCCCGGACGGGCCAGCTCGGCGCGCATGAAGAGCGCCATCAGGCCGCCGATGCAGAAGAAGACGAACGACGTGACCAGGTACAGCGTCCCGATCGTCTTGTGGTCGGTGGTGGTCAGCCACTTCACCACCACATTGCCGGGCTGACTGCGGCGTACCGGGACCTCGTTCTCGTACGAGTCCTCAGCCGCGGCCGCACCCTGGGGTTCGTTGAGGATGCTCACAGTTGGTTCTTCTCCGCATTCCTGGCCGGGTCCGTCTGCTCGATGCCCGACGGGATGTAGCCGGTCTGCCCCTTCTCCGCCAGCTCCTTCAGGTACTCCTGGTAGCGCTCCGGAGAGACCACCTTGACGTTGAAGAGCATCCGGGAGTGGTCGACACCGCAGAGCTCGGCGCACTTGCCGAAGAAGGTGCCCTCCCTGTTCGGGGTCACCTCGAAGACATTGGTGTGACCCGGGATGACGTCCTGCTTGAACAGGAAGGGGACCACCCAGAAGGAGTGGATGACATCACGGGAGGTCAGGACGAACCGGACCTTCTCGCCCTTGGGCAGCACCAGGGTCGGACCCGGGTTGCCGGTCTGCGGGTTCCGGTCACCAGGGATGCCGGCCTCGTAGACGCCGCCGGCGTTCGCCGGGAACTGGTCCTGGTACTTGTCCGGAATGGCGTCGAGGTTGGGGGCCGTCTGCGCGTCGCCCGTCACCCCGGGCACGTTCTCGATGTAGTTGAAGCCCCAGCTCCACTGGTAGCCGACCACGTTGATCGTGTGGGCCGGCTTGTCGGAGAGCGAAAGGAGCTTCGACTCGTCGCGCGCGGTGAAGTAGAAGAGCACCGACACGATGATGAGTGGAGTGACCGTGTACAGCGCCTCGATGGGCATGTTGTACCGCGTCTGCGGAGGTACCTCGACCTTGGTGCGGCTGCGCCGGTGGAACATGACGGACCACAGGATCAGCCCCCACACCAGGACGCCCGTGACGAGCGCAGCCGCCCACGAGCCCTGCCAGAGGGAGAGGATCGTGGGAGCCTCTTCCGTGACGGGGGTGGGCATACCAAGGCGGGGGAAGTCTTCCCAGTTGTACGAGCAGCCGGTGGCTGTCGCCAGGATCAGGCCCGCAGTCAGCACCTGCGGCAGCTTCCGCCGCATCGGGCGCCGCGACGAGCGGTCGGAGCCGTTGGGACTCACGTAGCGCCTTCCCGAGAGTCTCGGCCCGCGCTGGTCGGCTACGGCCGTCTCGCTGGTCGGTCGCCGCCCCGGCCGCGGGCAGGGGTTTGGATGTTTATGCGGACCAAACCCTACTGGACGCTATTTGGGGTCGCGCGGGGAGGGTGCCCAACGCGCCGTCCGACTCCCCGAAGGGGTGGACCCGCTCCCTCCGCAAGCGGGTCCCGGCCCCCGGACGTGCGGCGATCGACGGCCCGCGCGGGGCATCTGACGGGGGATTACGGAGCGGGGGCTAGCGTGGACGCGTGCCCTACTTCGACGCCGCGTCCTCCGCCCCGCTCCACCCCGTCGCCCGCCAGGCGCTGCTTGCCTCCCTGGACGAGGGCTGGGCCGATCCGGCCCGGCTCTACCGGGAGGGGCGGCGGGCCCGGATGCTGCTCGACGCGGCGCGGGAGGCCGCGGCGGAGGCCGTGGGCTGCCGCCCGGACGAGCTGGTGTTCACTCCTTCGGGGACGCGGGCGGTGCATGCCGGAATTGCCGGCGCGCTCGCGGGGCGTCGGCGTGTCGGGAGCCGGCTGGTGGTCTCGGCGGTCGAGCACTCCTCCGTACTGCACGCGGGCGAGGCGCACGCCGCGGCGGGCGGTTCGCTGACGGAGGTGCCGGTGGGCCGGTCAGGGGCGGTGGAGGCCGCGGCCTTCGCGGCGGCCCTGGAGCCGGGGACGGCGCTGGCCTGTCTGCAGTCCGCCAACCACGAGGTGGGGACGGCGCAGCCGGTCGCCGAGGTGGCGGAGGCGTGCGCGGCGGCGGGGGTGCCGCTGCTCGTGGACGCGGCGCAGTCGCTGGGGTGGGGTCCGGTGGAGGGGCCCTGGTCGCTGCTGGCGGCGAGTGCGCACAAATGGGGCGGTCCGGCGGGCGTCGGCCTGCTCGCGGTCCGCAAGGGTGTCCGCTTCTCTCCCCAAGGCCCTGCGGACGAGCGGGAGTCGGGGCGGGCGGCCGGTTTCGAGAACCTGCCGGCGATCGTGGCGGCGGCGGCGTCGCTGCGGGCCGTGCGGGCGGAGGCGGAGGCCGAAGGGGCGCGGCTGCGGGGTCTGGTGGACCGGATCCGGGCCCGGGTTCCGGAGCTCGTGCCCGATGTGGAGGTGGTGGGCGACCCGGTGCGCCGGCTCCCCCATCTCGTCACCTTCTCCTGTCTCTATGTCGACGGAGAGACGTTGCTCCACGAGCTGGACCGGGAGGGTTTCTCCGTTTCGTCCGGTTCGTCGTGTACGAGCTCGACGCTGACGCCCAGCCATGTGCTGCGCGCGATGGGGGTGCTGAGCGAGGGCAACGTCCGGGTGTCCCTGCCGGCGGGCACGGCGGAGGAGGACGTGGACCGTTTCCTCGCGGTGCTGCCGGGGGTGGTCGCGCAGGTACGGGAGCGGCTCGGCGCTCCGGAGGCGGTGACGGAGCCAGGCGTCTCGGGGTCGCTCGTGGTCGACGCGCTGGGCAAGCGCTGCCCGATCCCGGTGATCGAGCTGGCGAAGGTGATCGGCGACGTGCCGGTGGGGGGCACGGTCACGGTCCTCGCGGACGACGAGGCGGCCCGCCTGGACATCCCGGCCTGGTGCGAGATGCGCGGCCAGGAGTACGTGGGCGAGGAACCGTCCCCGAAGGGCGGGTCGGCGTACGTGGTGCGCCGGGTGGCGTAGGGGCTCCGCGCCGGGCGGAGCCCCTCCGGGGTCAGCTCAGGTGCGTCTGGACCTCGGCCGCGGCCTCGTCGCCGTACGCCTTGGTGAAGCGCTCCATGAAGTTCGCCCGGCGCAGCGTGTACTCCTGGGTGCCCAGGGTCTCGATCACCAGCGTGGCGAGCATGCAGCCGACCTGGGCCGCGCGCTCCAGGCTGACGCCCCACGCCAGGCCGGTGAGGAAGCCGGCACGGAAGGCGTCGCCGACGCCGGTCGGGTCGACCTTGGCGTCCTCCTCCGCACAGCCGACCTCGATGGTCTCGCCGCCCGCGCTCTCGATGCGCACACCGCGCGAGCCGAGCGTGGTGACCCGGTGGCCCACCCGGCCGAGGATCTCCTCGTCGGTCCAGCCGGTCTTGGACTCGATGAGGCCCTTCTCGTACTCGTTGGAGAAGAGGTACGTGGCGCCGTCCAGGAGCGTGCGGATCTCCTGGCCGTCCATCCGCGCGATCTGCTGGGAGAAGTCCGCGGCGAAGGGGATGGCCCGCGCCTTGCACTCCTCGGTGTGGCGCAGCATCGCCTCGGGGTCGTCGGCGCCGATCAGGACGAGGTCGAGGCCGCCCACGCGGTCGGCGACGGCCTTCAGCTCGATCTGGCGGGCCTCGCTCATCGCGCCCGTGTAGAAGGAGCCGATCTGGTTGTGGTCCTTGTCCGTGGTGCAGACGAACCGGGCGGTGTGCAGGACCTCGGAGATCCGCACCGAGCCGGTGTCGACGCCGTGGCGGTCGAGCCAGGCGCGGTACTCGTCGAAGTCGTATCCGGCCGCACCCACGAGGATCGGGTTGCCGCCGAGCTGGCCCATGCCGAAGCAGATGTTCGGGCCCACGCCTCCCCTGCGGATGTCGAGGTTGTCGACGAGGAAGGAGAGGGAGACCGTGTGCAGCTGGTCCGCGACGAGCTGGTCTGCGAACCGGCCGGGGAAGGTCATGAGGTGGTCGGTGGCGATGGAGCCGGTGACTGCGATACGCACGGCTGGGCGCTCCTGCGGGACGGAAAGGGGTTGACAGTTCACGCTACCGGCTGGAGGCTGTCCTGCCGAACAGTGGAAACTACCTCAGAGTAGGTCTTTTCCCTGGAGCCGTCGCGTGCGTACGGTGCGCGTATGTCCACGTACCCCGCTCCTCGTGAGCATCAGGAGTCCGAGTTCAGCCTGGCCCAGCTGTGCGGCGACAGTGCGCGGATGGCCCCCCACTGGGTGGTGCCCGCGGCCGACGCGCCCGACAGGGTCTCCCCCGCACGCATCCACGGCGTCGTCGTTCCGCCCGCCTCGGCGCGGCTGATCGCCGCCACGTCCGAATACGGCGCCTGAGCGACGGAACCACCCGCGCGCCCATTCCGTCCCACTGATGTCCTCCGGGGGATGTCTCCCGGAAGGATGCCTTCCAGGGGCAGGGACGAAGGAGCGATGCGGTGAGCGGTACGGAGAACCGGCGGATGCGGCACCGGCCGCTGCTCGTGGCCTCGGTGGCGACGGGCGTCCTGCTGGCCGGGGGCGGCGGGGTGTACCTCGCGACCACGGCCTCCGAGGCCGGTGACAGCCGGCCCGCGGGCGCGGCCGCTCCCCCGCCGCTGCGTCTGGACGCCAAGAACGGCACGGGCGGCGTGGACGGTACGGGCGGTACGGACGGCGGGCCCGGCATCGCGCCGGGCGAGCCCGACCCGAACGGCGGCGGAGCCGTCTACCGGGCCAGGGGCCCCCTGCCCGACGGACCCTCCTCGGCGGCGGTCCACCGGCCCGAGGGCCGCGTCACGTCGGCGGAGGTGACCCGGCTGGCGCAGGCCCTGGGCATCCCGGGCGCGCCGCGCCTCCAGGGCGGGGTCTGGAAGATCGCCCCGGAGAAGGACGGCTCCGGGCTGCGGCTCGACGTGTCGGCCGAGGCCCCGGGCAGCTGGACGTTCACGCGGTACGAGGGGGGTCCCGCCGGTGACACCTGCCTCAAGGGCAAGGCGTGTCCTCCGCCGGGCGAGGTGAAGCCCCCGAGCGGCGGGCCGGTGAGCGAGGCGGCGGCGAGGGCGGCGGCCACCCCCGTACTGAAGGCGATCGGCCAGGAGGACGCGAAGCTGGACGCGAGCCAGCTGATGGGGGCGGTACGGGTCGTGAACGCCGACCCGGTCGTGGGCGGGCTGCCGACGTACGGCTGGTCGACCGGGATCCATGTCGGCCCGGGCGGTGAACTGGTCGCGGGAAGCGGGCAGTTGAAGGAGCCGGCGAAGGGGGCCGAGTATCCGCTGATCGGCGCCGAGAAGGCCTTGGAGGAGTTGAACAAGGCGTCGTCCGGCCCCGGCTCGATCGGCATCGGCGGCTGCGCGACGGATCCGCCGGCCGGGGAGACGGCCGGGGAGACGACCGGGGAGACGACCGGCGAGGCACCGACGGTGACCTGCGAGCCGGGCGCCGAGCCGAAGGAGCTGAGCGTCACCGGCGCGACCCTCGGACTCGCGGCGCAGTTCGTGGACGGTGAGCGGGCGCTCGTACCGTCCTGGCTGTTCCGGGTGGAGGCGGAGGCCGGGGCGAAGCCCCACACGGTGGTACGGACGGCGGTGGCGCCGGAGCACCTGGCGCCCCCTGCCGAGCCGAGCCCCACGCCGACGCCGGACCCGGGCCAGGGCACGGCGCCCGTGCGGCAGATCCAGTCCTACCGGGTCGACGGCATCGGTACGAAGCTCTCGGTGACCTTCTGGGGCGGCGTGTGCAGCACCTACACGGCGACGGCCGGCGAGAGCGCCGACAAGGTCACCGTGCGCGTGACGGAGAAGGCGATGGACCCGGGCAGGGCGTGCATCGCCATGGCCGTCGAGGTGACCCGGACGGTGACGCTGGAGCAGCCGCTGGGCGGCCGGACGGTCGTGGACGCGCCGAGCGGGGAGCCCGTGCCGCGCCGGTAGGCGCGCGGACCGTGGCGTACGTACGAGGGCGGCCGCCCCGGGGATTCCGGGGCGGCCGCCCTCGTACGTACGGCTGACGACCTAGCTGAACGAGTCACCGCAGGCGCAGGAGCCCGTGGCGTTCGGGTTGTCGATCGTGAAGCCCTGCTTCTCGATGGTGTCGACGAAGTCGATGGAGGCGCCGCCCAGGTACGGGGCGCTCATGCGGTCGGTGACGACCTTGACACCGTCGAAGTCCTTGACGACGTCGCCGTCGAGCGAACGCTCGTCGAAGAAGAGCTGGTAGCGCAGGCCGGAGCAGCCGCCGGGCTGTACGGCGACGCGCAGCGCCAGGTCGTCGCGGCCTTCCTGGTCGAGCAGGGCCTTGACCTTGGCCGCGGCGGCGTCAGACAGGAGGATGCCGTCGCTGACAGTGGTCTTCTCGTCCGATACGGACATCTGCTTCTCTCCCGGGTTGTACGGAGACTGCTTGCCGACGGGTCCAACCGGCGGGGCCCCGGATTCATTCCGGGCGAGGCTCGGCTTTCACGTCTTTTCCCCTTCATGCTCGCACACCCGCCCGCGGAGCGGAGAACGGCAAGATCCGAACCGGGGACCGCGAATTCGTCACATCGACACTATGGACATCGTCAAAGTGACGTGAAGCGGTTATGATAGATAGCGTCATTTAGACGAAAAGCGTTGCCGCAGATAAGAAAGGGTGCGTGACGTGACCACCGCCCAGCCCCTGGACGTCCAGCCGACGCCGCTCGCCCTGCTGCTGCTCGGCCGCGAGGCCGATCCGAAGAGCGAGCGCGGAGTGGAGTGTCCCGGCGACCTTCCGTCGCCCTCCGACCCCGACCTGGTGGAGCGCGCCCGCGCCGCCAAGGAGAAGCTCGGGGACAAGGTCTTCGTGCTCGGCCACCACTACCAGCGCGACGAGGTCATCCAGTTCGCCGACGTCACGGGCGACTCCTTCAAGCTCGCCCGCGACGCGGCCGCCCGCCCGGAGGCCGAGTACATCGTCTTCTGCGGTGTGCACTTCATGGCCGAGTCGGCCGACATCCTCACCACGGACGACCAGAAGGTCGTGCTGCCCGACCTCGCGGCCGGCTGCTCGATGGCCGACATGGCCACCGCCGAGCAGGTCGCCGAGTGCTGGGACGTGCTGACCGAGGCCGGGGTGGCCGAGCAGGTCGTCCCCGTCTCGTACATGAACTCCTCGGCCGACATCAAGGCCTTCACGGGCAAGCACGGGGGCACGATCTGCACCTCGTCCAACGCCAAGCGCGCCCTCGACTGGGCCTTCGAGCAGGGTGAGAAGGTCCTGTTCCTGCCCGACCAGCACCTGGGCCGGAACACGGCGGTGCGGGACATGGGCATGTCGCTGGACGACTGCGTCCTGTACAACCCGCACAAGCCGAACGGCGGCCTGACCGTCGAGGAGCTGCGGAACGCCAAGATGATCCTGTGGCGCGGCCACTGCTCGGTGCACGGCCGGTTCTCGCTGGACTCGGTCAACGACGTGCGCGAGCGCATCCCGGGCGTGAACGTGCTGGTGCACCCCGAGTGCAAGCACGAGGTCGTCGCCGCCGCGGACTACGTCGGCTCGACGGAGTACATCATCAAGACGCTGGAGGCGGCCCCGGCCGGCTCGAAGTGGGCGATCGGCACGGAGCTGAACCTGGTCCGCCGCGTGGCCGGCGCGCACCCGGACAAGGAGGTCGTCTTCCTCGACAAGACGGTCTGCTTCTGCTCGACGATGAACCGGATCGACCTGCCGCACCTGGTGTGGGCGCTGGAGTCGCTGGCCGAGGGCAACCTGGTCAACCGGATCCAGGTCGACAAGGAGACGGAGAGCTTCGCGAAGCTGGCGCTGGAGCGGATGCTGGCGCTGCCGTAACGGTTCTCCCGTAGATGCGCCGAAGGGCGCCCCGCACAGATGCGGGGCGCCCTTCGCCGTGGGGCGTCAGAGGTCGAGCGCGTCCAGCAGCGTCGCGTCCGCGGGGGTCACGTCCGGCTGCTCGGGGTTGTCGAGCGTGCCGTCCCGCTTCTTCGCCTTCTTCGCCTTCCTGGCCGCCTTCTTCTTCGCGCGGCGCTCCTTGCGGAGCTCCACCATCGCGTAGAGCGTCGGGACGAGCAGCAGCGTCAGCAGCGTCGACGTGATCAGACCGCCGATGACCACCACCGCCAGCGGCTGGGCGATGAAGCCGCCCTCGCCGGTGATGCCGAGCGCCATCGGGAGCAGTGCGAAGATCGTCGCCAGGGCCGTCATCAGGATCGGGCGGAGCCGGTGACGGCCACCCTCGACGACCGCCTCGACGATCCCCAGACCCTGCGACCTGTACTGGTTGATCAGGTCGATCAGGACGATCGCGTTGGTGACCACGATGCCGATCAGCATCAGCATGCCGATCATCGCCGGGACGCCCATGGCCGTGCCCGTGATCACGAGCAGACCGATCGCGCCGGTCGCCGCGAACGGGATCGACACCAGCAGGATCAGCGGCTGGATCAGCGACTTGAAGGTCGCGACCAGGAGCATGAAGACGATCGCGATCGCCGCGAGCATCGCGAGACCGAGGTTGACGAACGCCTCGGACTGGTCCTCGGAGACACCGCCGATGGAGGCGGTCGCGCCCTTCGGGAGGTCCAGCGCCGCGATCTTCGACTGGAGGTCCGCGCTCACCGCGCCGGTGTTGTCACCGGTCGGCTTGGCCGTGATCGTCGCGGCCCGCGAGCCGTCGATCCGGGTCATCGAGACGGGGCCCGGGACCAGCTTCACCTCGGCGATGTCACCGAGCGCGACCGGCCCGAGCGGCAGCGCCTTGAGGCTCTCCAACGTGGTGGCCGGCCTCGCCGAGGTCAGGACGATGTCCCGCTCGGTGTCGTCGAGGATCGCCTTGCCCGCCGGGGTGCCGCGGACCGCCTGCGCGACCGCCATGCCGAGCGTCGTGTCGTCGAAGCCGAGGTCCGCCGCCTTGGCGTTGGCCTTGACGGAGATCCGCGGCACGGACTGCGACAGGTCGCTCTGGACGTCGGTGACGTCCTTCAGCTTCGCGACCTCCGCCTTGACCGCCTCGGAGGCCTTCTTCAGGGTGTCCGCGTCGGAGGCCTTGACCACCACGCTCAGGTCCTGGCTGCCGAAGCCGTCGCCCGCCGCGATCGTCGTGTCGCCGATGCCGTCGAGCTCGCCGAGGGCCTTGTCGATGGCGTCGCGGGTCTTCTCGTACGACGCCGAATCCTCCAGCGTCACCTGGTACGAGGCCTGGTTGGCCCCCGTGCCGCCGCCGAAGGCGGCCATGAAGCCCGAGGAGCCGACCGTGACCTGGTAGTTCTTCACCCCGTCGGTGGAGGCGAGGACCTTCTCGATCTTCTTCGCGGACTCGTCGGCGGCCGCGAGGCTCGTACCGGGAGCCAGCTCCTGCTTGATGCTCAGGACCTCCTGCTCGCCCTGGTCGAAGAAGTTCGTCTTCAGGAGCGGCGCCATGCCGAAGGTGCCGACCAGGACGACGATCGCGATCGCCACGCTGGTGAGGCGGCGCCGGGTCGCGAACCGCAGGACCGGGACGTACAGGCGCTGCAGCCGGCTCCTGCTCTCCTTCTCCTCCGCCAGGCGCCGGGCCTCGTCCGGGTCCTCCGACGTGCCCTTGGGGGCGCGCAGGAACCAGAACGAGAGCACCGGGACGACGGTCAGCGAGACCAGGAGCGAGGCGAGCAGGGCCGCGGAGACCGTCAGGCTGAACGAGCCGAACAGCTCGCCGACCATGCCGCCGACCAGACCGATCGGGAGGAACACCGCGACGGTGGTGAGCGTGGAGGAGGTCACGGCGCCCGCGACCTCGCGCACGGCGGTGAGGATCGCGGCCTGGCGCTCCTCGCCGTAGCCGAGGTGCCGCTTGATGTTCTCCAGGACCACGATCGAGTCGTCGACGACCCGGCCGATGGCGATGGTGAGGGCGCCCAGCGTCAGCATGTTGAGCGAGAGGTCACGGGTCCACAGCACGATCAGGGCCAGGACGACCGAGAGCGGGATGGAGACCGCCGTGACCAGGGTGGAGCGGATCGAGGCGAGGAAGACCAGGATCACCAGGACGGCCATGACGAGACCGAGCGCGCCCTCCGTGGTCAGACCGGAGATCGACTTGGAGACCGCGGGGCCCTGGTCGGAGACGACGGTGAGCTCGGCGCCCGAGCCGAGGTCCGCGCGCAGCTCGGGGAGCTTGTCCTTGACCGCGTCCGAGATGGCGACGGCGCTTCCGTCGTTGTCCATGGTGGCCATGACGGCGAGGCTCGGCCTGCCGTCCGTACGGGTGATGGAGACCCGGGAGGCCTCCGTCTGCTTCACCGTGGCCACGTCGGCGAGGCGGACGGCTCCGCCCTTCTCGGGCTTGATGCGCAAGTCCTGGATCTGCTGCAGCGAGGTGAAGCCGCCACCGACCTGGACCGTGCGGCTCTTGCCGTCCTCGGCGAAGGAACCGGCGGGCACCGTGCCGCCGCCCGACCGGACGGCCTCGGCGAGCTTCATGGTGGTGAGGCCGGCCGCGGCGAGCTTCCTGTCGTCGGGGGTGACGGAGACCTGGAGGTCCTGCACGCCGTCGATGGAGACCTGGCCGACGCCGTCGATGTCCTCCAGGGCGGGGACGACCGTGCGCTCCAGCTGGTCGGCGAGCGCCTGCTGGTCCTTGTCCGAGGTGACGGCGAGGACGACCGTCGGGATGTCGTCGGTGGAACCGGCGACGACCTGCGGGTCGACACCGTCGGGAAGCGCCACGCGCGCCCGGTTCACGGCCTGCTGGACGTCGGCGACGAGCTGCTTGGTGCCCTCGTCGCCGTAGTCGAAGGTGGCCATGATGAGGGCGTTGCCCTCGGAGGCGGTGGAGGTGACGCCCTTGATGCCGTCGACGGCCTTGATCGTGCTTTCGAGCGGTTCGACGACCTGCTTCTCGACCACATCGGGCGACGCGCCCTGGTAGGGGGCGAGGACCGAGACCATCGGGAGCTCGATCGAGGGCAGCAGTTGCTGCTTCAGCTGCGGGATGGCTATCGCCCCGAAGACGATGGCCACGATGGACATCAGCCCGATCAGGGCCCGTTGCGCGAGGCTGAATCTGGACAGCCAGGACATGGGGTCTCTCTTCTGTGGCGTGCTCGGCAGGCGGGCGGTGACGGGTGCCCGCTCTCCACGATCAGCCATGGGAAGCGCCGGATCCTCGGCCCCGGGGTCCAATTCCTTATCCGGCGCATACCGCGTCTGGAGTACGCCGGAGTACTCCCTCACTCCACCCTTGGACGTACCAGCCCCGACTCGTACGCCGTGACGACCAGCTGGGCCCTGTCCCGCGCGCCGAGCTTGGCCATGGTCCGGTTCACGTGCGTCTTCACCGTGAGGGGGCTGACCTCCAGGCGTTCGGCGATCTCGTCGTTGGAGTGGCCGCCCGCGACGAGGACGAGGACTTCGCGTTCACGGGTGGTGAGGGCGGTCAGCCGCTCGGAGTACGCCGGGGAGTCCGGGTCGCCGTCGGGTCCCGCACTTCCGCCCTGCGCCAGGAACGTGGCGATCAGGCCCTTGGTCGCGACGGGCGAGAGCAGGGCCTCCCCGGCGGCGGCGATGCGGATGGCGTTGAGCAGCTCGTCCGGTTCCGCGCCCTTGCCGAGGAAGCCCGAGGCCCCGGCGCGGAGCGACTGCACGACGTACTCGTCGACCTCGAAGGTGGTCAGCATGACGATCCGTACGTCGGACAGCTCCGGGTCCGCGGTGATGAGACGGGTGGCGGCCAGCCCGTCCGTACCCGGCATCCGGATGTCCATCAGGACGACGTCGGGCCCGGTGGACCGGGCGAGCGCGACCGCCTCGGCCCCGTCCGCCGCCTCGGCGACGACCTCCATGTCCGGCTCGGAGTCCACCAGCACCTTGAACGCGCTGCGCAGCAGCGCCTGGTCGTCGGCGAGCAGCACTCGGATGGTCATGCGTCCTCCCCCGTACGGGCCGTCACGGGCAGTATCGCCTGGACGCGGAAGCCCCCGCCGTACCGGGGTGCCGCGGTCAGGGTGCCGCCGAGGGCGCCGACGCGCTCGCGCATCCCGATCAGGCCGTGGCCGCCCGTGCCGTCGCCGGTCGCCGACTGCTGCGGTACGCCGTTGTCGAGGACGGTGATCTCGACGGTCCGGCCGACCCGGACGACGCTCACCTCGGCCTTGGCGTCAGGGCCGGCGTGCTTCTGCACGTTGGTCAGCGCCTCCTGGATGATCCGGTACGCGGCGAGGTCGACGGCCGCCGGCAGCGCGGCGTCGTCGGAGGCGCGCGCCAGCTCGACCGGGAGGCCGGCGTGACGGAAGGTGGCGAGGAGCTCGTCGAGGACGGTGAGGCCGGGCGCCGGTTCGGTGGGCGCCTCCGGGTCGCCGGACTGACGGAGCAGGCCGACGGTGGCGCGCAGCTCGTTGAGAGCGGAGCGGCTGGCGTTGCGGACGTGGGCCAGGGCCTCCTTGGCCTGGTCGGGCCGCCTGTCCATGACATGGGCGGCGACCCCGGCCTGGACGTTGACCAGCGCGATGTGGTGGGCGACGACGTCGTGCAGATCGCGGGCGATCCGCAGGCGCTCCTCGGCGACCCTGCGCCGGGCCTCCTCGTCCCGGGTCCGCTCGGCGCGCTCGGCCCGCTCCCGGATGGCGTCGACGAAGGCGCGGCGGCTGCGGACGGCGTCGCCCGCGGCCGCGGCCATACCGGTCCAGGCGAAGACGCCGAGGTTCTCCTGCGCGTACCAGGGGGTGGGTCCGAACAGCATCGCGCCGCAGGTCAGCACGGCCATCGTGGTGAGGCCGACGCGCCAGGTGGTGGGGCGGTCGGTGCGGGCGGCGACCGTGAAGAGCGCGATGACGGTGCTCATCGTGACGGGGGCCGGACTGTTGTCGGTGATCAGCTCGACGAGGGTGACGGCGCCGGTGAAGGCGAGGACGGCGAGCGGGTCCCGCCGCCGCAGCACGAGGGCGCCGGCCCCGAGCACCATGAGGAGCACGCTGCTCGCGTCGGGGGTGCGGTCGCCGAAGGTGGGGCCGTTGCGGCTGCCGTGGGGGTCGGCGAAGGAGGCCGTGATCATGCAGACGAGCACGGCGAACGCGAGGGCCCCGTCGAAGGCGAGGGGATGCGCCCGCAGCCACTGCCGGCCTCGCTGGAAGCCGCTGTCGAGGGAGGTCACGACAGGCAACGGTACGGGGTGCGACGCACCGGTGCCCCGCTCCTTCGGATGAGGGGCGGGGCACCGGTGCGTTGGAGTCGTGCGGCTCAGCCCGGGATCAGGCCGTCGTCCGAGAGCATCTCGCGCACCTCTTCGAGGGTCGCGTCCGGCGACGGCAGGATCAGTTCGGAGGGCTCCAGGGCGTCGTCCGGAAGGGGTTCACCGACCCGGCGGACCTCGTCGAGCAGGGCGCACAGGGTCCGGCGGAAGCCGTCGGAGTCCCCCGACTCCATCTCTGCGAGCAGCTTGTCGTCGAGCTTGTTCAGCTCGGCGACGTGGCTGTCGGCCAGCGTCCGCTGGCCCTCCCCCATGATCCGTACGATCATGACGCGTCCTTCGGGCTCGTTACCGCTCGGTGCCGCTTCCCGCTCTCCTGCTTACTCCTGCCGGCTCCTGCTCGCGACCGCTCGTCACTGCTTGTCGAAGCGCGGCCGGGACTGCTGCTGGTCCTGCGGCGTGGCCGCTCCGTTGCCGCCCTCGATCGCCTGCTTCGAGGCCGAGGGACCGCCGGCCAGCTCCGCCTTCATCCGCTGGAGCTCCAGCTCGACGTCCGTACCGCCGGACAGCCGGTCCAGCTCCGCCTGGATGTCGTCCTTGGCCAGGCCCGACTGGTCGTCGAGCGCGCCCGAGGCGAGCAGCTCGTCGATCGCGCCGGCCCGTGCCTGGAGCTGCGCCGTCTTGTCCTCGGCGCGCTGGATGGCCACGCCGACGTCGCTCATCTCCTCCGAGATGCCGGAGAAGGACTCGGCGATCCGGGTCTGCGCCTGGGCGGCCGTGTACGTCGCCTTGATGGTCTCCTTCTTCGTGCGGAAGGCGTCCACCTTGGCCTGGAGGCGCTGCGCGGCGAGCGTGAGCTTCTCCTCCTCACCCTGCAGCGTCTGGTGCTGCACCTCGAGGTCGCTCACCTGCTGCTGGAGCGCCGCCCGCCGGGAGAGCGCCTCACGGGCCAGGTCCTCGCGGCCGAGCGCCAGCGCCTTGCGGCCCTGGTCCTCCAGCTTCGCGGACTGGCCCTGGAGCTGGTTCAGCTGCAGTTCGAGCCGCTTGCGCGACGTCGCCACGTCGGCGACGCCCCGGCGGACCTTCTGCAGAAGCTCCAGCTGCTTCTGGTAGGAGTAATCGAGGGTCTCGCGCGGATCCTCGGCCCGGTCAAGGGCCTTGTTTGCCTTCGCGCGGAAGATCATCCCCATACGCTTCATGACACCGCTCATGGGCTTCGCGCGCCCCCTTCTGACGGACTCGGCTCAAGCACTCCAACAGGATCCACAGTACGGGCCCTGTCTCCATTGACGCACTGTTCGGGGCCGGATGTGCTCCTCCCCAAGGACGAGTACGAGCGGACTCTCTCCGGCCCAGGGAGTAGGTGGACCTCGGGGAAACCGTGCGTGTCGTCCGTACGTACCCCCACAGACGCGGGCCGATACCAGATCGTTCCCGCCCACACTGGGGTCCACACCCCCCACCACGTACCCTGGGCTTTGTGTTCCGTAGCCGTTCCAAGGAAGAGAAGGTCCCCACCGACAAGGTGACGGCAGACCTCTCCAAGCAGCCCCGCGACCCCGAGGCCCCCAAGGGCCGCCCGACCCCGAAGCGGAGTGACGCGCAGACCCAGCGCCGTCGCGCCGCGACGGTGCCGACCGACCGCAAGGAGGCCGCCAAGCGCCAGCGCGAGGCCCGCCGCTCCGACCTGGCCCGCCAGCGCGAGGCGCTGGCCAGCGGCGACGAGCGTTATCTGCCGGCCCGCGACAAGGGTCCGGTCCGTCGCTTCGTGCGCGACTTCGTCGACTCGCGCTTCGCGATCGCCGAGTTCTTCCTCCCGATGGCCGTGGTGATCCTCGTGCTGTCGATGATCCGCGTCCCGGTGCTGCAGAACGTCTCTCTGCTGCTCTGGCTCGGTGTGATCGTGATGATCGTCATCGACTCGATCGGCATCTGGCTCCGCCTGAAGAAGCAGCTCAACGAGCGCTTCCCGAACGAGCCGAAGCGCGGTGCCGTGGCCTACGGCCTGATGCGTACGCTCCAGATGCGCCGACTGCGGCTGCCGAAGCCGCAGGTCAAGCGCGGAGAGCGGCCCTGAGCGCGGGAAGCTCCGAGTCCGGCACGGGTACGGGTACGGGTGGCGGTCCGCTGCTGCCCGCCACCTCACCCTGGCCGAGCGGGTACGGCGGGCTGCGCGAGACCGTCCGCCAGGAGCTCGTCGCCCGCCAGCTCGACGAGCAGATAGCCGGCCGCTACCCGGTGGGCCAGCGGCTGCGGATCCTGGACGCGGGCATGGGGCAGGGCACCCAGGCCCTGCGCCTCGCCAGGGCCGGTCACACGGTGACCGGTCTGGAGGCCGATCCCGACCTGCTCAAGGCCGCCCGTGAGTCGCTGGCCACCGAGCCGGCCGGGATCCGTGAGCGGGTCCGGCTGATCGAGGGCGACGGCCGCGAGACGGGCGTGCACTTCCTGCCGGGCAGTTTCGACGTCGTGCTCTGCCACGGCGTGCTGATGTACGCGGACGAGCCGGACGCTCTCCTCGCGGGCCTCGCCCGGATGCTGGCGCCCGGGGGTCTGCTCTCCCTGGTCGTGCGGAACGCCGACTCCCTGGCCATGCGGCCGGGCCTGGCCGGGGACTGGTCGGGCGCGCTGTCCGGCTTCGAATCGGACACGTACACCGACGACAACGGATTCAAGGTACGGGCCGACCGGCTCGACGCGCTGACGTCGACGCTGGCGGGGATCGCCGCACCGCTGCACGCCTGGTACGGCGTGCGGGTCCTGACCGACGGCGTGGCGGGCGATGTGGGTCTGCCGGCCGCCGAGGAGCTCGAGCGGCTGCTCGCCGCGGAGGACCGGGCCGGGCGAACCGAGCCGTACCGCAGGGTCGCGGCGCTGCTGCACCTGTGCGGGGTACGGGGCTGACGCCGACGCGTCCCGCGCCCCCTGATCGGCCGCCCCCACGAAGGCGTGCGAACCCGACGAACGTCGACTCCGGACATGGACGACCCCCTGTCCGGCACCGCGCCGCACCCCGAGCGCGGACCGGCACCACAGAGGCGGCCCGGGACCCTCGGGCCCCGGGCCGCCCCGGCGTCTCTACGGAGCGGTCTAGGCCTCGGCCGCGCTCGTGAGCGACATCGTGTAGATCTTCCCGTCGTCCTCGAAGAGGGTGACCTGCTCGACGCCGCCCTCCAGGAGCTCCTTCCAGACCTCACCGATCCAGGATTCGGCGTCGCCCTGGGTGGTCCAGTCCTCCGGCTCCACCGCGGGAGCCGTCTCCGAGCCGTCGGCCTTCTCGAACCGCCACGTCCATGCCATGTCCGCCTCCTGAGGTTCACCGGATGATCGGTTTCCTGCCCGCAGCGTAGCCGGGCGCGCACCCCTTGCGGCGACGCGGGAGGATCAAGGGGTGGAACTGACTCTGCTCGGCACCGGCGCCCCGACCGGGCTCCCCCGCCCCGAATGCCCCTGCGCCGTGTGCGCGTCCTCCCGCGGCGACCGGGCGCGGGCGGCCACCTCGCTGCTCGTGGACGAGTCGCTGCTGCTCGATCTGACGCCCGGGGCCGCGCTGGCGGCCGCCCGGGCCGGGCATTCGCTGGTGGGCGTGCGGCAGGTGCTCCTCACGCATCCGCACGACGGGCCCGCGGTGGAGGTGCCCGCCGGGCTGCCGGCCGCCGGGCGGGTGCCGGACGGCCGGGAGCTGACGCTGATCAGCGGGCACCGGGTGCGGGCCGTGTCGATGGACTCGCCCGGTACCGGGTACGAGGTGACGTCCCCGGACGGCGAGCGGCTGCTGTACCTTCCGCCCGGCGGCTCCCCCGCCGGCCTGCCGGACGATCACCGGCCGCCGTACGACATGGTCGTCATGGACGTCACGGGCCGGTCCGACGCGCTGGCCCGGCTGCGGTCGACCGGGGCGGTCGGCGCGAGCACCGACGTGATCGCCGTCCACCTCGACCACGACGTGCCGAACGGTGCCGAGCTGGACCGCCGGCTCGCCGCCGCCGGGGCGCGGACGGTGCCGGACGGCACGACCCTGTACGTCGGCGAGTACCACGCCGTGCCCGACGTGCCCCGGCGCACGCTGGTGACCGGCGGGGCGCGGTCGGGCAAGTCGGTGGAGGCCGAGCGGCGCCTGGAGACCTTCCCCGAGGTGCTGTACGTGGCGACCGGCGGGACGCGCGAGGGCGACCCGGAGTGGGCGCAGCGGGTGGCCCTGCACCGGGACCGGCGGCCGGGCTCCTGGCGTACGGCCGAGACCTGTGACCTCGTACCGCTGCTCCAGGAGGACGGGGGTCCCGCGCTGCTGATCGACTGTCTGTCGCTCTGGCTGACGGACGCCATGGACCGGGTGGGTGCGTGGGACGAGGAGCGGTGGGCGGACGGCGGGCAGGAGGCGCTGCGGAAGCGGGTCGAGGAGCTGGTGGCGGCGGTCCGCGCCACGTCCCGTACGGTCGTCGCCGTCACCAACGAGGTGGGGTCGGGGGTCGTGCCGGGCACCGCGTCGGGGCGGCGGTACCGGGACGAGCTGGGCCGGCTGAACGCGGCCTTCGGGGACGAGTGCGAGCAGGTGCTCCTCGTCGTCTCGGGCCAGGCGCTGGTGCTGCGCGGGTAGGGTTCGATCACCCATTCCATCGCCGACCGACGTCACGAGGAAGAGCCTTGAACCTGGACGACTTCTCCGATCTGATCGAGCGCCCCGACGGCGGGGTGCGACGTGACGCCGAGGAACGCCGGGAGCGGCTGATCGTTCCGCCCGGTGCGCTCGGCCGGCTCGACGAACTCGGCGAGTGGCTCTCGGCGGCGCAGGGGTCGGTCGAGGTGCGGGCGATCGAGCAGCCGAGGGTGGTGCTCTTCGCGGGCGATCACGGGGTGGCCTCGCTCGGGGTGTCGGGCCGTGAGGCCGGGACGGCGCACGAGCTCGTCCGCTCGGTGCTGGACGGGGCGAGTCCGGTGGCGGTGCTGGCGCGCAGCGCGCGGGTGCCGGTGCGGGTGGTGGACGCCGGTCTCGACTGCGATCCGGAGCTGTTGCCCGCCGAGGTCGTACGGCACCGGGTGCGGCGCGGCAGCGGCCGGATCGACCTCGAGAACGCGATGACCGCCGAGGAGGCCGAGGCGGCGATCCGGCTCGGCATGGCGATCGCCGACGAGGAGGCCGATTCGGGGACCGATCTGGTCGTGCTCGGCGATCTGAGCGTGGGCGGTACGACGCCGGCCTCGACCCTGATCGCGGCCCTGTGCGGGACGGACGCCTCGGTGGTCACAGGCCGTGGTGGCACGGGCATCGACGATCTGGCGTGGATGCGCAAGTGCGCGGCCGTCCGTGACGCGCTGCGGCGCGCGCGGCCGGTCCTGGGCGACCAGCTGGAGCTGCTCGCCGCGGTCGGCGGGGCGGATCTGGCGGCGATGACGGGCTTCCTGCTGCAGAGCGCCGTGCGCCGGATGCCGGTGATCCTGGACGGTGTGGTGGCGGCGGCCTGCGCGCTGGTGGCGCAGCGGGCGGCGTTCCGGGCGCCGGACTGGTGGCTGGCGGGCCAGGTGAGCGGTGAGCCGGCGCAGGCGAAGGCGCTGGACCGGATGGCGCTCAACCCGTTGCTCGATCACGGCGTCACTGTGGGCGAGGGAACCGGGGCACTGCTCGCCTTGCCCCTCGTCCGGGCCGCCGCCGCGCTGGCGGCGGAGCTGCCCGAGCGTCCGGAGGAGACCGTTCCGCAGGACGCACCGGTCGGCGCGCCCGACGAGGACTAGACGGATCACGGCGCCGGAAGCGGTCCGTTCCCCGAGGACTCCGTCCTGGGGACCCCATCGGGCGGACGACCGCTTCCGTCGCCCCGCCATGGCAAGCGATGCCCCATATGATCGCTTTTCATGGGAGAGGTCCGTTTGTCCGCCGAAGGAACGCCCCGGGGCACCACCCCGCGCTCGCGGCGCAGCGCCGCGTTCGCCGTCTGGTACCTGCGCGCCGTCACGTTCATCAACTTCCTGAGCGCCGTCTGGGTCTCGCTCGGCCAGGACCTGCGCCGGCACAACACGGACGACTACTTCACGCCGTACCTGCTGACAGCGGGCTTCGCCTCGGGCGTCTTCACGCTCTTCCTGGCGATCACCATGCGCCGCCGCAAGCGCGCCGCGTGGATCCTCAACATCGTCCTCAGCGGTCTCTTCCTGCTGCTCTTCGCCCTGGCCATGGCCTTCCCCGAGATCCGGCAGCACGCCCAGAACTGGGTCTCGCTCGCCCTGACGGCCGCGTTCGTCCTCGCGCTGGTCCTCGGCCGCAAGGAGTTCTACGCCAAGGGCGACCGCTCCAACCCGCTGCTCGCCGCGGTCGTCGCGGTCGGCGGCCTCCTGGTCACCTCGCTCCTCGCCGCCTTCCTGGTCACCGTCACCAACACCTCGACGGGCACCTCGACGTTCCTCGAGCGCTGGCGGTACGGCGTCATGCGGCTGATCACCCTGGCCGCCGACGACTCGCGCTTCGACGGGATCGCCACCCCCGGCTGGGTCAACGTCACCATCAACGTGCTCTCCACCCTGCTGATCATCGCCGTGCTCTACGCAGCGTTCCGCTCGCGCCGGGCCGTCGACCCGCTCACCGACGAGGACGAGGAGAGGCTGCGGCGCATCCTGGAGAAGCAGGGCGAACGCGACTCGCTCGGCTACTTCGCCCTGCGCCGCGAGAAGAGCGTGGTCTGGTCCCCCAGCGAGAAGGCCGCCATCGCCTACCGGGTCGTCGGCGGGGTGTCGCTCGCCTCGGGCGACCCGATCGGCGACCCCGAGGCCTGGCCCGGCGCCATCGAGCCGTGGCTGGCCGAGGCCCGCGAGCACGGCTGGATCCCGGCCGTCATGGGCGCGAGCGAGGAGGCCGGCACCGTCTACGCCCGGCACGGCCTGGACGCCCTGGAGCTGGGCGACGAGGCGATCGTGGAGACCGACGAGTTCACCCTCGACGGCCGGGCCATGCGGACGGTCCGGCAGGCGTACAACCGGGTGAAGCGGGCCGGGTACGAGGTCCGGATCCGGCGTCACGAGGACATCCCCGCCGACGAGATGGACGAGCTGCTCCGCAAGGCCGACGACTGGCGCGACGGCGCCACCGAGCGCGGCTTCTCCATGGCGCTCGGCCGGCTCGGCGATCCCCGGGACGGCCGCTGCGTGATGCTGGAGTGCAGCGACGAGACCGGCGCGCTGCGGGCGGTGCTCTCGTTCGTCCCCTGGGGGCCCAAGGGCCTCTCGCTGGACCTGATGCGCCGTGACCGGGACGCGGAGAACGGCCTGATGGAGTTCATGGTCATCGAGCTCCTCCAGCGCGCCAAGGAGATCGGGATCACTCAGGTCTCGCTCAACTTCGCCATGTTCCGCTCCGTCTTCGAACGTGGCTCGAAGCTCGGGGCGGGACCCGTGCTGCGGATGTGGCGTTCCCTCCTCAGCTTCTTCTCCCGCTGGTGGCAGATCGAGTCGCTGTACCGCGCCAACGCCAAGTACCGACCGATCTGGGAGCCCCGCTTCATGCTCTTCGAGAAGAGCGCCGACCTGCTGCGCATCGGCCTCGCCGCCGGACGCGCCGAGGGCTTCCTGGAGGCCCCCGGCCTGCCGAAGTGGATGCACCGCAAGCACCTGGAGGGCAAGCGGTGAGGTCCGCGCTCAAGGACTTCGCCCGCCGCGAGTGGGGGCCGCTGTACACCGCCGTACGGACCGCGCTCGTGACCCGGCGGTGGAGGGCGATACCGATGACGCTGGGTGCCGTCTGCCTCACGGCGCTCTTCCAGCTCGTGCAGAACCAGGACTGGGGATACCAGCCGGTCCAGAACATCGGCTCGGTACGGGCCGAGGACCCGCTCTGGCTCGCCCTGCTGCGGACCCCGCTCTCGCTCTTCGTACCGGCGCTGGACCTGCCGGTGTGGGGCGCGCTCGCACAGCTGCTGCTGGTCTTCGGCATCGCCGAGATATGCCTGGGGCGGCGGCGGACGCTCGCCCTCGCGTATCTCGCGACGCTGGCCGGGACGCTGTACGCGCGTGTGGGCATCGCCCTCGGCCCGGAGGGCCCGCTGGGACTGCCCGCCTCCGACGCGCGGGTCGTCGACACCGGGCCGTCCGCGGCCGTGGTCGGCCTCGCCGTGTACGTCTGCCGGCGCTACCGGGCCCGGTGGACCGGGGCCCTCGTGGTCGTCGCCATGGTGGTGGAGGTCCTGGTCAAGACCAACCTCGCGGGCAAGGAACACCTCGCGGCGATCGCCGCCGTGCTGGTGCTCATGGCGGTCGAGTCCTGGCGGGAGCGCCGTCAGCCGCCGCCGCCGGACCCCGAGCCGGAACGGCCCGGCACCCGTTCCTGGAAGCCGCCGATCACGTCCTGAAGTCTGCGTCGCACCTTGTCCCAGCGCCGGTCGTGCCGGTAGGTGCGCAGCCGGGAGCGGGCGCGCGCCTTGGGGCGGCGCCGGTAGAAGCGCCGGGACCACCAGGAGCCCGGCCGCGCGAGGCGGACGGACCCGACGATCGCGACGAACGGCACCAGGGTCCCCATCACCGCCAGCCGGAACTTCCCCTTCACCAGCGCGATCAGGACGAAGAGGAAGTTGACGAGCAGGGTGAGGACGAAGGCGCCCCGGTTCTGGCGCTGGTCCTCGGTGAGTTCGTTGACACCGAGCGGCGAGAAGCCGCCGAGGACCAGCATCACCAGGGCGGCGGTCAGGACGACGACCTCGACGCTCTTGCGCCCCTGGTCGCTCCAGTAGACGTCGTCGAGGTGGAGGATCAGCGCGAACTCGTCCAGGACGAGCCCCGCGCCGACCCCGAAGACCGCCGCGAAGACACAGGCGGTGACGCCTTCCCGGCCGCTGGCGACCGCCCCGAAGCCGCCGAGGACGGTGAGGACGACGCCCGGCACGACATGGTGGATGTGGAGTCCGCCGGCGGACTTCACATTGCCGAACGGGCCCTTCCCCGCCCGGATCATCCGCACGATCG
Organism: Streptomyces sp. NPDC127129; assembly: GCF_042671585.1. Lineage (NCBI taxonomy): Bacteria > Bacillati > Actinomycetota > Actinomycetes > Kitasatosporales > Streptomycetaceae > Streptomyces > Streptomyces sp. NPDC127129. Next base: position 445,016 of record NZ_JBHXTV010000003.1, read on the forward strand.
TCCGCGTGACCAGGAACGTCACCATGAACGAGAACAGGGCGATGAGCAGCGGGAGCTTTCCCGGCTCGACGAAGTTGCGGTAGAACCAGTGACCCATGCCACCTGCTTCGGATTTGCACCGTATACGCGATATGCGCAACTTACAGGGTGGAGGCCTGGCTTACCCTGCCCGGATGGACGGCCTGCGTTTCGCCTTCGGCACCCTCACCGTGCTCCCCGCCCGCATCACCCGCTGGGACAGGGACGCGGCGCGCGCCGGCATGCTCTGGGCCCCCTTCGCGGGCCTCGTCGTCGGGCTTCTCGCGGCCGCACCCGGCGGAGTGCTCCTGCTGCTCGGCTCCGGTCCGCTGCTCGCCGCGGTCGCCACGGCGGCCGTGCCGGCACTGCTGACCCGCGGTCTGCACCTGGACGGACTGGCGGACACGGCGGACGGGCTCGGCAGCGCGAAGCCGGCCGAGGACGCGCTGCGCATCATGAAGCAGTCGGACATCGGACCGTTCGGTGTGATCGTGCTGCTCTTCGTCCTCCTCGCCCAGGTCGCCGCGTTGTACCGGCTGTACGAGGAGGGCTGGGCGTACGGCGCGGTCGGCGCCGTCCTCGCCGCGACCGTCGCCCGGCTCGCGCTCACCCACGCCTCCCGCGAGGGCATCCCGGCGGCCCGCCCCGAAGGCCTGGGCGCGATGGTCGCCGCCACCGTCCCGCCCCGCGCCGCGTCCCTCGTCACCGCGGCCGTCCTGGTGACCTGCGCCGCGGCCGGCGCGCTGTTCTCCCCCTACGACGCCCTGCGCCACGTCCTCGCGGCGGGCGCGGGGCTCGCCGCGGCGGCGCTGCTGCTGCGCCGCTGCGTGCGGAGGTTCGGCGGGGTGACGGGCGACGTGTTCGGGGCGGTGGAGGAGGTGACGGCCACGGTGGTGCTCGTCGCCCTGACCCTGGGCACGGTCCAGCCCGCTCCCTGATCCGGCCTGATCCACACGACACGGCCTAAGGGGTGTCCGTCGTCGGCAGGGTGGCGATGAGGGAGAGGACGGCCGAGACCGACGCCTCGTCGACGTGGCGGCGCAGCAGGCGGGTGAACTCCTCCTCGCCGAGCGCGTCGCGCTGCCGGCGCAGGGCCGTGCGGTTGAGGACCGCGTTGTCCGACCCCACCTGGTGGTTGAGGAGGAGGGCCCGCACCATCAGCGGCACCGCCTCCTCGGGAAGCCCCTGCCCCGCCCGGAGGTTGCCCAGCTCGCCGTAGTCGAGCGCGACCTCCTCCCAGGCGCCGGCCGCCTCGTCGATCGCGAGGCACTCGCGGTAGCACCGTTCGGCCAGCTCCATGTCGCCCCGGAGCTGGGCCACCTGGCCGAGGTGGAACGTGCTGTTGGAGACCCCCGCCCGGTTGCCCAGTCGTCGTTTCACCTCCACCGAGGCGCGCAGGTACTCCTCCGCCTCCGCGTAGGCGCCCCGGTCCTGGCACACCTTGCCGAGCTGGTGGAGCACGATGGCCCGGTTGGTGTCGTTCCCCATCCGCTCGAAGAGCGTGAGCGCGTCCCGGTAGCTCCGCTCGGCAGCCTCCAGCTGTCGGGTCTTCAGGTTCACGAGCCCGAGTTCCTCGTGGCACTTGGCGACGGCCTCGGTGTAGCCGGCCGCCTCGCACACCGGCAGGGCGCGCAGCAGGATCATCCGGGCCGCGCCGTACGCACCCCGCTTGCCTGCCGAGATGGCCAGCTGCACATAGGCGGTGCCCAAGGTCGACGGAGTCCGCTCGGAGTCGAGCATCCGGACGAACCGCGCGGTGATCTCCGTGACATGACCCGCGGTCCCTGGGTCGAGATGCATCCGCAGGGTCCGGTCGAAGGTGCCGGCGCCGAGCTCCATCCGCTGGACGCCCAGCCAGTCGAGGTCCTGGTGACCGGCCCGGTCCCGTCGCCCTTCGATCCAGGCCTGGAGCGTGCACGGCACCGCGTCCTCCGCCCGCCCCATGACCGTCCGTACGGGGCCGAGTTTCCGGTTGCACGCGGCGAGATGCCCCTGCTCCCCGAGCGCCGCGTACACGGCGCTCGCGCGGGAGAAGCACGTCTCCGCCCAGGGCAGGTCGCCGAGGTCGCGCGAGATCTCGCCGAGCAGTTCGCAGCCCTCGGCAATGTGCGTACTGCTCCCGATCGCCTCGAAGATCTCCAGGGCCGCTCTCGCGTGCGCGTGCGCCGTCACGTGGTCGAGACGGGCCAGCCCGATCTTCGCCAGCCTGTGCCGCCCGTTCGCCTCGTTCACCCGGTCTCCCAGGGTGATGTGGTGGGAGAGCGCGACACGCGTGCACCGTTCCGACTTCTCGTAGTCCTTCGCGCGGAAGGCCAGGATGCCGATCTGGTGCTGCGCGGCCGCGACCCCCGCGAGGTCGCCCAGCTCCTCGCAGATGGTCAGCGCCTCGACGTACTGCCGCTCCGCGAGCCGGTCGTCGCCCCGCCGGCCGGCATGGTGGGCGAGTTCGTGCAGGGTGATGGCCACCCGTGCGCGCTCCCCGGCGCGTTCCGTGATCGCCATCGACTCCCGGTACAGCCGCTCCGACTCGTCGTGGTCCCCCCGGTGCCCGGCGAGCAGGCCCAGGTTGTGCAGCACACCCCCGACCAGGGCGTCCTCCCCCAGCTCCGCGAACCGGGACATCGCCTCCCGGTAGCGCCGCTCGGCCCCCGTGTACCGCCCGCGGCGGGCGTCCAGGCCGCCCAGCTCCGAGAGACACTCGGCGGCTGCCAGCGACCCCGGTGCGGCCAGCGCCAGCGCCTCCCGGCGCAGCCGCTCCTCCCGGGCCCACTGGCCGCTCCGCGCGAGCTCGCGGCAGGCCTCCTCGGTGCGTGCGAGGGCCCTCGGCACCCGGCCGCCCGCCAGTTCGTGGAACCGCGCCTCCAGTGCGTAGCCGATGTAGGTGTCCTGGGCCGTCGTCGTGCCGCACCGCCACGCCCAGTACGCCCCCGCCCTGCGGTGGGCGCGGGTCAGCGCCTCCGGGCCGGCGACGCGCGCGAGCGCCTCGGCGGTCCAGCGGTGCACCAGATAGCCGTCGCCCGCGGGCGCGAGCAGCCCGAGGTGCAGGAGGCGCGCCAGGGCCTCGTCCAGACCGTCCGGCTCGTCCGGCGGCTCCGTCGCCCCGGACGGGTCGGTCGCGCCGGACGGATCCGCGGACGCGGCGGCCAGCTGCCACCCGAGTCCGGTCAGGTCCACCGGAAGCCGGTACACGGCCGCGCCGAGGAGCAGCCGTCGCGCCGAGGGGAACGCGTCGAGCCGGGCGAGCAGCTCCGGCAGGAGCACGTCCCGCGCGATCAGCGCCCCGGTCTCGTCCACCTTCCGGCCCAGCCCGCCGCCCGGGACGTTCTCGCGGGCGACCGCGGCCCCCAGGCGTGCGCTCACCTCGCCGAAGCGGGCCGCGTCGTCCCGCAGCAGCGCGTCGAGGTACTCCAGGGACCGGGGATGGCCGCCCAGACGGGCCCACACCTGGGCCCGCTCGGGCGGCGACAGGGCGTCGATGCCGGGCAGGCGCCAGATCAGCTTCCGGGTCTCCTGCCAGGTCAGCGGCCCGAGATGAAGGTGATCGACACCCGCGACCGGGAAGGGATGCCTGCTGGTGACGAGGGTGCCGTGGCGCTCCGCCCAGACCTGGAGGAACTCCGCGAGCTCCGCGTCGGCAAGGTGGTGCTCCTCGTCGAGATTGTCCTCGGCGTCGTCGAGGACGAGCAGGAGCGGTACGGCGTCCCGCGCGGGCGCCCCCAGCAGCTCCCGCCAGTCGCGTCCGGGCTCGTGCAGGGCGATCACCCACTGGTGCAGCGGATGGGTCTCGTCGAGCCCGTTCCGGGCGCAGTGGGCGCCCAGCCGGCGGCGCAGCTGCTCCATGATCGCGTCGACGGTCGTCCCGCCGGCGACGGCCACCACGACAGCGTCGGGCGCGGCCACCGTGAAGCGGTGGACCAGTTCGGCCGCGAGGCTCGTCTTGCCGACGCCTCCGATGCCGTGCAGCAGGACCCGCGGCTCGCCGTCGGCCAGCGTGCGCAGGGTCCTCCGGCGGCCGACGAAGTCGTGCCGTGCGCGGACCGTGCCGTCGGCCACGACCGCAGGGGGGTGGGGCCGGGCGAGGGAGGCGGCGGGCGGTTCCGGGCGGTGGGCGGGGGGCGCCCCGGCGGAGGGGCGGCCGCCCGGCCGTGACGCCGGATCGGCGAGGAACAGCGTCGGCGTCGCCCACTCGGGAACGGGCCGTGGTTCGCGGGCGAGCTCCCTGCGCACCTCGGAGAAGACGGCCAGCAGGTCCGCGTGCGGGCGGCGCGTCAGCCTCTCGTACAGGCGAGCGCAGAGTTCGATGGCGTAGTCGTCGCTGACGGCGCCGTTCATCGCCAGTACGGCCTGGGCGCCGTGGTCCAGCAGGCTCCTGGCCAGACCGGGCAGTTCGGCCTGTCCCTCCAGGGCGGTGGAACAGCCCGCCAGCACGATGAGCGGCACCTCGCCGCCGGTCGGCAGGACGTCCCGTACGAAGCGCCCCGCGTCCACCGCGTCCTCCTCGCCCGTCGGCGTCTCCAGGAGCAGGGCGCCGGGGCGGGCGTGGCAGGAGATGTGCAGGACGTCGCAGGGGTCCGCGTCGAGCGCGGACCGGATCGCCGCCGTGCTGCCCCACTCCAGGACCCGTACCCGGTGCCCCGAGCGGCGGCCGGGCTCCACCGCGTCCAGGATCCTGGCCCATTCCCGTTCGTAGTCGAGGAGCTCCCCCGAGCTGTCGTCGGGGGCGGCGACCGCGGCGACGATCCGCAGGGGGCCGCCGGCCGCGGCGGGGGCGGGCCCGCCGGTGCGCCGCGTCGTCCGGTACAGGTCGACGCCGGGGTCGAGCGCCAGCGGGACGTCGCGACCGGGCGGAACGAGGGTCTCCCAGGGCAGGTCGGCCACCGTCGGATCGGTCACGTCGACGCCGACCCGGTGGCGGCCCGGCCGCCGCAGCTCCGCCGACAGCGCCCGGCCGACGGGGCCGTCCAGGAAGCGGTCCAACAGCGCGGCCCCCACCTCCCGCAGCAGGTCGTCCGAGGGTGCCCTGCGCAGCCGCCACAGCAGATCGGCCGTGCGCTGGCTCTCCGCCTTCGGCGTCTGCGCGGTGGTGACGCCCCCGATGTCGCACCGCACGCTCGTGGTGCCGATGTCCAGCCTGATCACGTGAGCCCCCGCTCCGTCCCGCCCCACCGTGCCCCGTCACACCACCCGTACCCCGTTTCCGTGGTGACGCCAACTGCCCATCCGGCCATACTGAGTTCATGACCGACGCCCCGGAGGAGCCCCCGCAGCCGAACGCGGTGCGGGTCAACGACGCCGGCCTCCTGGAGTACTTCGACGGGGAGGTGTGGGCGCCGTACGTGGACCTGCCGGACGACGACCCCGGGCCGCTCGGCCTCGTGATCCGGGGGGAGTCCCCGTGAGCAGCCCGGCGGCCAGGGACTCCGGCCCCGCCGTCCTCGACGCCCTGCCCTCGCCGCTGGACTCCGTCGCCGACAGCCGGGAGGCCGCGCGGTGGACCCTCGCGTCCACCGGCGCCGTCGGCGCGCTGCTGCTCGGCGGCGGCCCGTTGCTCGCCGTGGGGCGGATCGACGACTGGGCCCACGCGGCCTGGGCGGGTGGCGGCCTGTTCGTGGCCCTGCTCGGCATCGCCTGGGCGATGTGGCAGACCAGCGAGGTCCTCGTCCCGCCGCTGACCACGCCCGAGATCCTCACCTCACCGGCCCTGCGCGGGCTGCGCGAGCGGTTCGACGCGGCGCCCGGCTTCTACTTCGGCTCCGCCGCCACCGACGTCGAGGGCCTGTTGCGGCACCGCCGGGTCGCCACGGAGATCTCCCGGCGGCTGGCGACCGCAGGAGCGGCGGAACGGGCGGCGCTGGAACAGGGGTTGGCCACGGCCCACCGCAACATCGCGCGGACGGACCCGTACCTGCGCTGGCTGCTGGCGACCGCCCACGCCTGGATCGTGCGGGAGAAGCTGCGCAGGGCCCGGCGGCACACCTTCCTCTCCGCCGTGCTCGTCATCGTCGGCGCGGTGGTCTTCCTCGGCGCGACGGGACGCTGAGCCGGCCCGGCACCGCCGGGCCGGGCCGGGCCCTAGCCGGACGGCGCCGGGTCGGGCTCCCGGGCCAGGGCGTGCGGAAGGGTGCCCCAGGGGTGGGGACCCGTGCCCGGGACCGCGCAGTGGACGCGGGTCGTCGGGAGCGCGCCGCGCGGAGCCGCGTAGACCAGGTGGCAGTAGTGGTCGGCGAGCGGCAGATCGAGGCCCCGGTAGGAGTCCCAGGGGCCCTCGAACGTGACCAGCAGGTCCGCGAGTTCGGCGTAGCCCGGGTCGGGATGGGCGCCGTGGTTGAGGACCAGGGTGCGGGCGCCCGCGGCGCGGGCGGCGACGGATATGCGACGGACGTGGGCGAGGGCCTCGGGCGCGGTCGGCACCTGGTCGAGGAAGGCCCCGTCGGCTCCGTACCAGTCGCGGTGGCGCAGCAGTTCCGCGACGACCTCGCCGTGCGGGCGCCGCCCGTAGGCGGTGTCGGTGTAGCCGAGAACCCGGACCCCGGCGGCATGGAGCCGTGCGGCGACGGCGGCGAAGCCGGGGTCGGGGGCCGTCCCCGCGCCGCTCGCGGGGTTGAGGACGACGCCGTACAGGGACGGAGCGGCCGCGACCACGGCGTCCCACTCCTCGGGCCGGTCGGCGGGGTGCTCGTAGAACGGCACGAGCAAGGCAGGGCTGGAGCGGGTGGCGGGGGTCACGGACTTCCTCAGACGCGGTGGGCGGTCGGGCGGACGAGCAGCGCGCACGTCAGGACGGCGAGGACGGCCGCGGCCACGGCGGAGACGGCCGGGCCCGAACTCGGGGCGAGGGTCTGGGTCGCGGCGGCGGCCACGCAGACGGCGGCCGCGCTGCGCACCGCGCCGAAGGCCTGGAGGAGCAGGCCGAGCCAGAGCACGACCCCGACGAGCACGAGTCCGACGAGCCGGGCGCCGCCCAGCGCCTCGGCTCCCGGCCACAGCAGGGTGCCGACGGCGGCCAGGGTGAGGAGGACGCCGAGGTAGGCGCCGAGGCAGTGGACGAGGTTCCCGGCCGCGGCCCGCCGGAAGGCGCGAGCGGTGGTGAGCGTCCGCAGCCGGGCGAGGCTGACGCTGCGGAACCGGTGGAGCAGCCACTCGGCGGGCCCCATCGAGAGCGTGAGCGCGACCACGGGCCCCGCGCCCGTGACGAGGGCGTCGCCGGTCCCCGCGTACAGCACGAGGAGTCCGGTGCCGAGGCCGAACAGGCCGTACGGGAGCGAGGCGGCGAGCGGAGGTCCGGAACGGGGCCGCCGCAGAGGCCCCGGGCGCAGCACCGTCGCCGCGAAGGCGGTCGCGGCCGCCAGGGAGAGGACGGGCAGGCCGGCCCTGACCGGGTCGGGGAGGTCGAACCAGAGCGCGGGCACGGCCCCGAGCAGCGGTGACAGCGCGCAGAGCAGGGCGCGTTCACGGCCGAGGACGAGCAGGACGGTCGCGGCGCCCAGATACAGGGCCTGGCCCGCCGCGAACACCACGGCCGGCCAGTCGCCGGGCCCCGCGGCCGCGAACGCGACCGCGGAGCCGAGGAGACCGCCCGCCGGGGCGCCGAGGAGCAGGGTGCGGGCGGCGGCCGCGGGGTCGCCGAGACCGAGCCAGGAGTACGCGCGGTGGGAGAGTGCCTGGTTCCACACCCATCCGGCCACGGCCCCCGCGAGCAGCGGGGTGGTGCTCGCCCCGCCCAGGAGCGGGGCGCCCAGGACGTAGGCGAGCCCGGGCAGCGCGAAGACGAGACCGCGCAGCAGACAGCCGGCGAGCCCGAGGTGCCACGGCCCGGCGGGCGCGGCCTGGGGCCGGGGGTGGTGCCGTTCGACGCGCGCGTAGATGTCCTCGGCGAGCGCGAAGGAGTCGGCGCGGCCGTAGGTGAGACGTATGTGGTCGTCCGTCATGCCGTCGGACTCCAGGATCGCCGCTATCTCGTCCGGGTGCACGGCGCGGGCCGCCAACGCGCTCAGGCGGTGGGCGAGTTCGCTGACGGGATCGTCGGCGTACGCCGAGTCGTGCGGGGAGCCGGTCACGCGCTGGCGCGGGACCACGGGCAGGGTGTCGCGCATCGTGCCGTTCTTCAGCCAGAGGGAGCCGCTCATGACAGGGAGCCTCCGCCCACGAGTTCCTGGCGCCAGGGGTCGGTGAGGAGCGCCGTCCAGTCCTCCGCCTCGGGCGCGGTGTGGACGGGCCGGCCGGCGAGCTCGCGGTAGATCCGGCGGAAGCCGTCCACGGAGCGGTGCAGGGTGAACCGGTCGACGACCCGCTGCCGGGCCCTGCGCCCCAGTTCGGCCCTGCGCGCGCCGTCCCGCAGCAGTTCCGTGACGGCCGCGGCCATCACGGCGGGCTCGCGGGGCGGGACGACGAGTCCGGTGTCGCCGACGGCCTCCCGTACCCCGCCGACGTCGGTGGAGACCGTGGCCCGGCCGCAGGACATCGCCTCGATCAGGGAGAACGGGAAGCCCTCGCTGATCGAGGAGAGCATCACCACGCTTCCGGCCGCGTAGGCGCGGGCCACGTCGGAGACCCGCCCCTCGAAGGTGATGCCGTCGGTCACGCCCAGCTCGGCGGCGAGCTTCTCCAGACGGGTCAGGTAGTCCTCGTTGCCCGCGGGGACCGGCCCGAACAACCGCAGCCGCAGCTCCGGCAGTTCGGCGCGGGTGATGGCGTACGCGCGGATCAGCGTCTCCAGGTCCTTGATGGGGTCGACGCGGCCGCACCAGCTGAGCGTGGGGACCTCCGGCTCGGGGCCGGCGTCGGGGAACGCGGCCGGATCGACGCCGTTGTAGACGGTCCGGATGCGCTCGGCGGGAGCGCCGCCGCGCTCCTCCCAGCGCCGGTTGTACTGGTTGCACGGGGTGATCAGGTCGGCCTTGCGGTAGCCGAGGGTGTTGAGCTCGCGGTAGAAGCCGAGCATCAGGGCCTTGACCGGCCAGCGCTGGGCCTCGGTGCGGTAGCCGAGGTAGCGCTCCCGCAGGTAGATGCCGTGTTCGGTCAGCAGGAACGGCACTCCTTCGAAGTGCTGGGCGGTCAGCGCGGGCAGGGTCGCGAGTCCGCTGGAGACCGCGTGCGCGACGCTGTCGTCGGGTATCCGGGCGGCGAGCGGGCGCAGCGCGTGTTCGAGCAGGTCGGTGGCGGTGAGCGCGTCGTGGACGGTGGGCCGGGCGGCTGCCGTCGGCAGATGGGGCATGGTCCAGATCCACATCAGCGAGCGGAGCGCGTGCTCGGAGCGCAGGGCGGCGGTGAGGCCGCCGCGCCGGGCCGCTTCGGCGAGGGCGTAGAGGCTCTCGCCGAAGTCGCAGCCCGAGCCGGGGTCGAGGATGGAGAGCAGGAAGCGCTCGTAGGTGTCGATGAAGCGGCGGCGCTCACGGCCCCGCGGGGCCCGCCCCCGCTCCGGGGCGGTGCCCCAGAGCGGGAAGGCGGTGTGCTGGTAGATGTTCGGCGGCAGCTCCCAGGTCACGGGCTCACGGCCGCTGCCGGTGAGGGCGAGGATCTGGAAGTCGACCTCGGGCATGCCCCGGACGAGCTGGTCGCACCAGGTGCTCACTCCCCCGTGGACGTGCGGATAGGTGCCTTCCGTGAGCATGGTGACGTGACGGCCACTGCTCGGCATGTGCGTTTCCCCCAGAACGTACGGGCAAGTGGTCAGGCAGAACGTACGGGCACGTGGTCAGGCGGTCGGGAGCTTGAGCGTGATCGTGGACTGCAGCGCCTCGGGGCCGGTCCAGGCCGAGCGCGCCCCGGCGTAGGGCGTCCCGAACACCGCGGTGCCGAGGAGGAGTTGCTTGCGCGTGCCCTCGGGGACGGTGACGGGGGCGGTCACCCCGGAGGGCGCCTTCACGGTGACCGTGGTGCCGATGCGGTACGCGGTGACCTGGCCGGCCGCGAGCGCCCGGTCCCAGGCGGTGCGGCGGTCCATCTCGGTGCCGACGTCGCGCTGGCGCGGGTTCACCAGCGGGGTGTTGTCGGCGAACAGGGCCCGGTAGTCGGCCAGCACCCGGTCGAGGACGGGGTAGAGGATGCGGTCCTCGGCGAGGTTGGACTGGTGGACGTAGTGCGGGCGCGGGTCGTTCGCCACCACGTGGGAGAGGGCCGTGCGGGCCTCCTGCGGGACGATGTGGGTGGCGTACCCGGTGGCGGTGTCGAGCGGGGCGGGCAGGCAGGTGGAGGCCGGGTTGGACTCGCAGATCCCGCTGCCGCCGTCGGCCCGCGAGGTGTAGACCCAGTTGTACTCGTCGGCCATCTCGGCGGCCGTACCGACGTTGTAGTACACGTTCATCGGGTGGCGCGGGACGGTCTTCGCGGCACCGACGGCGCGCTGCTGGGGCTCGCGGGAGTTGTCGCTCGCGATCCACTTCACACCGTTGTCGGAGAGCGCGCCGGACAGGTTGGGGTTGTCGACGGGCTGCTGCGGCGAGGTCTTGAGGCCGGAGTGCTCGCCGGTGACGAGCTCGGTGCGGTCGACGGAGATGCCCTTGCCGACGGCCCAGTTGTGGTTGTCGCGGATCTGCGCGGAGATGGTGCTCCGGCTCGTCCACTGGGTGGCTCCGGCGGCGGTCTTCGCGCACTGCCAGGGGACGGTGCTGGTGTCCTGCACACAGCCCAGGAAGGGGTGGGTGTAGGTGTGGTTGATCCAGCGGTACTGGGCGCGGTCGGCGATCAGCCGGGCGGCGAGCGGGTCGGTGCCACCGTTCTCGGTCTTCCACTGCTCGCCCTGGCCGCCGTTGTAGACCATGTCCAGGGTGAAGCCGGCGGACTTCTGCCAGGCGGCGGCGTACGTGGCGTCGTCGGCGGTCATCCGGACCGGGTTCTCGCCCGCCTCGCCGTCGCCTCCGGGGCAGTCGAAGTCGCCGGGGGTGCAGTTCCTCGTGGAGTCCCAGCGGGCGTCGGGGGCGAAGACGTCGTCGACGTGGACGGAGAAGTAGTTCCGGTTCTGCCCGAGGTGGACGCCCTGGGTGAGCCACTCGACGATGCCGCGGGCGAGGGCCCGGAACTGCCGCTGGTACTGGTTGTAGGCGAAGGTGACGACCAGTTCGCGCCGGCCGTCGTGGGCGTACTCGCCGATCAGGCTGGCCCGTCCGCCGCCGTCGACGGGGATGTCGAGAAGGCTGGTGAAGCCCTCGCGGGGGCGGCCCGCGTAGCCGTAGCTCTCGGAGATCGACGGGTCGTTGTCCTCGAAGGTGACCGGTCCGTCCAGGTAGCGGAACGGGCCGGTCTTGCCGACGGCGGTGACGGCGGCAGCGGCTCCGTCGAGGGGACCGGAGAAGCCCCCGTCGCTGGTGTAGTCGAGCCCGACACCGGGGTGGGCCCAGGTGTAGGCGTCGACCTGCGGGATGCCGAAGCTCTGCTCGTACGCCGTGAGCGCCGCCTGCTCGGCGGAGTCGGGCCCGAAGGCGGCCTCGTGGGGCAGGACGACGCCCTGGTACTTGGCGCGGGGGCGCCCCGAGACCGTGTCGCTGAGGAAGGCGGCGTCGATGACCGGACGGCCGGAATCGGCCAGATCGACCCGGCGGTACGGAACACCGGTCGAGCGCAGCTCGGCGGTGATCGCCTCCACCGCGCCGCCCCCGTCGTCGACGACCAGGACCGTCAGGTCGATCCTCGGGACCGGCGGCGCGGCGGCGCTCGCGCCCGCCGTCGGAACGACGGTGGCGAGGAGCGCGGCCGCGATCAGCGCGGCGGTCCTGGGCGTACGCCCCAGGCCCGGGGCCGCGGTTCGGGGCGTGCGGGATCCAGCAGAGTCCATCGGTGGTGTCCCCCCTCGACGGGTCCGCCGAATGCGAAGGACCCGTGGAGATGATGCGGATGGTGCAAAGGGGCGGCTGCCGCCCTTGCGCGAATGAGGCGAGTGTGGACGAGCTCTCCGACCTTGAGGGGTAAACGTGAAAGAGACACCACGGAAGAGTGAATCACCGTCGCCGTGAGCGAACACGTAGAGCGAGCGTAGGCTCGTTCTCGGCGCTCCTCGGGCCGAAATACGATGCGGCGGGCATGGTCGGCCCATCCCTCGACCGCCACAGAACTCAATGGAAGCGAGATTTCACCACCGTGACTGCTCTCACTCTCAGCACAGCCGGGGCCGCGACCCTGCGCGCCGACGCCCTCGTCGTCGGTGTCGCGAAGTCCGGCAAGGGCCTGGTCGTCGCCCCCGGCGCCGAGGCCGTGGACAAGGCGTTCGACGGCAGGCTCGCCGCCGTCCTGGAGACCCTGGGCGCCGCGGGTGCCGAGGGTGAGGCCATCAAGCTGCCCGCCCCCGCCGGTCTGAAGACCCCCGTCGTGCTCGCCGTCGGCCTGGGCTCCGCCCCCGAGGACGGCGAGGCGTACGGCGCCGAGGCGCTCCGCCGCGCCGCCGGCACCGCCGCCCGCTCCCTGCACGGCGCCAAGAAGGCCGCCTTCGCCCTGCCGGTCACGGCCCCCGAGGACGCCGAGGCGATCGCCGAGGGCGCGCTCCTCGGCGCGTACGCCTACACCGCGTACCAGGAGGGCAAGAACGGCAAGGACGCGAAGAAGCCGCTGGCCGAGGTCGCCCTGCTCGGCGCCAAGCCGCGCGACAAGGCCTTCAAGGCCGCCGCCGAGCGCGCGCAGGCGGTCACCGAGGAGATCAACCGCGCCCGCGACCTGATCAACATGCCGCCGAACGACCTCTACCCCGAGACGTTCGCCGCCGCCGTCACCGCGGCGGGCAAGGTGCACGGCCTCAAGGTGCAGGTGTTCGACGAGAAGGCGCTCGTCAAGGGCGGCTTCGGCGGCATCCTCGGCGTCGGCCAGGGCGCGGTCCGCGGCCCGCGCCTGGTCCGCGTCGCCTACACCCACCCGAAGGCGGAGAAGACCCTCGCCCTGGTCGGCAAGGGCATCACCTACGACTCGGGCGGCATCTCCCTGAAGCCGGCCGGCCACAACGAGACGATGAAGTGCGACATGAGCGGCGCCGCCGCCGTCTTCGCCGCCGTCGTCGCCGCCTCCCGCCTCGGCCTGGCCGTCAACGTGACCGGCTGGCTGGCGCTCGCCGAGAACATGCCGTCGGGCTCGGCCACCCGTCCCGGCGACGTGCTGCGCATGTACAGCGGCAAGACCGTCGAGGTCCTCAACACCGACGCCGAGGGCCGGCTCGTCCTCGCCGACGCCCTCACCCGGGCCTCGGAGGAGAACCCGGACGCGATCGTCGACGTCGCGACCCTGACCGGCGCGATGGTGCTGGCCCTGGGCAACCGCACCTTCGGCATCATGGCCAACGACGACGACTACCGCACCGCGATCCACGAGATCGCCGAGGAGGTCGGCGAGCAGTCCTGGCCGATGCCGCTCCCGGCTGACCTGCGCAAGGGCATGGACTCCCCGACCGCGGACATCGCGAACATGGGTGAGCGGATGGGCGGCGGCCTGGTCGCCGGCCTCTTCCTCCAGGAGTTCGTCGGCGAGGGCATCACCTGGGCCCACCTCGACATCGCGGGCCCGGCCTTCCACGAGGGTGCGCCGTACGGCTACACCCCGAAGGGCGGCACGGGCTCCGCGGTCCGCACGCTGGTGAAGCTGGCCGAGCGCACGGCCGACGGCGAGCTCTGACCGTCCCCTCGGGTCCGTCCCGAGCGTCACGGCCCCCGGGAAGACTCCCGGGGGCCGTGACGTTCCCCTCCTTCGGGAGGACCGCCCGTGCTTCCGTGGGGCGACGGCGCTTTCGTGGGGCCGTTGCGCTCTCGACGAAATCCGTAGGTTCGCACGCCGGGGTTACCCGCCCGTACGGACGATCGCCCGGTCTCACACACCGGCCCCGCGTCCCGCCGTCCGGCAACAAGTGCGAAGATGGGTTCTCGGCAGGACAGGGCCCCCACCACAGGGCCGAAGAAAAAGCGGCCGAACACCAGCCGCCGCCCGGTCATCGGAGACCGGCGCCCGGCGCACATGCATGGAGGACGTGACGTGGCGAACGACGCCAGCACCGTTTTCGACCTAGTGATCCTCGGCGGCGGTAGCGGCGGTTACGCCGCGGCGCTGCGCGGAGCGCAGCTGGGCCTGGACGTCGCACTGATCGAGAAGAACAAGCTCGGCGGCACCTGCCTGCACAACGGCTGCATCCCGACGAAGGCCCTGCTCCACGCCGGCGAGGTCGCCGACCAGGCGCGCGAGGCGGAGCAGTTCGGTGTCAAGGCCTCCTTCGAGGGCATCGACATCAAGGCCGTGCACAAGTACAAGGACGACGTGATCTCGGGCCTGTACAAGGGCCTGCAGGGTCTGGTCGCCTCCCGCAAGGTGACGTACATCGAGGGCCACGGCCGCCTCTCCTCCCCGACCTCCGTCGACGTCGACGGCCGCCGCGTCGAGGGCCGTCACGTCCTCCTCGCCACCGGTTCCGTACCGAAGTCGCTGCCGGGCCTGGAGATCGACGGCAACCGGATCATCTCCTCGGACCACGCGCTGACCCTGGACCGCGTCCCGGAGTCCGCGATCATCCTCGGCGGCGGCGTCATCGGCGTCGAGTTCGCCTCCGCGTGGAAGTCCTTCGGCACCGACGTCACGGTCATCGAGGGCCTGAAGCACCTGGTCCCGGTCGAGGACGAGAACAGCTCCAAGCTTCTTGAGCGCGCGTTCCGCAAGCGCGGCATCAAGTTCAACCTCGGCACGTTCTTCCAGTCCGCCGAGTACACCGACACCGGCGTCAAGGTCACCCTGGCCGACGGCAAGACCTTCGAGGCCGAGGTCCTGCTCGTCGCCATCGGCCGCGGCCCGGTCTCGGCCGGTCTCGGCTACGAGGAGCAGGGTGTCGCCATGGACCGCGGCTACGTCCTCGCCGACGAGTACATGCGGACCAACGTGCCCACGATCTCGGCGGTCGGCGACCTCGTCCCGACCCTGCAGCTGGCCCACGTCGGCTTCGCCGAGGGCATCCTGGTCGCGGAGCGCCTGGCCGGTCTGAAGACCGTTCCGATCGACTACGACGGCGTGCCCCGGGTGACGTACTGCCACCCCGAGGTCGCCTCCGTCGGCATCACCGAGGCCAAGGCCAAGGAGATCTACGGCGCGGACAAGGTCGTCGCCCTGAAGTACAACCTCGCGGGCAACGGCAAGAGCAAGATCCTGAAGACCGCGGGCGAGATCAAGCTCGTCCAGGTCAAGGACGGTGCCGTGGTCGGCGTCCACATGGTCGGTGACCGCATGGGCGAGCAGGTCGGCGAAGCGCAGCTGATCTACAACTGGGAGGCGCTGCCGGCCGAGGTCGCGCAGCTCATCCACGCCCACCCGACGCAGAACGAGGCGCTCGGCGAGGCGCACCTGGCGCTGGCCGGCAAGCCTCTGCACTCCCACGACTGACGCTCACGTCATCACGGGCGCGACGACCACTTACCGCAATTCGTTAGGAGCAACTGAAACCATGTCGGTTTCCGTAACCCTGCCGGCGCTCGGCGAGAGCGTCACCGAGGGCACCGTCACCCGCTGGCTCAAGGCCGAGGGTGAGCGTGTCGAGGCCGACGAGCCGCTGCTCGAGGTCTCGACGGACAAGGTCGACACCGAGATCCCCGCCCCCGCGTCGGGCGTTCTCGCCTCCATCAAGGTCGCCGAGGACGAGACCGTCGAGGTCGGCGCCGAGCTCGCGATCATCGACGACGGCTCCGGTGCGCCGGCTGCCGCCCCGGCTCCGGCGGCCGCCGCCGCCGAGGCCCCCGCCGCCCCGGCCCCCGCGGCCGAGGCGCCTGCCGCTCCGGCCCCCGCGGCCGAGGCCCCCGCCGCCGCTCCGGCCGCTCCGGCCGGTGGCGCCACCGGTACGGACGTCGTCCTGCCGGCGCTGGGCGAGTCCGTCACCGAGGGCACCGTGACCCGCTGGCTGAAGTCGGTCGGCGAGACCGTCGAGGCCGACGAGCCGCTGCTCGAGGTCTCCACGGACAAGGTCGACACCGAGATCCCGGCCCCGGCCTCCGGTGTCCTCCTGGAGATCGTCGTCGCCGAGGACGAGACCGCCGAGGTCGGCGCCAAGCTGGCCGTCATCGGTGCCGCGGGTGCCGCTCCGGCCGCCGCTCCGGCTCCGGCCGCCCCGGCTCCGGCCCAGGCCGCGCCCGCCCCCGCCGCGCCGGCCCCGGCTCCCGCCCCGGCCGCCCCGGCTCCGGTCCAGGCCGCGCCCGCCGCCCCGGCTCCGGCCGCCGCTCCGGCCCCCGTGGCCGCTCCGGCTCCGGTCGCCCCGGCCGCGCCCGCCCCCGCCGCCGCACAGCCGGCGGACGACGGCGCCTACGTGACCCCGCTGGTCCGCAAGCTCGCCTCCGAGAACGGCATCGACCTGGCGTCCGTCAAGGGCACCGGCGTCGGCGGCCGTATCCGCAAGCAGGACGTCCTCGCGGCCGCCGAGGCCAAGAAGGCCGCCCCGGCTCCCGCCGCCGCTCCCGCGGCCGCCGCTCCCAAGGCCCCGGCCCTGGAGGCGTCGCCGCTGCGCGGTCAGACCGTCAAGATGACCCGCATGCGCAAGGTCATCGGCGACAACATGATGAAGGCGCTGCACGGCCAGGCCCAGCTGTCCTCGGTCGTCGAGGTCGACATCACCAAGCTGATGAAGCTGCGCGGCCGTGCCAAGGACGCGTTCGCCGCCCGCGAGGGCGTCAAGCTGTCCCCGATGCCGTTCTTCGTGAAGGCGGCGGCCCAGGCGCTGAAGGCCCACCCGGTCATCAACGCCCGGATCAACGAGGACGAGGGCACCATCACGTACTTCGACTCGGAGAACATCGGCATCGCCGTGGACTCCGAGAAGGGTCTGATGACGCCGGTCATCAAGGGTGCGGGCGACCTGAACATCGCCGGTATCTCCAAGGCCACGGCCGACCTGGCCGGCAAGGTCCGCGGCAACAAGATCACCCCGGACGAGCTGGCCGGTGCGACCTTCACCATCAGCAACACCGGTTCGCGCGGTGCGCTGTTCGACACGATCATCGTGCCCCCGAACCAGGTCGCCATCCTGGGCATCGGTGCCACGGTCAAGCGTCCGGCCGTCATCGAGACCGCCGAGGGCACCGTCATCGGCGTCCGCGACATGACGTACCTGACGCTCTCCTACGACCACCGTCTGGTGGACGGCGCCGACGCGGCCCGCTACCTGACGGCCGTCAAGGCGATCCTGGAGGCCGGCGAGTTCGAGGTCGACCTCGGCCTGTAGGCGAGGCCGGCTTGGCAACGTAACAAGCCTCACCTGCGGCGCCCCCGCCCGGAAGTGTTTCCGGGCGGGGGCGCCGCCGTATTGTCTTGAGTGTCAACGCGTCCCTTAAGGAGCGGCTTCATGAGCGTGCCCGTCGTCCACTCGCTGCGCGAACAGATCCGCGAGCACATCGTGGAGGGCATCGTCAGCGGCCGCTGGAAGCCGGGCGAGCGGATCGTGGAGCGCCGGATCGCGACCGAGCTGGAGGTCAGCCAGACGCCGGTCCGCGAGGCACTGCGCGAGCTGGAGTCGCTGCGGCTGATCGAGTCCTCCCCCAACAAGGGCGTACGGGTGCGGAACCTGACCGCGGCCGACCTGGAGGAGAGCTACCCGGTCCGGGCCGGTCTGGAGCAGATCGCTGCGGAGCTCGCGGCGACCCGTCTCGCGGCCGACTGCTCGGCCCTGGAGCCGCACGTGGCGGCGCTCTACGAGGCGGACCGGGCGGCCGACGGTACGGCCCAGGTGCGGCACACGGTGGGCTTCCACCGCGAGCTGGTCAAGGCGGCGGGGAACGGCGTGCTGCTGCACACCTGGGAGGGCCTGGGCATCGAGGTCTTCACCGCGCTGTCGATCCGCTGGCTCGGCACGGTCCAGAAGTCGTACGCCGAGGAGCACCAGGAGCTCGTGGAGGCCTTCCGCCGCGGCGACCCGAACATCGGCTCGCTGGTCAAGGCCCACGTCCTCGGCTGCGCCCCGAGGGCCTGACGCCGCGAGGGCACGGCCCGACGCACCGGCCGGCCCGACGCACCGGCCCGACGCACCGGCGCCCCGCGCGGCGCCCGACCCACCTCCGTACCCGATGAGCGGGCCCTCCCCGGGGCCCGCTCATTCGTGCGAGGGGCCTCTCATCCGCCCTCCCACCTGCGAAAACAAGGCACCCGGTGCCCATTTTCGCGGCACCCTGTGCCGACTTTCGCGATCTGGAGCGGTTTTCCCCGGCTACCCTTTGATCGATCATCGATCGGCGGCTTACAGTCTTCGGCGGGCCGCTACCCGGCCCTTCGCCCTGTCCTGCCAGACAAGGCACCCCTTCTCCACCCCCATCTGTCCGGAAGGCGGCGATCATGACCGATCCCGTAGGCAAGATTCCGAGTGAGCTCGACCAGCTCCCGGACCGTGACACCGAGGAGACCGCCGAGTGGGCGGCCTCCCTGGACGCCGTCACCAAGGCCGCCGGCCCGCACCGGGCCGCCTACCTGATGCGCCGCACGCTGCAGCACGCCGAGGGCGCGGGCCTGGCCCTGCCCAAGCTGCTGGAGACGGACTACGTCAACACCATCCCCACCTCCGCGGAGCCCGTCATCGACGGCGACGAGGAGATGGAGCGCAGGATCACCGCCTGGAACCGCTGGAACGCCGCCGCCATGGTGACGCGCGGTGCCAAGCACGGGGTCGGCGGCCACATCGCCACGTTCGCGTCGGCGGCCTGGCTCTACGAGACCGGCTTCAACCACTTCTTCAAGGGCAAGGAAGCCGACGGTTCCGGCGACCAGCTCTACATCCAGGGCCACGCCTCCCCGGGCATCTACGCCCGCGCGTTCCTCGACGGACGCCTGAACGAGGCCCACCTCGACAACTTCCGGCAGGAGTCGGGCGGCAACGGCCTCCCCTCCTACCCGCACCCGCGCCGCCTCCCCTGGCTGTGGGAGTTCCCGACCGTCTCCATGGGTCTGGGCCCGCTCTCCGCCATCTACCAGGCGCGCTTCAACCGCTACCTCACCAACCGCGGCATCAAGGACGTCTCCGCGTCCCACGTGTGGGCGTTCCTCGGTGACGGCGAGATGGACGAGCCCGAGTCGACGGCGGCACTCGCCCTCGCCTCCCGCGAGGGTCTGGACAACCTGACCTTCGTCATCAACTGCAACCTGCAGCGCCTCGACGGCCCGGTCCGCGCCAACTTCAAGATCGTGCAGGAGCTGGAGGCCCAGTTCCGCGGCGCCGGCTGGAACGTCGTGAAGTCGCTGTGGGGCAACGCCTGGGACGAGCTGTTCGCGCTCGACACCACCGGCGCCCTCGTCCGCCGCCTCCGCGAGGTCCCGGACGCGCAGGTCCAGACGTACCAGACCCGCGACGCCGCCTACATCCGCGAGGACTTCTTCGGCAAGGACCCGGCGCTCGTCGCGATGGCGCAGCTGCTGAGCGACGACAAGATCCTCGAGTGCTTCCACCTCTCCCGCGGTGGCCACGAGCCGCGCAAGGTGTACGCCGCGTACAAGGCCGCCCTGGAGTTCAAGGGCGCCCCGACGGTGATCCTCGCGCAGACCGTGAAGGGCTTCACCCTGGGCGAGGGCTTCGCGTCGAAGAACGCGAACCACCAGATGAAGAAGCTCTCCACCGACGAGTTCAAGAACATGCGTGACCTCCTCGGTCTGCCGATCTCGGACGCGCAGTTCGTCGACGGCGTCGTGCCGTACGGCCACCCCGGCGCCGACTCCGCCGAGGTCCGCTACCTCCAGGAGCGCCGCGCGGCCCTCGGCGGCCCGGCCCCGGCCCGCCGTTCGCACGCGCTCGCCCCGCTGCCGGCCCCGGCGGAGAAGGCGTTCGCCGCCTTCGACAAGGGCTCCGGCTCGCAGTCGATGGCGACGACGATGGCCTTCGTCCGTCTGGTCAAGGACCTGATCCGCGACAAGGAGACCGGCAGGCGCTGGGTCCCGATCGTCCCGGACGAGGCCCGTACCTTCGGCATGGAGTCGCTGTTCCCGTCGCTCGGCATCTACTCGCCGAAGGGCCAGACGTACGAGCCGGTCGACCGCGACCAGCTGATGTACTACAAGGAGGCCGTCAACGGCCAGATCCTCAACGAGGGGATCACCGAGGCCGGTTCGATGGCCGACTTCATCGCCGCTTCCACCGCGTACTCCACGCACGGCGAGGCGATGATCCCGTTCTACATCTTCTACTCGATGTTCGGCTGGCAGCGCACCGCCGACCAGATGTGGCAGCTCGGCGACCAGCTCGGGCGCGGCTTCCTCGTCGGCGCCACCGCGGGCCGTACGACCCTGACCGGTGAGGGCCTGCAGCACGCCGACGGCCACTCCCCCGTCATCGCGGCGACCAACCCGGCCGCGCTGACGTACGACCCGGCGTTCGCCTACGAGGTCGCGGCGATCGTCAAGGAGGGCCTGCGCCGGATGTACGGCGAGGGCGCCGAGGGCGAGGACCGGGACGTCTTCTACTACCTGACGGTCTACAACGAGCCGATGCCTCAGCCCGCCAAGCCGGCCGGCATCGACGAGGGCATCCTCAAGGGCCTCTACCGCTTCAACACGGCGGAGTCCGCGGGCCTCGACCTCCCGGCGAACGCCTCGCGCATCCAGCTCCTCTCCTCCGGTACGGCCATCCACTGGGCCCTGGAGGCGCAGAAGCTGCTCGCCGCCGAGTGGGGCGTGGGCGCGGACGTGTGGTCCGCGACCTCCTGGACGGAGCTGCGGCGCGACGCGCTGGAGGCCGACGCGGCTCTGCTGCGCGGCGAGGAGCAGATCCCGTACATCCGCAAGGCGCTGGAGGGTGTGGAGTCCCCGGTCCTCGCCGTCTCTGACTACATGCGTCAGGTCCCGGACCAGATCGCGCAGTGGGTCGAGCAGGACTGGTCCTCGCTCGGTGCGGACGGCTTCGGCCTGTCGGACACCCGTGACGCGGCCCGTCGCCACTTCGGTGTCGACGCGCAGTCGATCGTCGTCGCGGCCCTCGCCCAGCTCGCCCGCCGCGGCGAGGTCCCGGCCTCGGCGGTGAAGGAGGCGCGCGAGCGCTACGGCCTGTAGGGCCGATGGCCGGCCGGGCAGAATGCGCGTCATGCGCGCTGCCCGGCTGATCAGGATGGTCCTTCTGCTCCAGTCCCGACCGTCGATGACGGCGGCCGAACTGGCCGCGGAGCTGGAGGTGTCCGAACGGACCATCACCCGTGATGCCCTCGCCCTCTCGGAGGCGGGGGTTCCGGTGTATGCGGACCGGGGCAGGGCCGGCGGGTACCGGCTGATCGGCGGCTACCGCACGCGGCTCACGGGCCTCGCGCGCGGCGAGGCCGAGGCGCTGTTCCTGTCCGGGCTGCCGGGCGCGCTGCGGGACATGGGCCTGGAGGACGCGGCGTCGGCGGCCCGGCTGAAGGTGTCCGCGGCGCTGCTGCCCTCGCTGCGCGACGCCCCGGACTCGGCGGCGCAGCGCTTTCTGCTCGACGCCCCGGGCTGGTACCAGGAGCCGCAGACGCCGGAGCTGCTGCCCCCGATCGCGGAGGCGGTCTGGGACGACCGGCTCGTCTCGGCCCGCTACCGGCGCGGGGACACCGAGGTGGAGCGCGAGCTGGCGCCGTACGGGCTCGTCCTGAAGGCGGGCGTCTGGTACCTGTGCGCGCGCTCCGGTACGGCGTTCCGGACGTACCGGGTGGACCGTTTCTCGGCCGTGGCCCTCGGCGAGGAGCGGTTCGAGCGGGACGGGGAGTTCGACCTGTCCGCGTTCTGGTCGGAGCGGGCCGCGGAGTTCGCCCGTTCGATCCTGCGCGCCGAGGTCGTCCTGCGGCTCACGGGGGCGGGGGCCCGCCGGCTGCCGTACGTGACGGACCGCGCGGCGGCGGAGGAGGCGCTGGCGGCCGCATCGACGGACGCCGGGGGCCGGCTGACGGCGACGCTCCGCGTGGAGAACGAGGACGTCGCCTTCAGCCAGCTGCTGACCCTGGGCCCGGAGGTGGAGGTCCTGTCCCCCGCGCCGCTCCGCTCCCGCTTCACGGCCGCGGCGGAGGGCCTGACCGCGCTGTACGGCCCGGGGGCCGGGCGGCGGGGTGGTCAGCGGTAGTCCTCCACGGACGGGGTGCCGGTCTCGCCCGCGAGCATGTAGCCCCAGGCGTCGGGCTGCGAGCCGTCCGCGTCCGTGAAGCCGTACACCCGGGCCAGCTGACCGCTGGAGAGCGACTGTCCGTTCCAGCGGTCCCGGTCGGGGTCGGCCGCGAGGGCCGCGACGGCCCGGCCGACGTACATCGGGGATTCGGCGATCTCGAAGCCCGGGACCTTCTCGATCGCGTCCCTCCAGTTCTCCTCGGTCACGCCGAAGGCCGCCAGCATCTGTTCGGAACGCAGCCAGCCGGGCGTGAGGCAGACCGCGGTGGCGCCGACGTCCTTCAGGTCGTGGGCGAGCGCGAACGCCATCCGGATCGGGGCGTTCTTCGTGAGGTCGTAGAAGAAGTTCTCGCGGAAACGCGTGTTCCACTCGGCGGTGCCGTCGGTCATCTCGACGACGAGTCCGCCCGGCCGACGGATCAGCAGCGGCAGCGCGAGGCGGGAGGTGATCGCATGCGTCCGTACACCGAGCTCCATCATGCGCAGCCCGTCGGTCAGATCGGTCTCCCAGATCTTCTTGCCGAACTTGAGCAGGTGCTCCCCGCCCCACACGTCGTTGACGAGGACGTCCAGCCGGCCCCGCTCCGCGTCGATCCGTTCGACGAGCGCCCGGACCTGGTCGATCTCCAGATGGTCGGTGGGAACGGCGACGCCCTCGCCGCCGGCCGCCGTCACCAGCTCGGCCGTCTGCTCGATGGTCTCGGTCGTACGGCCGACCTCGCTCACCCTGTCCCGGGTGGTGCGCCCGGTCACGTACACGGTGGCGCCCGCCGTCCCGAGCGCCACGGCGATGGCCCGTCCGGCGCCCCGCGTGGCGCCCGCGACCAGTGCGATCCTGCCGCTGAGCGGCTTCGTTGTGGTCTCCATGGGACGAGCGTGACAGGAAAGTACGACACCTTCTGTCCGGTTTGATTTTGGCTGTTTCCGGGTGCGTCGCCCTTCCCCAAGGTCGATGCTTGGTCCGTGATGGACGAGACGGAGTTCTGGGAGATCATCGACTCCACCCGCGAGGCCGCCGAGGGCGACCCCGAGGAACACGCCGACCTGCTCGTCGAGCGGCTGCTGCAGCTCGACCCCGACTCCGTGCTCGACTTCGCCCGCCATTTCGAGGCCCGCTACAACCGCGCCTACCGCTGGGACCTGTGGGGCGCGGCGGCGGTGCTGCTCGACGGTGCGGGCGACGACGCCTTCGACTACTTCCGCTGCTGGCTCATCGGGCAGGGCCGGGAGGTCTTCGAGGGCGCGGTGCACGACCCGGACGCGCTCGCCGAGCTGCTCGACGAGTTCGACGAGGAGATCGACGGGGACGGCGAGGAGCTGGGGTTCGCCGCGGACGAGGCGTACGAGCAGCTCACCGGCGCGGAGGCACCGGACCTGGGGATTCCGCCACAGCCGGCGGAGCCGGAGGGCGTCGCCTTCGACCTGGAGGACGACACGGGGCTCGCGGCGCGCTATCCGCGCCTGTGGGAGCGCTTCGGCGCGTAGGTCCGTACGAAGGCGCCCAGGATCGTACGAAGGGGTGAAGGGTGAGGTACGGACCCGGGGGGCCGTCCCCACCCCGGGTCCGTACCGGTCCGTCAGCCGAGCCGCAGCTCGGGGTCCACCTGACCGAGGATCATGTCCGTCCGGGCCGGCAGCGCCTCGTGGAGGGTGTCGGGCTGCGGGACCACCCAGTACTTCCCCTGCGCGACCTGCGTGAAGACCCGCTCCGCGTGCTCCTCGGGGGTCAGGCCGTGCTCGTCGCTCATGGCCTGGAGGTGGTCGGCGAAGCCGGTGACCTCGGGCGCTTCGGACGCCCCGGGGCGCGCCGCACGGAAGATCTCGCTCCGCACGGCCCCGGGAGTCACCACGGACACCTGGATCGGGGCGCCCTTCATCCGCATCTCGTAGTGCAGCGACTCGGTCAGGGCGAGCGTGCCGAACTTGGTGACGCTGTACGGGGCCATCAGGGGGCTGGGCAGCAGCCCGCCGATCGACGACACGTTCACCACCCAGGCCCGCTCGCCACGCTCCAGCATGCGCGGCACGAAGGCGCGGATGCCGTTGACGTAGCCGCCGATGTTGACGCGGAGCATGGCGTCCCAGCGCTCGGCGGGGATCTCCCAGGAGTAGCCCATGGCCATGATCCCGGCGTTGTTGACCAGCAGGTCGACGGTGCCGAAACGGCTGTACGCGCGCTCGGCGAGCGCCTCCACGGAGGACGGGTCGGCGACGTCGGTGACGACCGCCTCGGCCTGCGCGCCCGTCTCCCGCAGCTCGTCCGCGACGGCGGTGAGGCGGTCGGCGGCGATGTCGGCGAGCACGAGCTTCATGCCGAGACCGGCGGCGTGGCGGGCGAGCCCGGCGCCGATACCGGAGGAGGCGCCCGTGATCACCGCCGTACGGCCGCCGAAGACCGTGGCGGCGCTCATCAGAAGTGGGTCCCGCCGTCGACGCGGACCTCGGTGCCGGTGATGAACTTCCCGTCGTCGGAGGCGAGCATCGCGACGACACCGGCGACGGTCTCGGGACCGGCGAAGCCCTCGCCGAGGGCCGGGGCGAGCTTGGCGAAGAGGGACCAGTCCGTGTCCTCGGGCAGGCCGGGGCCGGTGGACTGCCGGCTGGCGCCGGAGCCGTCGGTCATGCCGGACGAGATGGAGCCGGGCTGGACGGCGGTGAACCGGATGCCCTGCTTGGCGTATTCGGCCGCCAGCGCGTGGGTCATGGACTGGATGCCGCCCTTGCTGGCCGCGTAGGCGGCCATGTACGGGTGGGCGAACATCGCCGAGGTGGAGGAGAAGTTCACGACGGCGGAGCCGTCGCCCTCCAGGAGCGCCGGGATCGCCTCTCGGATCATCAGGAACGTGCCGGTCAGGTTGATCCGGACGACCTGCTCGAAGGCGTCGAGCGTCGTCTCGTGGGTGTGCGAGGAACGCAGGATGCCGGCCGCGTTGACCAGTACGTCCAGGCCGCCGAGCGCCTCGACGGCGGCGGTGACACCGGCGCGTACCGAGGTCTCGTCGGCGATGTTCACGACGAGGGTCGTCAGCCGGTCCGCGGCGGCGCCGGCCTTGGCGACGGTGTCCTTGAGGCCGTCCTCGCTGATGTCGGCGGCGACGACGCTGCCGCCCTCGGCGAGCATGCGCAGCACGGTGGCCTGGCCGATGCCGGAGCCGCCACCGGTGACCAGTGCGCGGCGTCCTTCGTAGCGGTTCATGTCCTGTCCGACCTCTCGACGGCGAATCTCTCGGTGCAGGCACACGGTACGCCCAAGTGGCACGTTTTGCCATAGCTGCACGATATGCATGGTCGGCAGACGTGGGGCGTACCCTTCGTACGGTGAGCACCAAGCCCTCCTCGAAGCCCGGCTCCCTGACGGAGCGCCGCAAGGCGGCCACCCAGCTCGACATCGCGCGCGCCGCCGCCGAGCTCTTCACCGAGCGCGGCCCCGACGGCACCACGGCCGAGGACATCGCCCTGCGTGCCGGGGTCGCGCTGCGCACCTTCTACCGGTACTTCCGCTCCAAGCAGGACGCCGTCGCCCCGCTCCTCGCGGGCGGCGCGGACCGCTGGCGGGAGTCGCTGGCGGCGGCGGAGCCGGGTTCGACGGTGCCTGCCGCCCTGGAACGGTCGATCGCCGAGGCGCTCGCGGCCGCCGACGAGGAGGCGGCCGAGGGGCTGCGCTGGACGCGCGGGCTGCTGCGGGCGGCCGCGGAGGACCCGGCGCTGCGGGCCGTCTGGTACCGCGTGAACCAGGAGTCGGAGGAGAAGCTGCTCGCCGTGGTCGCCGAGCTGGCCGGCCCGGGCGCCGACCCGCTGGAGGTACGGCTCGCGGCGGCGGCGGCCACGGACGCGATCCGGGTCGCCCTGGAGGCCTGGGCGGAGACGGACGCGCCGGTCCGCGGAAAGGGCGCTCCGGCCGAGCTGGCGGTGCGCTGCCTGCGTGAACTGATGGGCGGAATGGGACCGTTGAAGCCGTCGGAGGCGGGGCGCACGGACGCCTAGAGGCGGCGCGGACGGGACGGCCCGGGCCAGGTGCGGCGGGCCGGCTCCAGGGCCGGTCCCGCGGGCACCCCTAGGGTGCGACCGAGCGGCCCATCAGGACGTCGTCGACGTACGCGCCGCCCAGGAAGAACTCGCCGGGCAGCACGCCCTCCACCACGAACCCCTCGGAGGCGTACAGCGCGCGGGCGGGCTCGTTGTGGCCGAGGACGCGCAGGGTGATCCGCGTGCAGCCCTGGCGCCTGGTCTCGTCGAAGGCGGCGCGCAGGAGCGCGCGGGCTACGCCCTTGCCGCGGGCGCTCTCGGCGACGGCGAGCCCCTGGATCTGGCGGACGTGCGCGTTGCAGGCGAGCGGGGTGGGCGGCACGAGCCGCAGATAGCCGACGACGTCCGGCCCGCGCTGCGCGACCAGGAAGTCCTCGGGCCGGTGCCGGTCGTCGAAGAACGGCGCGTACGGCGGCTCCGGCGGCGGGAGCACGGCGTGCAACGGCGACCAGGTGGCGCGGTCCAGCTCCGCCAGCGCGTCCCCGTCGGCGGCGAGGGCCTGTCGTATGTGCGTGTCCGGCGCGATCATGTGCGCCACTGTGCCACGTCCGGACCGGGGAGGGCAGGATGTCCCCATGCAACGCTCGCGTATCGCCGTCACCGGCGCCTCCGGACTCATCGGCACGGCCCTGGTGCGCTCGCTGCGCGCCGACGGCCACCAGGTCAGCCGTCTGGTGCGGCGGCCCGCCAGGACCGCGGACGAGATCGAGTGGGACCCGGCGCGGCTGTACGTGGACGCGGCGGGGCTCGTCGGTGTCGACGCGGTCGTGCACCTGGCGGGCGCGGGCGTCGGCGAGCACCGCTGGAACGAGGCGTACAAGAAGGAGATCCGCGACAGCCGCGTACTCGGTACGCGCGCGATCGCGGAGGCCCTCGCCTCGCTGGCCGACCCGCCGCGGGTCCTGGTGTGCGGCACGGCGCTCGGCTACTACGGCGACACCGGCTCGCGCGCGGTGGACGAGAGCGCGCCCGCCGGCGAGGGCTTCCTGCCTTCGGTCTGCGTGGAGTGGGAGGCGGCGGCGGCCCCCGCCGAGGAGGCCGGCATCCGGGTCGCCTACGCCCGCACCGGTCTCGTCGTGGCCGCCGAGGGCGGTGCGTGGGGCCGGCTCTTCCCGGTCTTCCGCGCCGGGGTCGGCGGGCGGATGGGCGACGGCCGGCAGTACTGGAGCTTCATCTCGCTGCACGACGAGGTGGCCGCCCTGCGGCATCTGATCGACACCGACTCCCTGGCGGGTCCGGTGAACCTGACCGCTCCCGAGCCGGTGACCAACCGGGAGGTGACGGCGGCGATGGGCCGGGTCCTGCGCCGCCCGACGTTCTTCACGGTCCCGGCGCCGGCGCTGCGCCTGGCGCTCGGGGAGTTCGCGGTGGATGTGCTGGGCAGTCAGCGGGTGCTGCCGAGCCGCCTGTTGGAGTCGGGGTTCGATTTCGCCTTCCCGACGATCGACGAGGCGATCCGCGCGGCGGCCTGACACCTCGCGGTGCGACCCCGTGCTGCGTGCACCCCCGCGCGCGCCGCTGGCGCGGGCCCTGGCGAGGCCCCAGGCTGGCATGCCCTGAATGCGAATGCGGGCATTCCGGGGGCCGGTTGGGGGCATAGGCCTCCCACCAGCCGCGCCGACCTGGGGAGGGGCACGTGCTCAGTACCGCACGCCACAAGGACGTCGCCACGGACGTCGTCATCGTCGGGGCCGGGATCGCGGGGCTCGCGGCCGCCCACCGTCTGACCAGCGCCGGGCTCGGCGTCACGGTCCTGGAGGCCGGTCCACGGGTCGGCGGCCGGATGGCCACCGACGACATGGAGGGCTTCCGCCTCGACCGGACCGGGCCGCTGCTCACGGCCTCGCACGCCGAACTGCTCCGGACGCGGGGCCTGGAGGGGGTGGCGCTGCGACCGTTCGCGCCGGGGGCCCTGGTGCACAGCGACGGTCGGTACGCGAGGGTCGGAGAACCGTTCCCGCACCCACGCCGGCGCTCCGCCCACACGCCCTGGCGCGTAGGGGGAGCGTTCAGTGTGGCGCGCGCCCTCGCGAGCGCCCCCCGTAATCCGGCCGCCTCGCTGGACCAGGCGCGGCTCGGAGCCTCGCTGGCACGGCTCGCGGCGACGCCCGCGCAGCGCCTGCTGGCCCGGCCGGAGCGGACGGCCCGCGAGGCGCTGACGGCCCGGCTGCCGGCGCGCACGGTCCAGGGGGTCGTACGGCCCCTGATCGCGGCGCTGCTCGGCGATCCCGACCTGACCACGTCCAGTCGCCACGCCGACCTGGCACTGCGCGCGTTCGCGCGCGGGCGGCTCTGCGTCCCGGAGGGCGGGTCCGGCGCACTGCCCGAGCTGCTCGCCGCGTCACTGCCGCCGGGGACGGTGCGCACGGGGGTCCGGGTCACGGACGTCGCGATCAACCGGGTCGAGACGGCGGAGCACGGGGTCTTCGGCTGCCGTTCGGTCCTGCTGGCGACGGGCGCGCGTACGGCGGCGGAGCTGCTGCCGGGGCTGCGCGTGCCGCGCTTCCACGCGGTCACCGTGCTGCATCACACGGCCCCGGAGGCGCCCGCACCCGACCCGGTCCTGATTCTGGAGTCCGACCCGGGCGGCCCGGTCGCGCACACGGCCGTCATGAGCGCCGTCGACCCCACGAGGGCGCCCGCGGGCCGGGTCCTGGTGTCCTCGACGGTCCTCGGCACCCCGCCCGACGACGCGGAGCGCCGGGTCCGCAAGCACCTCGCGACCCTGTACGGGACGTCGACGGACGAGTGGGAGCTCCTCGCCCTGCACCACACCGCCGAGGCGATCCCCGCGATGCCGCCGCCGCACGACCCCCGTCGCCCGGTGCGCCTGCTCGCCGGTCTCTACGTCTGCGGCGACCATCGGGACACGTCCACGCCCCAGGGGGCCCTGACCTCCGCCCACCGCGCGGCGCACGCGCTCCTGACGGACCTCGGCGTCCGTGTGTCCCAGGGCGCCCCGACGGAGGCGGCGGCGTAGGCGTAGGCGGGCACGACCGGCGGGCAGCACGACCCGCAGAGCAGCACGACCGGCAGGCAGCCCGGCAGGGAGCACGGATCGGCCGGGCTGCACGACCGGCAGGCAGCACGACCGGCAGGCGCGCGGGGGCGTCAGCCGATCGCCGCCACGCGGTCGCGGTAGGTACGGACCGCGGCCGCGTCGCGGTACGGCTCCAGCCGCCGTTCGAAGTCGCGGATGTACTCCAGCGCGCGGGCCGAGCGCATCTCGGAGGCCTGCTGCGCCGCCTCCGCGCCGAGCGCGCACGCCTGGTCCAGTTCGCCGAGGCCGAGGCGGGCGGAGGCGAGGACCACCCGGCAGAAGAGGCGGCTGCGCGCGAAGCCCGGGGCCCGGAGCTGGAGGGAGCGTTCGGCGTGCTGCGCCGCGGCCCGGTACTGCTGGAGGTCGCGGTGGCAGTGCCCGAACTCGTCGGAGAGCTGCGCCTCGTCGAAGGGGCGCGCCCAGTACGGCACGTCGTCCCCGGGCCTGGCCGCCTCCAGCGCCCGCTCGGCCCTGGCCAGCGCGGCGCCGCACGCCCGGGCCTCGCCGAGCACCCCGTGCCCGCGCGCCTCCACGGAGTGCAGCAGGGCCTGGACGACCGGCGGCGCGGCCGAGCCGACGCCCTGCTGGGCGACCCGGGCCAGCTGCAC
Organism: Streptomyces sp. NPDC127129; assembly: GCF_042671585.1. NCBI lineage: Bacteria > Bacillati > Actinomycetota > Actinomycetes > Kitasatosporales > Streptomycetaceae > Streptomyces > Streptomyces sp. NPDC127129. The sequence goes on from NZ_JBHXTV010000003.1 coordinate 474,728, forward strand.
GGCCTCGCGCCCGTGGGCGAGGTAGACGGCCTGCCGGCTCATCGTGATCAGGACGTACGAGCCGTAGGCCCGGTCCCCCGCCGCCTGCGCGAGCCGCAGCGCCTGGACGAAGTACCGCTGGGCCAGTCCGTGCGCCGCGATGTCGTACGAGGTCCAGCCCGCCAGTCGCGTCAGATCGGCCGCCGCGGCGAACAGGCGGCGGCCGACGGTCTCCCCGTAGATGCCGCGCAGCATCGGCTCGGCCTCGTGCTCCAGGTAGCGCACGAGGGCCTGGCGCGCGTGGCCGCCGCCGTACGCGTGGTCGAGGGTGCGGAAGAGCTCGCCGACCGAGCGCAGCGCGGCGATGTCGCCGCTGGAGACCCGCTGCCCCGGCCCCCGGTCCGTGCCGCGCTGCCGGGGCACGGACAGTCGGCCCTGCTGTGGGACCCGGGGGTCCTGCGGGACCCGGGGGTCCTGCGCGAGCCGGACGTCCACGCCGAGCCGCCCGTTCGGCGCGGCGCTCTCGCTCCGTGCCACCCGGTCGTCGGCCCGGCCGATCAGCCAGTCGCGGCTGGGGACGACGAGCCCCGCCGGGGTGAAGGCGATCTTGCGCAGCTCCGCGTGGCTGCCGGAGTCCTTCCGCCACAGCCCGCTGACGATGTCGACGGCCTCCTCGGGCGTCGCCGCGAACTCGAGACCGGCGTACACGGGCGCGCAGGCGTCGAGACCGAGGTCCTGCGCGGAGAGGCGGCGGCCAAGCCGCCGGGTGAAGACCTCGGCGATCAGGGCGGGCGTGGTGCCGCGCGGCTGCTGACCGCGCAGCCAGCGGGTCACGGAGGTCTTGTCGTACCGCAGGTCGAGCCCGTGCTCCAGGCCGAGCTGGTCCACCCGTCTCGCCAGGCCCGCGTTGGAGAATCCGGCCTCGGCGATGAGCGCGGCGAGCCGGCGGTTCGGGATGCGCTGCGGGGGTCGTTCCGTCATCAGCTGTGCGGTCTCCTGCCTTCCGGGCCCGGATGGAAGCCGTGCGGACCCTCATGGAACGGCGTGAATTTAGCGGCCCTCACCGCCTATACCGCCTCCTTCGCCCCACATTCATCCGATCGTGTGAGGATTGGGGCCATCGCTGACGGAGAGGCCCCACGCGGGGGCCACCGCACCTGCCGGACCGGTCTCCGTGACGCCGCCGTACAGTGGCATGGGCGCGAATGACGCATGGTGCCGAGCCGCCCCGGGACGATCCCCGGACCCGGCCACGGCACCAGGAGGAGGCACTGCCGTGAGTGAGCTGCGATTCGTCCGTCTGGGCTTCGGCGACGACGCCGTCGAGTACCAGGTGGCCTGGGACAAGCAGCGCGAGGTGCACACCGCCCGGTTCGCCGACGAGATCACCGACACCTGTCTGCTCCTGGAGCACCCGCCCGTGTACACGGCGGGCCGGCGTACGGAGGAGAGCGAGCGCCCCCTCGACGGGACGCCGGTCGTGGACGTGGACCGCGGCGGAAAGATCACCTGGCACGGCCCGGGTCAGCTCGTCGGCTACCCGATCATGAAGCTGCCCCGACCGGTCGACGTCGTCGCGCACGTGCGCCGTCTGGAGGAGGCGCTGATCCTCACGGCCGCCGAGTTCGGCGTGGAGACCACCCGGATCGAGGGCCGCAGCGGCGTCTGGGTGCTCGGTGACCCGGTGGAGCAGCGTCCGGCGCTCGGCGGGCTCTCGCTGGACTTCGACCCGCGGCTGAGCGACCCGGAGTTCGACCCGCGGCTCAACGGCCCGGAGTACGCCCCGTCCAACGCCGGTCAGCGCCGCGAGGACCGCAAGCTGGCCGCGATCGGCATCCGGGTCGCCAAGGGCGTCACCATGCACGGCTTCGCCCTGAACGTGAACCCGGACAACGCCTGGTTCGACCGGATCATCCCCTGCGGGATCCGGGACGCGGGCGTGGCCTCGCTCGCGAGCGAGCTGGGCCGGGACATCACGATCGAGGAGGTCCTGCCGGTGGTCGAGAAGCACCTGCGCGCCGTCCTGGAGAACGCGGAGCTGAAGCCGCGCCCGGTCGAGCGCGAGACGGCCGCCGCCTCCGCGTAGCGCGTGGGGAATCGCATGGGGAATGCCGGGCTCTGGCCATAGGTTGCCCAGGCGTAAACAAAACCGTACGAACAACGGGCGTACCCTGGTGTGCGCCGAAGAATCGAAGCTACAGGGAGCCGGTCGTGTCCGCAGTCGCACCCGACGGACGCAAGATGCTGCGCCTTGAGGTCCGTAACGCCCAGACCCCCATCGAGCGCAAGCCCGAGTGGATCAAGACCCGGGCGAAGATGGGTCCCGAGTACACGAAGATGCAGGGCCTCGTGAAGAGCGAGGGCCTGCACACGGTCTGCCAGGAGGCGGGCTGTCCCAACATCTTCGAATGCTGGGAGGACCGCGAGGCCACCTTCCTCATCGGCGGTGACCAGTGCACGCGGCGCTGCGACTTCTGCCAGATCGACACGGGCAAGCCCGAGGCGCTGGACCGTGACGAGCCCCGCCGCGTCGGCGAGTCGGTCGTCACGATGGACCTGAACTACGCCACCATCACCGGCGTCGCGCGCGACGACCTGGAGGACGGCGGCGCCTGGCTGTACGCGGAGACCGTGCGCCAGATCCACGAGCAGACGGCGAACCGCGCCGACGGCCGTACGAAGGTCGAGCTGCTCGCCCCCGACTTCAACGCGGTGCCCGAGCTCCTGGCGGAGGTCTTCGCCTCCCGCCCCGAGGTCTTCGCGCACAACGTGGAGACGGTGCCGCGGATCTTCAAGCGGATCCGTCCCGGCTTCCGGTACGAGCGTTCGCTGGACGTCATCACCCGGGCCCGTGACTACGGTCTGGTCACGAAGTCGAACCTGATCCTCGGCATGGGCGAGACCCGCGAGGAGATCAGCGAGGCCCTCCAGCAGCTGCACGCGGCGGGTTGCGAGCTCATCACGATCACGCAGTACCTGCGCCCCTCCGTCCGGCACCACCCGGTGGAGCGCTGGGTGAAGCCGCAGGAGTTCGTGGAGCTGAAGGAGGAGGCCGACGAGATCGGCTTCTCCGGCGTGATGTCGGGCCCGCTGGTCCGTTCCTCGTACCGCGCGGGCCGGCTGTACCAGCAGGCGATCGAGAAGCGCGGCGCGGTGGACAACGCCACGCAGGCCGTGTGAGGCGTCGCCGCCCCACGAGCGCGTGATCGGCGTGTGAATTCACGCACAAGCAGTTACCGGCCGGTAGTGGCCGGATCCGGCGCGACCCGTACACCCCCGCAGGTCAGGGGGGAGTACGGGTCGCGTCGGCGTCTCCGGATGCGTGCAGATGGCCGCATCAACGTTTCATCAGTGTTTGACCACCGGGTCACGCACTGGTAACACCAGTCTGTGAGCCTGGCTTCACTCACCGCCACAACGTCGTGAGCGTCACACTCGCTCCACCCCCCACCTCGTCTCATCCACGCTTGAGGGAGGACCCCCGCATGCAGGCCGCGACCCACGTCCGTGCCACCGCCATCCCGTCCGTCACCGACGCCCTGAAGGCCGTCGAGGCCCTGCTGCTGGCCGGCGGGCAGCGGACGGCCCGCCGGAACGCCTGGAACTCGGTCCTGGAGGACCGCCGCCGGGCCAAGGACCGGGTCGAGGCCCAGCATGTGATGGAGGCCGTGGCTGGCCGCGCTTCCCGGGCCACGTAAACTTCAGGACATGGCGAGGAAGGCAAACACGGGCAGCGGTGACGCTGCGAACCAGGGGCGACTGAAGCAGATCGCCCTCACGTACAAGATGACCCGAAAGGCCGACCCGAAGGTCGGGCTTGTCGTCGCGGGCGTGGGCATCGTCGTACTCGGTGTCCTCCTCGCGATCGGCTTCCTGATCGGGCACCCGGTCTACCTGGGCATCCTGGGCTTCATCCTGGCGCTGCTCGCGATGGCGATCGTCTTCGGACGACGTGCCGAGCGCGCCGCCTTCGGGCAGATGGAGGGCCAGCCGGGCGCGGCGGCCGCGGTGCTGGACAACATCGGGCGCGGCTGGACGACGACCCCGGCGGTCGCGATGAACAAGAGCCAGGACGTCGTGCACCGCGCGGTCGGCCGGGCGGGCATCGTGCTGGTGGGCGAGGGCAACCCGAACCGGGTCAAGCCCCTGCTGGCGGCCGAGAAGAAGAAGATGGCCCGCATCGTCGTGGACGTGCCGGTGACCGACATCATCGTCGGCAACGGCGAGGGCCAGGTGCCGCTGAAGAAGGTCCGCACGACCATGCTGAAGCTGCCGCGGGTGCTCTCCGGCCCCCAGGTGACGGTGGCCAACGACCGGCTGCGGGCCATGGGCGACCTGATGAGCAACATGCCGCTGCCGAAGGGTCCGATGCCGAAGGGCATGCGGATGCCGCGCGGCGGAAAGATGCGCTGACCTCCGACGGAGGTCTCTCCTCCACGACGAAGGGCGCCCCCGGAACCGGACAGGTTCCGGGGGCGCCCTTCGTCGTGCGGGGTGTGCGTCGTGCAGGGTGTGCGGGGTGCCCGTCGTGGTGCGTGGCTCAGATCCGGACCTGTACGGCGCCGGAGAGGCGGTCGTGGAGGCCCCGGCCGTCGCGGTCCCAGATCAGGGCCGGGATGGCGAGGCAGACGAGGAGGCTGCGGACCACGACCCGCAGGATGCCGAGCCGGCCGCCGTTCACCGAGGCGACCCGGAGGCCGAAGAGCCGCTTGCCGGGGGTGGAGCCGACGGTTCCGACCGTCAGCACGCTCAGCACGAGCAGGATGACCAGCGCCCAGTTCCCGGTCGCCTGGCTGTAGCCGTCGGTGACCAGGCCGTATGCGATCAGCATGCAGAGGGCCCAGTCGACGGCGAGGGCGCCGATCCGGCGGCCCGGGCGGGCGATCGAACCGGGGCCCTCCTCGGGGAGCCCGAGCTGCTGACCGCGGTAACCGAAGTCGACACCTGCGTCCTCGGCCGCCGCGCGGGGGCCGGACAGCCATGATCCGAGTGCTTGCCTGTTGTCCACCCGACAACGGTACTGCGCCCGTTTTTGATCACTTCGGCCCGGGTCGCCGAGGGGCGCCGGGAAGCGGAGGGGCACCCAGGCCGGTTAACTTGGGTGAAACAAATGGGTCATGCTTGAGAAATCCCGTCTGCCTATGGTCGGGTCCAGCGTGTGCCACCGCACTGGCCGCACGAACGAGCTGCAACCCCGCCCCTCCCCGGGCCGGGAGTAGGAGGAGTTGGATGTTCCAGAACGCCGACGAGGCCAAGAAGTTCATCAAGGACAACGACGTCAAGATGGTCGACGTCCGTTTCTGTGACCTTCCGGGAGTGATGCAGCACTTCACGATCCCGGCGACGGCGTTCGACCCGTCCGAGGAGCTCGCCTTCGACGGCTCGTCGATCCGCGGCTTCCAGGCCATCCACGAGTCCGACATGGCGCTCCGCGCCGACCTGTCGACGGCCCGCCTGGACCCGTTCCGCCGCGACAAGACGCTGAACATCAACTTCTTCATCCACGACCCGATCACGGGCGAGCAGTACAGCCGTGACCCGCGGAACATCGCGAAGAAGGCCGAGGCGTACCTCGCCTCCACCGGCATCGCCGACACCGCGTACTTCGGCCCCGAGGCCGAGTTCTACGTCTTCGATTCGGTGCGCTTCAACACCACCGCCAACGAGGGCTTCTACCACATCGACTCCGAGGCCGGCGCCTGGAACACCGGTGCGGTCGAGGACAACCGCGGCTACAAGGTCCGCTACAAGGGCGGCTACTTCCCGGCCCCGCCGGTCGACCACTTCGCCGACCTGCGCGCGGAGATCTCCCTGGAGCTGGAGAACGTCGGCCTCCAGGTCGAGCGCCAGCACCACGAGGTCGGCACCGCCGGCCAGGCCGAGATCAACTACAAGTTCAACACGCTGCTCGCCGCGGCCGACGACCTGATGCTCTTCAAGTACATCGTGAAGAACGTCGCCTGGCGCAACGGCAAGACCGCGACCTTCATGCCGAAGCCGATCTTCGGCGACAACGGCTCGGGCATGCACGTCCACCAGTCGCTGTGGGCCAACGGCGACCCGCTGTTCTACGACGAGACGGGCTACGCGGGCCTCTCGGACACCGCCCGCTACTACATCGGCGGCATCCTCAAGCACGCCCCGTCGCTGCTCGCCTTCACCAACCCGACGGTGAACTCGTACCACCGCCTGGTGCCCGGCTTCGAGGCCCCGGTCAACATGGTCTACTCGCAGCGCAACCGCTCCGCGGCCATGCGTATCCCGATCACGGGCTCGAACCCGAAGGCCAAGCGCGTCGAGTTCCGCGCGCCGGACCCGTCCTCGAACCCGTACCTCGCCTTCTCGGCGCTGCTCCTCGCGGGCCTCGACGGCGTGAAGAACAAGATCGAGCCGGCGGAGCCGATCGACAAGGACCTGTACGAGCTGGCTCCCGAGGAGCACGCGAACGTCCAGCAGGTCCCGACCTCCCTCCCGGCGGTCCTGGACGCCCTGGAGGCGGACAACGAGTACCTGCAGGCCGGCGGTGTCTTCACCTCCGACCTGATCGAGACCTGGATCGACTACAAGCGCACGAACGAGATCGCCCCGATCCAGCTGCGCCCGCACCCGCACGAGTTCGAGCTCTACTTCGACCTCTAGACCGCGGACGGGTCGAGCGATCGACCGGAGCGCTGAACGACAGTGAGGGCCGCCACCCCGGATTCCGGGGTGGCGGCCCTCGTCTCTGTCTGCGGCTCTGTCTTCGTCCCTGTCCGGGGGCCGGGCGGTGGCTCGGGTCAGCGCCCGTAGCGGATCAGCGCGCGGACCATGTGGCAGGTGGTGTCCGAGGGCGGGTGGATGCCGAGCAGCTCGGCCGTGGTGCGTATCTTCGCGTTGCCCGCCTTCGCGGGGTCGTGCACACCCGCGTCGAGGAGGACGATCGCGAGGCGCATGGCCTTCAGGCGGCGGTTGTGCGTGATGTACCACTCGCGGGGGCGGCCCGCGGGGAGCGGCTGCTTCCGGAGGGGCTTCCAGGGTTCGAGGGACGGCTTCCGGATCATGGCTGTGGCCACGGGCGACCTCCTGACGAACGGTGGGTGCGGGCCCTCCCCGGGACCCTCACCTTCACCTACGATTTTACTGCCCCCCACTGACAATCGCCCCTGGCCAGAGGGGGTTTGGGGGGTGGTGGGAGGAGCCCGAGGGGGTACCGTGGGGCGCATGGAGATCTGGATCAATCCCGCCTGTTCCAAGTGCCGCAGCGCGATCAGCCTGCTCGACGCGGAGGGCGCCGAGTACACCGTGCGCCGCTACCTGGAGGACGTGCCGAGCCCGGACGAGATCCGGGCCGTACTGGAGCGGCTGGGCCTCGAGCCGTGGGACATCACGCGGACCGGGGAGGCCGTCGCCAAGGAGCTGGAGCTGAAGGACTGGCCCAGGGACGAGGCGAACCGGGACCGCTGGGTGGAGGCGCTCGCCGCGCACCCCAAGCTCATCCAGCGCCCGATCATCACCGCGGAGGACGGCACGGCGGTGGTCGGCCGCACCGAGGAGGCCGTACGGGACGCACTGTCCCGCTGACGTCACATCTCCGCGCATTGAGCAGAACCGGCGCGCTTCCCGTATCTGACGCCACAGGAACCGACAGGAAACGAACGGAGCCTCACGTGTCACGCAGGAAAACGCTCGGCCGGAAGAAGAAGATCGCGCTGATCGCCAGTGCCCTCGTGCTCGCCGGCGGGACGGCGGTGGTGCTGACCGGAACGAGTCAGGCGTCCGTGGCCTGCGACGGCCTGACCACGGCGCTCGCGAACAACGAGCGGTTCATCGCGGACCAGCGCGCCAACCCGGACGCACAGTCGCAGGCGCGGATCGCCAACCGGGAAGCGGTGATCGCCCAGATCCGGCTTCAGCAGGCGGCGTCGGGGTGCGGGGGTGATACCGGGGCGGCCGCCCCCGCCGCCCCGGCCACACAGCCGGCACCAACCCAGGCGCAGCCCGCCCCGCCTGCGCAGCCCGCCCAGCCCGCCCCGCCCGCGGGTGGCGGCGACGGCGGCGGCTCCGGGGATGTCGTCTGCGCCGGATCGACCGTCACACTCTCCGGCGAGGCCGGTGCCCCGGCCGCGTCCAGCAACCAGTTCCCGCTCGGTACGCGCCTGAAGGTCACCAACCTCGACAACGCCAAGTCGACCACCGTCGAGGTCACCTCCACCTCCGGCAGCTGCGTCCTGCTCAACGACGCGGCCTTCGAGCAGGTCCGTGAGCCGGGCAAGTTCCTGATCCGCAAGGCCCGGATCGAGCGCGTGGGCTGAGGCCGCGCCGCCGTCAGGCGGCGGGCTCCCTCCCCGGGCCCGCCGCCTGCTCCGCGAGGGAGAGGATCTCCGTGATCCGCGCGCCGAAGCGGGCGTCGCAGGCGTGCGGCACCCCCGTCCTGGCCGACTCCAGGAGCGCGTCGACCGCCCGGCCGAAGGCCTCCGTCGCGCCGTCCCACGCCGGCAGCGCCGCCCGGCCCCGCTTCCCGTGCAGCGTGAGCGCGGCCTCCGCCGCCTCCGGCGGGGCGGAGAGGGTCAGCGTCGCCGTGCTGCTCGCGCCCGACGTGTGACGCAGGACCAGGTGGTGCGTGTCCGCGGGGCCCCGTACGGCCGTCACGTCGGTGACGTCGCCCAGTACCGGGAGGTACACGGAGAGGACATGCGGGCCGACGTCCCACAGGCCGCCCTTCTCACGCCGCCACGGCGAGGCCGCGTACGCGCTCTGCGACCCCGGGCCGTACAGCGAGCCCAGCCAGTGCGCCGCGCCGAGGAACCAGTCGCCCGCGGCGGCCTGTTCGTCGATCCAGCGGGCCGTGGCGTCGGCGAAGCGGAGCGTGCAGAAGACCACGGACGCGACCTCCGCCGGCCCGGACACCTCGGCGACGTCACGGGCGGCCTCGACCGTCGTGGCCACCGGCTTGTCCAGGAGCAGGTGGCAGCCCATGGCGGCGGCCCGGAGGGCGAGCGGGGCCTGGACGTCCGGAGGAAGGGCGAAGGCTACGGCGTCGCTCACCTCGAGGAGGTCCTCGACGTCGTCGTACGCGGTCGTGCCGAAGGCGGTGGCCAGTTCGGCGGCCGCCTCGGGCCGTCTGCCCCACACCCCCACGAACTCGACACCGTCGTGCGCGGCGAGCGCGGGCGCGTGGGTGCGCGCGGCCCAGGGGCCGGTGCCGAGCAGTCCGATACGGGCCTTGGCGCCCCGGTGCGTGGTCATGCCCCCCAGTCTGCCGGTCCCCACCGACACCATGCCCCCAGTCTGCCGGTCCCCACCGACACCGGCCCCGCAAATCCACTGGCGGCCCTCCCCTCCCGCGGTGTTACGTTGCCTGCGCCGGCCGCGGGACTCCGGTGCGACTTCCGGGACCTGCCTCTGAAGCAACGTTTTCGCTGTTCGCGCCCCCATTCCCCGGCCGGCACCCATGCCACCGCGAGGGAAGCCATGACCACGCCGACGGAGACGATCTCCGACCTCATCGCCGCCGAGGACGTGCTGCTCTTCGTCAACGCGGCCGTCACCGCCACCGGTCAGCGGGAGTTCCGCTCGTCCGCCGGGGAGCAGCGGCTCTCGCTCGCGTTCCTGCACGAGTACGTCCGGGTCAACTACCGGACCGTGTACGCCGCCGCGCTCGCGCTCGACATCAACGACCACAACGCGGCGATGATCGTCGAGCGGCTGCTGCGCACCGCCGACGAGGCCGGCGGGGCGGACGGGAAGCGGGCGGAGGGGCGGCTGATCGCCGCCCGGCTCGCGCGCCTGCCCCCGCAGCGGGTCTACCGGCTCTTCCGCGCCCTGCGCGCCGCCAAGGTCAACAACCGGCGCACGCGCGCGATCGTCCGCGACTGGCTGGCCGGCCGCGCCGACCTCGGTCACGACGCCGTGAAGTACCGCGCCGGACTGAAGGCCGTCGCCCGCCACGCCCATCTGCCGCTCGCCACCGCCGAGTCGGGGGACTTCCTGTTCGCGCCCCGCCGCCGGGTCCGCTACGAGCACCCGTACCTGGACGCCTACCGCCGCGCGCAGTACGAGCAGGGGGCGCTGTACGAGCTGCCGTTCACCGTCGCCGAGGGGTTCGCGGCGAAGCACGGCGTGCGGCGCGCGGTGTTCCTGGAGCGGATCGCTCCCCGGATGACCCGGCTGGAGCGGCTGCGGACGGAGCGCGCGAGCGATCTGACCGTGATGCCGCTGACGCGGCTCGCCCTCTACGTGCTCTCCCTCCCCTTCGGGGAGAGGGTGGAGCGGCGCGCCGAGCTGACGGCCGCGCTGCGGGCGGCCGCGCTGCGCGTCGCGGGGCCGTACGCCGGGACGTGGGGCCGGGTCGCGGCGGTCCTCGACGACAGCTACTCCGCCTCCGGTTCGTCCGTGAAGCGGCGCCGCCCGCTGGCCGTCGCGCTCGGCTGCCACTTCCTCCTCGACGCGCTGGCCGCGCCGGGGGCGTACACCGCGCACTGGACCTCGGGCGCCACCGATCCGCTCCTCGTGCGGCCCTGGGGGCCGACCCCGCTCGGGGCGCGGATCCTGGACGCCCTGGAGGGGCCCGCCCCCGACCGGCTGGTGATCGTCTCGGACGGCTGGGACAACGCGCCGCCCGGCCTCGCGGGCGAGGTGCTCCGCGTCTGGCGGACGCGCCTCGACCCGGGGCGGCGGACGAGCGCGGTCCATGTGAACCCCGTATACGACGCGGCCGGTTTCGACGTGCGCCGGCTCGCGCCGAGCGTGCCGACCGCGGGGATCAGGGACGCGGAGGATCTGGCGGCGCTGGTGGAGATCGCGCAGTTCGCCGAGGGCCGGACGGGGCTGGCGGAACTGCGGGCCTATCTGGACCGCAGGGTGGAGCTGTTTCTGCGGGAGGCGACGCGATGACCCGGATCGATCTGACCGGTCTCGACGTCCGGCCGGCGCAGGTGTGGGGCGGTGTCCGGCTCGTGCCGCTGGTGCGGGCCGAGCCGGTGGAGGGGCTGCGGCTCCACCGTGAGGTGTACGGGGAGGGTGGAGCGGTCGAGCTCGGGGACCGTACGACCTACACCTCGTACATCCCGCACGGCTTCGTCGCGGACTGGTCCGGGGACGAGCGGGAGTCGGCCGCGTACGGCACCCGGTTCGGGGGCGGAACGGCCGGCGGGGCGGGGCCGGAGGTCGTTCCGGTGCGCCGTCACCACCGGCTCGCCAAGCGCCGGCGCGCCGACGGGCGGGCGGAGAAGCGGCTGCGCTTCCTGCCTCTGCACCTCGCCCTGGAGGGGTATCTGGCGCTCCACTTCGGCGGCCCGTCCGTGGTCTGGGACGAGTGGTCCCAGCAGGCGGTACGCCAGGGCCTGTCGCCGCGCGCCGAGGCGGCGTACGCGGGATGGAGCGTCCCGGGGCTCGCGGAGGCGCTGCGGATCTTCGAGATCCACCCGGGGCAGTGCGGCCTCATGCTGTACGTCGCCGACTCCCTGGCCGCCGCCTTCGTCGTCCCCCACCCGGAGGACTACCGAGCCCTCCACCCCACCCTGATCGAGGACCTGTACGGGGAGCTGATCCACCAGTACGCGTACTACGGCGCCCCGGTGCCGGAGTTCGCGGCGCGCATCCGGGACGAGGGGGGCTCCGTCCGTACGCTCGCGGATCTGCGGGCGGCGGCCCGGGCGCAGGAGCGGTCCTGGGCGGAGGCCCACGACGGGCTGATGGCGCGCGATCTGCTGGAGACGTCGTACGCCTTCGAGCGCGTGTACCGGATGGATTCGTATGACCTGTACCGGTTCCTGCCTCCCTTCCGGCGGGCGGGTGAGGAACAGCACATCGGGGAACTGATCGCCGACCGCAAGGGCCGGACGCTCTATCTGAAGACGTTCCGTCTCTCCGAGAGCCAGATCAGACGGGGCCACCTGCTCCGCCGCCTCGCGGACGCCGACTGGCATCTGGGGCGCACGGCCGAGGCGTTGGGCACGACGTACACCGAGCTCGTACGGCGCGTCAGGGCCGCCGGCCTCGGCTCGCTCCTCGACGCCCACGTCGTCGCACGGCGGCTCCGCGAAGATCGGGAAAGCTGAGTAACACGGGGTTCACAAACGGGCAACGGGCGGGAAATCCCGTGTTGCGAAGCTGCGCGCAGACACACCACGCAGCTCTCGCAGCGTCGCGAGCCGCAGCACGCACCCCGCAGCAGCACGCCAAAGGATGAGGCCCCGTGACCTTCAAGGCTGAGTACATCTGGATCGACGGCACCGAGCCGACCGCGAAGCTTCGCTCCAAGACGAAGATCCTTCCGGGCACCGGTGCCACTCTGGAGGAGCTGCCGATCTGGGGCTTCGACGGATCCAGCACGAACCAGGCCAAGGGCCACGCCTCGGACCGTGTCCTCAAGCCGGTCTTCGTCTGCCCGGACCCGATCCGCGGCGGTGCCGACATCCTCGTGATGTGCGAGGTCCTCAACACGGACATGACGCCGCACGAGTCCAACACGCGTGCCGCGCTGGCCGAGGTGTACGCGAAGTACGCCGCTCAGGAGCCGATCTTCGGCATCGAGCAGGAGTACACCTTCTTCGACGGCGAGCGCCCGCTCGGCTTCCCGGTCGGCGGCTTCCCGGCCCCGCAGGGCGGCTACTACTGCGGTGTCGGCGCCGACGAGATCTTCGGCCGCGACATCGTCGAGGCGCACCTGGAGAACTGTCTGCAGGCGGGTCTGGGCATCTCCGGCATCAACGCCGAGGTCATGCCGGGCCAGTGGGAGTTCCAGGTCGGCCCGCTGGCGCCGCTGGAGGTCGCGGACCAGCTGTGGGTGGCGCGCTGGCTGCTCTACCGCACGGCCGAGGACTTCAAGGTCTCGGCGACGCTGGACCCGAAGCCGGTGAAGGGCGACTGGAACGGCGCGGGCGCGCACACCAACTTCTCGACGAAGGCCATGCGCGAGGGCTACGACGCGATCATCACCGCGTGCGAGTCCCTGGGCGAGGGCTCGAAGCCGCTCGACCACGTCAAGAACTACGGCGCCGGCATCGACGACCGCCTGACGGGCCTGCACGAGACCGCCCCGTGGGACAAGTACTCCTACGGCGTCTCGGACCGCGGCGCCTCGGTCCGTATCCCGTGGCAGGTCGAGCAGGACCAGAAGGGCTACATCGAGGACCGTCGCCCGAACGCGAACGTGGACCCGTACACGGTGACCCGCCTGCTGGTGGACACCTGCTGCGAGGCCCTGGAGAAGGCCGGCCAGGTCTGATCCACCCCGCTCTCCCCGAAGGGGCGCCCGCCGACCACCGGCGGGCGCCCCTTCGGCGTCGGCACGGTGAACCCGGGTGCGGTCCGGGGCAGGTGAACAGGGACGCGGGGGTCGTCCCGGGTATTCCCGAGTAGTACACTAGGGATATGGCCCTCACTCAGAACGGATCCGCGACAGGTCGCACCGACCTCGAGCCGTTCTGGCCTTCCCGGCAGCACCATGACTTCGACCGGTGCTGTCGGCGCGTGAAGAACGCGTCGGCCCTCTAACGCCCGACCGGTACAAGACCGGTTCCGCGGCCTTCGGCCGACGCGCGAACGACGTCGTACGTCTCCGACTCGCGCGAAAGAGCTGAGCTTTCATGGCCCACACCCAGACCGGCACCGCGTCCCTGACCGCCGTCCGTTCCCACCGCCCCCGGCTTCGGGCCGTCGATCCCGACGAGGTCGTCGACCTCGCGCGGGTCGCGGACTTCCTGCCGCCCGGTGCCACGCTGCTGCCCGCACCACCCCACGCGCTGCCGACGCTGCCCGGACGGCCGCCGATGGTCGGGTACCTCGTGCTGGTGCCCGTCGACCAGCAGCAGCCGCCCGGCCCCGCGTCCGCACCCGGCCTCGCGCCCGCCGCCACCGGCCCCGCGACCGGCCCCGTCAACGGCCTCGCGGCCGGGGACCCGGGACCCGTGACGATCGACGGCGACCGGCGCATCGCGTTCGTGGACGGCCGGCCGCTGGATCTCACGTACCTGGAGTTCGAGCTGCTCGCCCATCTCGTCGCGCACCCCCACCGCGTCCACACCCGCGACCAGCTGGTCACGACGGTCTGGGGGTACGGGCATGTGGGCGACGGGCGGACGGTCGACGTGCATGTGGCGCGGCTGCGCCGCAAGCTGGGCGCCGAACACCGCCACACGATCCAGACCGTGCGGCGGGTCGGCTACAAGTACACGCCCTGATCAGGCCGTTCGGGACCCCTCGGACCTCGCCCGCACCCTGGCCACCAGGGAGAGGGCGAGGTCCACGAGCAGGAACGCCACCAGGCTGAGCCCCAGCATCGGGACGAACCAGCCCACGAGCGCCGTCGCCGCGAGCAGCGGCAGCAGCATGGTCGGCGGGATCTTCCGCCATGCGCCTCGCGCCACCGGACGCCCGGGGCGGCGCAGCCACCACATCCGGTAGCCCCAGACGATCAGCAGGATGAGGGCGAGGGCGAGGACGGCGAGCGCCAGCTGGTTGACCAGGCCGAAGGTCACACCCATGTGCATGTCGATGCCGAAGCGGGTCAGCTGGGCGAGCACCGGGTAGTCGGCGAACCGGAGTTCGTCCATGACCGTGCCGTCGGCCGGGTTCACCGCCACCGAGTCCAGGTGGACCGGGAACTGTGTGTCGGTCTCCTTGACGACGTAGCCCCGGCCCTCGGCGGGCAGGACCACCGACATCCTGCCCTCGATGCCCTTCGCGCGGGCCGCCTCGACCACCGCGTCGATGCCGACGTCCGGGCCCTTGGCGGCCGGCGCCTCATGGCCGGCGCCGTGGCCCGCGTGCTCCGACGAGCCGCCGGCGGCAGCGCCTTCGAGGGTCGCGGAGACGGCCGGGGTGGCTCCGCCGAGCTGGTCCTGGACCGCGCCGATGTTCTCACCCGCGTACCGCGACCAGGTCAGACCGGTGGCGGAGAGCGCGACGAGACCGGCCACCGCCCACAGACCGACCGTGCCGTGCCAGGACAGCGTGCGGCGGCGGGACTTCGGGCCGCGCTCGGGGACGAAGAGGGAGCGGCGGTTCTTCCTGCGGCGGCCGATCCAGAGCAGCAGGCCGCCGAGGGCTATGACCCACAGCCAGCTGGCGGCCAGCTCGCTGTAGTTGCGGCCGAGATCGCCCAGGTGCAGATCGCGGTGGAGTCCGTCGATCCAGGTGCGCAGCGGAAGCGCCCCGGAGCTGCCGTAGCTGGGGAGCTGTCCTCGTACCTCCGCGGTGTACGGGTCGACGAAGACGGCGAGGGACGTGCCCTCCTCGACGTCCGGGTCGGCCATGAGGACACGGGTGGTTGCCCCGTCCTCGGCGGAGGGCCAGACGGCGGTGACGGTGCCGTTGGGGTTCACCTTGGTGGCGGCGTGGACCTGCTGCGAGAGCGGCAGGACCTTGTCCCCGACGGGGACTTCCAGCTCGTGCGCGTAGACGATCTTCTCGGCCTGGAAGGAGAGCGCGTAGAGGAGGCCGCTCGCGGCGGCGATCAGCAGGAAGGGGGCGATGAGGACGCCGGCGTAGAAGTGCAGGCGGAGGACGAGGGGGCGCAGAGCGCTCCAGGTCCCCTGGGAGCCGCCGCTCCCGGCCGCCGGGTCGGGAGTGACGGGTGCCTCGGCAGTGTCGGGAGTGACGGCTGCCTCGGCCGTGTCCGGGCGTGCGGGATCGTCGATGGTCATGACTGTCCTAGGAGTCGGTGTCGACAGGGGGAATCGGCCCCCGGGTCAGACGTGGACTCCGAGGGCTGTGGCGCGGGGAAGGGACAGCCGGGGCGGGCCGCGCCGGGAGAGGGTGTGCGCGAGGACGACGCCGTGCAGCCGGCGGGTGTGCCGGCGCGGGCGTACGGGGTGCGGGAGTTCGGGTACGCGGACGACGGCGAGCAGCAGCCGCAGCGGGGTGAAGGCGAGCGCTCCGACGGTCCGGGCGAGCGCGAAGAGCGCGGCCTCGCCCCTGGCCAGCCAGAGGCCGCAGACGAGGGCGGCGAGGGCGTGGGCGGCGAGCATGCCGGCGGAGGAGTGGCCGGTGGCGCCCTCCATGAGGGAGGCCATGGCCGCCATCGTCGCCGGGTCCATGGTCATGTGCGCCATGGCCGCGTGGTCGGCCGTCGCCATGGGGTCGATCGCCGCGTGGTCCACGGCGCCGCCGCGGCCCTCGCCCGCCGAGAAGATCAGGTGCAGGACCGTCTGAACGGCCGCGAGCCCCCCGGCGATCGCGAACGCGCCGCGACGCCGGCCGCCCGCCAGCCAGGCGAGAGCGCCGGTGACCGCGAAGGCCGCGTACAGCGAACCCGGAGGGGTCGAGTGCGCAGACATGGACGAATGCCCCACAGCAGCCAATGTCACGCACACCGCCGCAAAGAGGGCGGCTCGCAGGGCGCGTATCGGCGAGCGGGCATCCGTCATGATCCGGCCATGGTGACATCCCCTCGCCCGGAGCGGGAGACCCCCTCCCGTTTCACCCGTGGAGGAATCGTTGGGCGATGCCCCGCCCCCCGATGCACAGTCGTGGCATGAGACTTCTGATCTTGGGCGGTACCGAGTTCGTGGGGCGCGCCGTGGCCGAGGCGGCGCTGGCGCGGGGCTGGGAGGTGACGGTCTTCCACCGCGGTCGCCACGAGCCCCCGGCCGGGGCCGTCTCGCTGATCGGCGACCGTACGGCCCCGGGCGGGCTCGCCGCGCTCACCGCGGACGAGAAGGCCTCCTGGGACGCGGTGGTGGACACCTGGTCGGCGGCGCCGTCGGTCGTCCGCGACGCGGCCCGGCTGCTCGCGGACCGCGTGGACCGCTTCGTCTACGTGTCGAGCCGGTCGGTCTACGCCTGGCCGCAGCCGGCGGGTCTGACCGAGGACGGGGCACTGGTCGAGGGCTCGCCGGACGCCGGTGACGTGCCGTACGCCGAGGCCAAGCGGGGCGGCGAGCTGGCGGCCGTCGAGGCGTTCGGCCCGGACCGCACCCTCTTCGTCCGCGCGGGGCTGATCATCGGCCCGTACGAGAACATCGGCCGGCTTCCGTGGTGGCTGGGGCGGATCGCGCGGGGCGGCCCGGTCCTCGCGCCGGGCCCGCGCGCGCTGCCGCTCCAGTACATCGACGTCCGCGACTTCGCCGAGTGGACGGCCGACGCCGCGGCGGTCGGGCTCTCGGGCGCGTACAACCTGGTCTCGCCGCCCGGACACACCACGACCGAGGAGCTGCTCGACGCCTGTGTGCGGGCGACGGGCTCGGACGCCGAACTGCGCTGGGCGGAACCGGAGAAGCTCCTCGCCGCCGGCGTCGAGCCGTGGTCCGACCTGCCGATCTGGATCCCCCCGGGCGAGCTGTACGAGGCGATGCACCGCGCCGATGTCTCCAAGGCGCTCGCGACCGGGCTGCGCTGCCGCCCGGTGACCGAGACGGTCGCGGACACCTGGGCCTGGCTCCGGTCGATCGGCGGCGCGGCCCCGCACCGCGCGGACCGGCCGCCGGTGGGACTCGCCCCGGAGCGGGAGGCGGCCCTCCTGTCGGACTGATGTCCGCCCCGGTTCGGTTGAACGCAGGGGGCCTTCCGTCCGTATGAAGTCCCATGCGACGCACAAGAAAACGTTCGACACGCGCGAAACGAGCGGTGGCCGCCTCCGTCGCCCTGATTCTGGGCGGGGGCGGCCTGATCGCCGCCAATGTCTACGCTTCGGCCGGCCAGGGCTGGGGCAACCAATCGCCGCCGCCGCCCGACCGGCAGAACGCGGTCTCGACGATCGACTGTCCCGACGTCGGCGACGAGCTGACCCAGGTGCCGGAGGCCTCGCGGACCGCGGTGGACCGTGAGCTCGCCACGCTGGACAGTCAGATCACCGTCGCGTACCAGCGCCTCGCCGACAACAAGGAGCGGGTCGAGAGCGACCCGGCCTTCGCCGAGCAGCAGATCCTGACCCCGCTCAGGAACGAGCGGCTCAACATCCTGCAGCGCATCGGCCAGATGACCGGTCAGCAGCTCGACAGCCTCGCGCCGTGCACCCTGCGCGCGGACGACGAGCAGCCGGCGGGCGGGGACAACGGCGGCGGGGACAACGGCGGCGACAACGGCGAGGAGGGGGAGCAGGAGCAACCCGGCGAGGAGGAGCAGGACCAGGGCCAGGCGGGGAACGGGCCCGAGGCCTCGGACTTCGTCGACATCACCACCGTCCAGCCGAACGTGAACCTCCCCCGGCAGCGCCGGGGCGCCTCGCGCGGTTCGTTCGCCACCAACTGCGGCACGAACAAGAACGGCAAGTTCAACCCGGACAACGTGATCGTCGCGCCGGGAGTGAGCAACGGCGCCCACCACATGCACGACTACGTCGGCAACCAGGCCAACGACGCCTTCGCCAGTGACGACGACCTGGCCAGGGGCCGGACCACCTGCCGGAACCAGGGCGACCGTTCGACGTACTACTGGCCCGTGCTGCGCCTGCAGAACGGACAGGCGGAGGCCGACGCGCAGGCGGACGGCGGCGGCAAGGACCAGAACGTCGGCGAGATCCAGACACCCGCCCAGGTCACCCTGAACTTCGTCGGCAGCCCGGTCTCCAAGGTCACCGCGATGCCCCGGTTCCTGCGGATCATCACGGGCGATGCCAAGGCCTTCACCAACGGCGACGCGAACGCCAACGCGTCCTGGTCCTGCACCGGCTTCGAGAACCGCCAGCTGAAGGACAAGTACCCGATCTGCCCCGAGGGCAGCAAGGTCGTGCGGACCTTCCGCTTCCAGAGCTGCTGGGACGGACAGAACACCGACAGCGCCAACCACCGCACCCATGTGGCCTTCGCCGACCCGGCGAGCGGGCGCTGCGGCAACGGCTTCCGGGCCATCCCGCAGCTCGTCCAGCGGATCGTCTACGACGTGCCCCCCGGCCCCGGTTTCGCCGTCGACTCCTTCCCGGAGCAGCTCCACAAGCCGATCACCGACCACGGCGACTTCATCAACGTCTTCGACCAGCGGTTGATGCGGAGGGTGGTGAGCTGCATCAACGAGGGGCGTCGCTGTTCCTAGTGGCCTCCGGACCCGTGTCCTGACCCGTGTTCCGGCCCCTGACCGGAACCGTGTTCCGACCCGTGTCCGGACCCGTCTCCGGAGGACTGCGACGCGTGCGGCGCGTGCGGCTCGGTGGTCTCGACCTGACCACCGAGCCGTTCGCGTACCTGCTTCACCGTGCCGTCGTCGGCGGACACGGTCCACTTGCGGCCGACGAGATACGTACCGCCGTAGTCCTTGGCCTCGTTGAGCCACTCGCGCTGCCCGCGATCGGTCGCGAAGGTGGTCAGGACGTACGCGCCGTCGTCCGTCGCGCACTTGGCCTGACGGAGCTCGGCCGCGTCCGTCTGGAGGTCGGGGGCGCAGCCGGCGCGCTCCGCGATCTGCTCCAGGGTGCCGCTCGCCTCCTCGGGCGCCTCCGCCTGCGAACTGCACCCCGTCACGGCGACCGTCGCCGCCAGAAGGGCCAGGGCCACCGTCGTCGTCGTTCGTCGCGTGCGCATCAACATCCGCCCATCCTGCCCGCCCGGTCGCGCCGAGGTGACCGGAATCCGATCGGTTACGGTTTGGTCTGATACATCCCGAAGACGTACCGATACGGAGGAGTCGACGCCATGCCCGCCATCCCCGCCGCCACCGTCGCCAACCTCCGCGACCTGGGCACGCTCCCCCTCGGTGAGGGACGCAGCGTCCGCTCGGGGCGGCTCTTCCGGTCCGCGCAGCTCGACCGGCTCGATCCTGCGGACCCGGCGGTGGCCGCGCTCGGCATCCGTACCGTCGTCGACTTCCGTACGGCGCAGGAGCGGACGGACCGGCCCGACCGGGTCCCGCCGGACGTGCGGCTGCTCACCGCCGACGTGCTCGCCGACCATCTGGCCGCCAGCGGCCTGCCACCCGCCGCCCGGCTGAAGACCCTGCTCACCAACCCCGTGCTGGCCGATCAGGCGCTCGGCGGAGGCCGGGCCCAGGAGGCCTTCGCCCGGACGTACCGGGCCTTCGTGTCGAGCGACTCCGCCCGCGCCGCCTACCGGATGTTCCTCACCGAGCTCGGCGATCCGCGCGGCGGCCCGCTGCTCTTCCACTGCACGGCGGGCAAGGACCGCACGGGCTGGGCGGCGGCGGTCGTGCTGACCCTGCTCGGCGCGGACGAGAAGACGGTCCTGGCGGAGTACCTGTCGGTCAACCCTGCCGTGCGCCAGGCCTTCGCGCCGATGATCGAGGGGTTCACGGCACAGGGCGGCGACCCGGAGCTGGCGCTGGCCCTGATCGGGGTCGTACCGGAGTACCTGCGGGCGGCGCTGGACGAGGTGGCGGTCCGGCACGGCTCGATGGAGCGGTACGTACGGGACGGGCTCGGCGTCCCCGACGAGGTGACGGCCGTGATCCGCGAGCGCCTGACGGTCCACGAGGCCTGAGCCGCGACGCCCGCCGCTCGGTGGCCCGGGGACCGGCTCCGGCCGCCGCCGGGCGGCCGTCCGCCGGGGTGACCATCGGATGATTCGCTCGTTCTGCTGAATGTGAGCACCCAGGAACTCGCCTCCTTCCCCTTCGGCCCGGTCGATGTCGAACAGGCCGAGGCCGCGCTCGTCGAGCACTACCCGCGGCTGGTCCGGATCGCGTACCTCGTGCTGCCGCCCTCGCTGGGCCGCAACCGGAGGGTGCTGACGGCGCACGCGCTCGTCCAGCGCTCGCTGCCGGGGCGGCGGGCCTCCGGGGCCGGGATCCCCGGGCCGCACTGCTCGGAGGACGCGGTCGACCCCGGGTACGCGTACGTCCGGGTCGAGGTGCTCCGGCAGGCGTTCGTCGCGGGGCTGCCGCTGCGGCGCCGGGCGCTGCCCCGGCGGGCGCAGTTCCCGCCGCTGCTGCCGCACGTATGGGGGCTCCGGCTGTTCCCGCGCGCGGGCGGCGCCGACGAACTGGCCCTGGACCAGCGCCTCTCCGCCCTGACCGGACCGGCGCGGGCGGTGTACGTGCTGCGGTGGCTGGAGCGGCAGGGCGATCCGGAGGTCCTGCGGGTGCTCGCGGCGGCCGGGGTGGCGGAGCCGGACGCGGAGGCGGCGCTCGGGGCGGCCGACGAGGTGGAGGCGGCGCTGGGCATCGGGGCGGCCGGGCTGCTCGACTCGCCCGAGTTCGATCCGTGCTCGCTGCAGGCCCGGCCGACGGATCTGATGCGCCGCCGTCAGCACGGCAGGGCGGCGCTCGCCGCGGCGGCGGCCGTCCTGGTCTGCGGGACGCTGCTCGGGCTGCCCGGCGAGGGCTGGGGGCCCGGCGGCGCCTCCGCGCCCTCGTACGCGCGCAATCCGGCCGTGGAGGCCGCGCTCGACCCGGGGAAGCTGCGCCGCGTCCCCGCCGGGTTCTGGCAGCGCTCGACGCGGACGGACTTCTCGGTCTGGCCGGCGCGGGGCGCCCTGGTGGACGACCGGGCGCTGCTGCGGCGGGCGCTCGCGGTGTGGGCACGGCCCGGCGCCTCGGTGCGGTCCTCGGCGACACCGGGGACGCCGGTGGGGCCGCCGATGGGCTCGCCGCACCTGCTGTACGCGGGCGAGGTGGACGGTTCGCGGGTGGTGCTGTTCCACGACGGGCTGCGGGCGGTGCGGTACGCCGAGCCGTCGGCGGGGACGGCCGGTGCGGCGCTGGACTTCGCCCGGACGGACGGGGCGGACGAGGCCGGCTCCGCGGCCCTGGTGCTCTCCCGTACGACGGCCAACGTCCGTTACGTGACGGCCCCCTGGGTCCGGGAGACGACCGTACGGGACCTGCTGGCTCCGGCGAAGGAGCCGTGGCGGCTCGAACGGGACGCGCACGGCGTCACACAGCCGCTGCTCAGCCCCGCCCAGGCACGGGGGTGCACGGCATGGAACACGCTCCAGGTCCGGGACACGACGGGGGTGCGGCTCCTTGCCGATCTGGGCGAACTGGCGCCCGCCCGGCTGACCTCGGGACCGCCCGGGGCGCCGGCGGACGTGACGGGGAAGGCCGCGCGGTCGCTCTGGGAACGGGCGGCCTGCCGGCTGACGGCGGTCCGCTCGCACGGGGTGCGGTCGGTGAACGCCTGGCCGTTCGCCGAGCAGCGGCTGCCGGAGGACGGGGGCCGGGCGGCCTGGGTGTGTGCCCGCGCGGAGACCTGGCGGGGCACGGGCAGCCGGGTCCTCGCCCAGTTCCAGGGCCCCGCGCCGGGGGTGGCCGCCGCCGTGGTGGCGCAGGCCGAGGAGTCCCCGGCCTGCGGGGTGCGGGAGCCGCGGGTGCTCGCCGGGGTGCTCTGGCAGGCCAGGAGCGGCCGTTGGTACGTCCTGGCGGCGGGGAGCGGGGACGTCGTGTCGCTGCGGACCACGGGCGGGGTGAAGGGCGAGGCGGACGGCCCGCTGCTCGCGGTGCGGACGACGGCCGGTGCCCGTGCCGACCTGGTCGGCACGCTGAGGGACGGAACGCGGGTGAGCGCGTTGCGGTAGCGGTCGTCCGGCCCGGCGAAAACTCGTGCACGACCCTGGTGCGCGTTGCTTACCCCTCAGTACATTGACGGTATGTCTAATACGCAGCCTGCACCGGTGGCGTCGGAGCACATCGAACTCAAGGCCCGCAAGGTCTCCTTCGACTGGGAGGAGACCCCGCTGCACTGGGTTCCCGGCGATCCGTTCACCACCCACACCATCAACGTGCTGCACCTGCTGCTTCCGGCCGGCGAACGATGGTTCGTGCACGTGTACAAGCAGGTGCTCCCGTTCATCACCGACGACCGGCTGCGTGACGACGTCATCGGCTTCATCGGCCAGGAGGCCGTCCACTCCCAGGCGCACGACGACGTGCTCCCGCACCTCAAGAAGCTCGGCCTGGACCCCACGCCGTACACCGCGCAGGTGGACTGGTTCTTCGAGAAGCTGCTCGGGGACCGGACCCTGCCGCCCGGCCGGGCGCGCCGCTGGTGGCTCATGGAGCGGGTCGCGCTCATCGCCGCGATCGAGCACTACACCGCGTTCCTCGGCAACTGGGTCCTCAACGCGGAGGAGCTGGACCGGCGGGGAGCGGATCCGACGATGCTGGACCTGCTGCGATGGCACGGCGCCGAGGAGGTCGAGCACCGCTCCGTCGCCTTCGAACTGTTCATGCACCTCGACGGCGGCTACCGGCGCCGCGCCCGGACCTGGGCCACCGCCTTCACCGCGATGGTCTTCCTCTGGCAGCGCGGCACCCGCTTCTTCATGGAGAACGACCCCACGCTCCTCAACGGCAGGGCGTCGGTCGGCCAGCTCGTCCGCAAGGGCCGGGAGGGCGTACTGCCGTCCACGCCCGATCTGCTCCGGGCGGTCCCGCGCTACCTCAGCCGCGACTACCACCCCTCCCAGGAGGGGAACACGGCCCAGGCCGTCGCCTATCTGGCCAACTCCCCCGGCGCCAACGGAGGCCGCTGACCATGCCCCGTCCGCTCACCGTCGTCCTGATCGCCGGGGCCGCGGTCCTCGCCAAGCGGGCCATGCGCCGCCGGATCAACGCCGCCCCGCTCTGGCCCCTGCCCGCACTCGACGAGCCGGTCTCCGGCCGCGGCCGGCTCGCGACCGTGACCCGGAAGGTCCTGGTCACCGAGCGCACCGAGCCCGCGGAAGGCGTCGTACGGCTCCGGCTCGAAGGCACGGGCCTGCCCGCCTGGCAGCCGGGCGCCCATGTCGACCTGGTGCTGCCGTCCGGGCTCGTACGGCAGTACTCGCTCTGCGGGGACCCTGCCGACACCGACGCGTACACGGTCTCCACCCGTCTCGTCGAGGGGGGCCGGGGCGGCTCGCGCGAGGTGCACGAGCAGCTCCACAAGGGCACGGAGATCGAGATCCGCGGGCCCCGGAACCGCTTCCCGCTGACCGACGCGCCCGCGTACGTCTTCGTCGCGGGAGGCATCGGCATCACCCCCGTCCTGCCGATGCTGCGCGCGGCGGAGGCGGCGGGCGCCGACTGGCGGCTGCTGTACTGCGGGCGCAGCCGCGCCACCCTGCCGTACCTCGACGAGATCGAGAAGCTCGGCTCCCGGGTGACGGTGGTCGCCGAGGACGAGTCGGGGCGCCCCGCACTCGGCTTCCTCGCCGAGGTGCCCGAGGAGACGGCGGTGTACTGCTGCGGCCCGGACGGCCTGATGGACGCCGTGACCGCCGCGATGCCGGCGGGCCGGACGCCGTACCTGGAGCGCTTCTCCCCCGCCGCGGCGGGCGGCGGCCCCTTCGAACTCGAACTGCGCCGCACCGGACGTACGGTGACGGTGGCGGCGGACCAGTCGGTTCTCGCCGCCGTCCGGGGCGCGGTGCCCGGCGTCGCGTACTCCTGCGAGCAGGGCTTCTGCGGCACCTGCCAACAGCGGGTCCTGGAGGGCGAGATCGATCACCGCGACGAGCTGCTCACGGACGCGGAGCGCGGCGACTCGATGCTGATCTGCGTCTCGCGCTGCGCCGGAGAACGGCTGGTTCTCGACCTCTAGGAAGTGTCTTCGGATCAGGCCGGATCAGGCCGGGTCAGGGAAGGATCAGCCAGTCGAAGGCGAGGGCGGCCGCCAGGCCGCCCACCAGGAGCCAGGTGCCCAGCCGCGTACGGCCGTTGCGGGAGAGCTCGATCACGACGCCGCAGAGGATCATGGCCAGCCCGTACACGCCGACGACCAGCACGGACGTACGGCTGGCCAGCCGGATCACCAGGACCGCGGCCATGGCGACCAGCAGCACGGACGCGGCGGCTATCCGCAGTTGGCGGGCCTGCTTCGGGCTCAAACCGTTGGTGCTCATGTCGAGGGAGCGTAACGGACGCCCGTTAGGCTGTTCGCATGACGACCGGGGTACGCCGCAGGATGGGCGTCGAGGAGCGCAAGCAGCAGCTGATCGGGGTGGCCCTTGAGCTGTTCAGCCACCGCTCTCCCGACGAGGTGTCCATCGACGAGATCGCCGCGGCCGCGGGGATCTCGCGGCCGCTGGTCTACCACTACTTCCCCGGCAAGCAGAGTCTGTACGAGGCGGCGCTGCGGCGGGCGGCGGACGAGCTGGCGGCCCGGTTCCTGGAGCCGCCGCAGGGCCCGCTGGGCGCCCGGCTGCTGCGCGTGATGGGCCGGTTCTTCGACTTCGTCGACGATCACGGGCCGGGTTTCGCGGCGCTGATGCGGGGCGGGCCCGCGGTGGGCTCGTCGACGACGAACGCGATGATCGACGAGGTACGGCAGGCCGCGTACGAGCAGATCCTGGCCCACCTGGACGTCGAGCGCCCCTCGGCCCGGCTCGAACTGGTCGTCCGGTCCTGGGTGTCGCTGGCCGAGTCGACGGCGCTGATCTGGCTGGACGGGCGGCGGGTGCCGCGCGCGGAGCTGGAGCTGCAGCTGGTGCACGACTTCGCGGCGCTCGCGGCGGTGAGCGCGGCCTACGACGCCGAGATGGCGGACATCCTGGTCCGCATGCTCGCCGACGAGCCGGCCGACGGTCCGTTCGGCGAGCTCGCCCACCGGCTCATGGCGCTGGTGCCGCGGGTGCCGGCCCAGGGCGGTCAGAGCCCGCGCTAGACGGGGTTCAGGGGTGCGGACCTCGGCGGAGGGAGCCGGACCGGACCCCTTACGGTGATCACCATGGACGCACAAGTGACCTTCCGGCAGGCGGACGACCGCGATCTGGACCGTCTGGTGGGGTTGTTCGACACGGCCGCCGGCTGGATGGTCCGCAACGGGATCGACCAGTGGAAGCCGGGCGACAAGAGCGCGGAGCACTTCCGGGCGCGGATGGCCACCGGAGAGGTATGGCTCATGGCCCGTGACGGCCGGGCCGTGGGGGCGTACGAGCTGTGGTGGGAGGACGAGCCGGCGTGGGGCCCTCAGCCGCCGGTCGCGGGCTACGTCCACCGGCTGATGACCGACCGGGAGGCCGCCCCCGCCGGAGCCGGCCGCACGCTCCTCGCGCACGCGGAGGAGCGGATCGCGGCCGGCGGGAGGGCGGTGGCCCGGCTGGACTGTCTGACGAGCAACCCGCGGCTCCGTACGTACTACGAAGCCGCGGGCTACACGGTCGTCGGCGAGGAACCCGGAAAGGTCGCCGCCGACGGCACGTCCTACGGGGTCACGCTCCTGGAGAAGGCGCTCACCCGGCCCTGAACACCGCGACCGTACGGGCCGGGACGGTGAAGGTGCCCGAACCGGCTTCGTACGAAGCGGACTTGACCACGGTGTCCGAGCCCCCGGCCTGGACCGGGTGGAGGGCGTAGCCCTTCCCGGCCAGGGCGGCGACCCGCTGGGTCTGCCGCTCCGGCGTGGCGTTGAAGACCACGACCAGCCCGCCCAGGCGCATGGTGATCACGCCCGGGGTCTCGCCGGTGCCGGAGAGCGGGAAGGACAGGGCGTCCTGGACCTGCCCGGCGGTGGCGAGGGAGAAGGCGGACTCGGTCGTACGGATCTTCTGCAGATCCCGGTAGGCCGCCGAGGCGCCGTCGATCTCCTTGCAGCCGACGGTGAGGGCCGGGGCGGTCAGCAGCGGCTTTCCGTACCCCCACTTGGCCTTGTTGTCGGCCGCCGGAGGCAGGCCGCGGCCGAAGCCGTTGCCGTCGCCGCAGTTCCAGTGGATCGCGTTGAACCAGTCGCCGCTGTCGTACGAGTTGCGGTCGAGCGACTTGGAGCGCAGCAGGTCCGAGCCCGCCTGGGAGAGCGCGGGGCCCTGCGAGAGCGTCGCCGTCGCCATGGCGAGGACCTGCATCCGGGACCGGTCGGCGGCCGGCGTGCCCGCGGGGAGCTTGAAGGCGAGCGCGTCGTACAGGGTCTCGTTGTCGTGGGCGTCGGCGTAGGCCAGCGCGTCGCCGGGGGCGGCCGCGTAGCCGGCCGGGGAGCCGTTGTAGTCGACCTGGCTGCCCTTGACCGTACGGCCGGAGGTGTCGGTGAAGGAGTAGTCGGCGAGGTTGCCGGACAGACCGACCTTGATCAGGTCCTGGTAGTGCAGGAGCCGGGCCTTCTGCTGCTCCGGGGTGCCGTTGGCGGTCGAGGAGTTGGGGTCGGTGAACAGACCGGAGGCGAAGCCCTGGACGCCCGGGTCCTCGTCGAAGGGGCCGCCGCCGCGGACGGCGTCACGGGCCCGGTCGGAGAAGGTCGCGACGCCCGTGCCGGCCATGTTCTTCTGGGTGGCCTGGACGAAGCGGGAGTCGTCGGCGATCTCGCCGAAGTTCCAGCCCTCGCCGTAGAGCACGATCGCCTTGCCGTCGACGCCGTCCTTGGCGACCGTCAGCGCGTCCAGGGCCTTGCGGACGGCGAGGATGTTCTCCTTCGGGTGGTGGCCCATGAGGTCGAAGCGGAAGCCGTCCACCTTGTACTGCTTGGCCCAGGTGACGAGGGAGTCGACGACGAGCTTGCCCATCATGGCGTTCTCGGGCGCGGTGTTGGCGCAGCAGGTGGAGGTGGCGACGGAGCCGTCGGCCTGCAGCCGCTGGTAGTAGCCGGGCACGACCTTGTCGAGGACGGACTTGTCGGCCTGGCCGCTCGCCACGGTGTGGTTGTAGACGACGTCCATGACGGTGCGCAGTCCGGCGCCGTTGAGCGACTGGACCATCTGCCGGAACTCGACCGTACGGCGGGTGCCTTCGGGGTCGGTGGAGTAGGAGCCCTCGGGGACGGTGTAGTGCAGCGGGTCGTAGCCCCAGTTGTAGGCGTCCTTGGCCGCGGCGGCGGCGACGCAGGCCTGCTGCTCCTCGGAGTCGGGGGCGTAGACCTTGAGGTCGCAGGCCGGCTCGGTCTGCGCGGACTTCTTCTCGGGGATGGTGCCGATGTCGAAGGCCGGGAGCAGATGGACGTAGGACGTGCCGGAGGCGGCGAGCGCCTTCAGGTGCTGCGAGCCCTTGCTGCCGGCGTCGGTGAAGGCGAGGTAGGTGCCCTTGTGGGCGGGGACGGCCGTGGTGTCCGCGATCGAGAAGTCGCGGATGTGGAGCTCCTGGATCTGGGCGTCCCGCAGCGGTACGGCCGCCGGCTTGGCCAGGCTCTTCCAGCCCTTGGGGGCCAGCTTCGGGTCCGCGAGGTCGACGACCAGGCTGCGGGCCGAGTCGGTGGTCAGGGCGGTGGAGTAGGGGTCGGTGACCTTGTTGGTGACGATCTGCCGGACGCTCGGCGCCCAGACCTTGACCACGTAGCGGTACGGCTTGCCCGTCCACGCGCGCGTGCCGGTGACCGACCAGACGCCGGAGGCGTCGTCGCGGCGCATGGGCACGGTCCTGCCGTCGAGTTCGAGCGCGACGGACTGGGCCGTGGGCGCCCAGAGGGACAGGGTGGGGCGGCCGCCCCGGAAGACCGGGCCGAGGTCGGCCCCGGTCGCCTTCGGCGCGTAGAGGTCGTCGAGGACGCCGGCGAGCTGGACGCCCGTGGCCGTCAGGACGGCGCCGTTCGCCGCGTACTGGGCGGCGACGAGCTGCCCCTTGAGCGCCTCGCGGACGCGGTCGCGGTCGCGCGGGTCGACCGTGAAGGCTCCGTACGCCTTCAGGTGCGGGAAGGCGGCCTTCTGGGCGTCGGTCAGCTCGGTGCGGTTCAGGCGCAGCGCCCGGCGGTCGTCGCCGGTGAGCGTCCCGTTCTCGACCGTGATGGAGCCGGCGCGGGAGGAGAGCAGCACGCTGGAGGCGGCGGCGTCGCTGCCGTTCCAGGCGAGGGTGGTCTCGTCGATCCAGATCGCCTGGGCCTTGGCGAGGTCGAGCGCGGCGCCGCTGCCCTTGGGCTGCGGGAGCAGGTACTTCTCCTGGCCGCCGAGCAGCCACACCTCGTGGCCGTCGGCCTTCAGGTCGAGGGACTGGTCGGTGGGCAGGTCCTTCTCGTCGCCCTTGTGGAGGATGTACGAGAGGGAGGTGGCACCGGCCGCGAGCGGAACCTCGTAGACCGCGCCGTAGGCGTCGGTGCGCACCGGCTCCAGCGGCTTGCTCCAGTCGGTGGGGTTCGCGGCGCCGGTCCAGGTGTGCAGGCCCCAGCCGGCGTGGTCGCCGTCGGCGCGCTTGTAGTGCAGGACGGCCTTCGTCGTGTCCTGGGGCGGGTACGCACCCTCGGGCGCGGCGTTCAGTACGGTCGGCCTGCCCTGCTCGATCCAGACCTCGCCGGGCTTGGAGAGGTCGACGGCGCGGTCGGCGTCGGTGTCCTTGACGCCGTCCTTGTTCACGGCGATGAAGCCGACCGATGAGGCGCCGGGCTTGAGCTTGACGTAGGCGAAGGCGCCGTAGGCGTCACGGCCGGTGAAGGGCTTGCCCGCGGGCCATGTGGTGCCCTCGCCGTCGGCGATGTCGCCCCAGGTGTACAGACCCCAGTCGGCGTAGTCGCCGTCGGCGCGCTTGTAGTGGACGATCGCGTAGTCGCGCTGGGTGGCGGTCGGCGGCTGCTCGACGGCCGGGGCTCCGCTGGTGGTCGCGGCGGTCGCGCTCGCGGTGCGGCCGGCGCTGTCGACGACGACCGCCTTGTACCGCAGGGCGGTTCCGGCGGGCGCGGTGATCTTCTGGGTGACCTTGTACGGGGCGTGGTCGGCGGAGCCGAGGACCTGCCACTTTCCGGTGCCGGTCTGGGCGGCGAAGACCACGCGGTTGAGCTGTCCGCCGGTGACGTCGGCGGAGAGCTCGACGGTGCCGGTGGCGCCGGCCTCGGGGGCCTTGAGGGTGATCTCCGGGGTGGCGGCGGGCGCGCCGAGCGGCTTCGCGGCCTTGAGCACGAGGGAGCCGAGAGCCGGGACGGTCACCTTGATCCTGGTGTCGCCGGCGCTGGTGACGCGCGTGTCACCGCCGTGGATCGCGGTGAAGTCCATGCCCGCGGAGCCGGTCGGGATCTCGACGGTCCTCGCCTCGGTGGAGCTGTTGACGGCGACGACGTACTCGCTCCTGGAACGGGCGTCGGTGCGGGAGAAGGCGTACACGGAGCCCTCGGCGTACCGCTGCTCCTGGATGCCGTCGCGGAGCGCCGGGTGCTTCTTCGTGAGCGCGGAGAGCGCGGCGATCTGGCGGTAGAGGGGGTGGGTGGTGTCGTACGCGTCGGTGGCGTGGGTGCGGTCGGTGCCGAGCTGGTCGTCGTCCAGGTAGTCGGCGGTCTTCGACGCGAAGAGGGTCTGGCGGGAGTCCTTGTCGCCGCCGGCGCCGGTGTAGCCCTGCTCGTCGCCGTAGTAGACGACGGGGTTGCCGCGGGTGAGGAACATCAGCTCGTTCGCGAGCCGGTAGCGCTGGAGGAGTTCGGCGTCGCCGGCCTTCGGGTTGTCCTGCTGGAGGAAGGTGCCGAAGCGGCCCATGTCGTGGTTGCCGAGGAAGGGCACCGACTCGTAGGCGTTGGCCTTGTCGGTGGTGTAGCGGTAGTCCTGGCCGAAGAGGCCCGCCAGCTTCTCCGCCGTACCGCCCTGGGAGGCGAAGGCGCGGGCGGCGTCCTGGAAGGGGAAGTCGAGGGTGGCGTCGAGGCGGCCCTCGGTCACGTACGGCGCGGTGATCGCCGGGTCGGCGGAGTAGACCTCGCCGAACATGAAGAAGTCGTCGCGGCCGCGCTTCGCGGCGTACTCGTCGAGGGCGGTGGCCCACTGGGTCCAGAACGCGGTGTCGACGTGCTTGACGGTGTCGATGCGGAAGCCGTCGATGTCGAAGTCGCGGACCCAGCGCTGGTAGATCTTCTCCATGCCCTCGACGACCTCGGGACGCTCGGTCCACAGGTCGTCCAGGCCGACGAAGTCGCCGTACTGGGAGGACTCGCCGGCGAAGGTCGAATCGCCCCGGTTGTGGTACATCGTCGGGTCGTTGAGCCAGGACGGGACCTTGAGGTTCCTCTTCTCGGCGGGGACGACGGGGGTGCGGGGGAAGGAGTCCGTGTCGACGCGCGGGAACGTTCCGTCTGCTGCGGCGGCGCGGTCGTCGAAGGGGACGCCGTCCTTCGTCAGGTACGGGAAGGCGCCCTTGGAGAGGTAGTTGTAGCTCTTCTCCTTGTAGTCGACGACGTCGGCGGTGTGGTTGGTGATGACGTCGAAGAAGACCTTCATGCCCTTGGCATGGGCCTGGTCGATCAGCCTCTCCAGGTCGGCGTTGGTGCCGAAGTGGGGGTCGACCTGGGTGAAGTCGGTGATCCAGTAGCCGTGATAGCCGGCGCTCGCGTCCTTGCCGGTGCCCTGGACGGGCTGGTTCTTGAAGATCGGCGCCATCCAGATGGCGGTGGTGCCGAGGCCCTTGATGTAGTCGAGCTTCTTGGTGAGTCCCTTGAGGTCACCGCCCTGGTAGAAGCCCTTGTCGGCGGGGTCGAACCCGGTGTCGAGCCGGGTGCCGGTGAGCCCGCCGCGGTCGTTGGAGGGGTCTCCGTTGGCGAACCGGTCGGGCAGCACGAAGTAGAACTGCTCGCGCGTGAGGTCGTGCCGCGCGGGCTGCGCGGCGAGCGCCCGGTCGGACGGCGGGGGCGGTGGCGGCGGCGCGGCCGCGGCCGGGAGGGCGGGCACCATCGCCGCGCACAGGGCGACGGCCACGGCGGCCGCCGTTCTCTTGCGTATCACGGGGGTTCTCCCTGGAGGTACGGGAAGGGGGGCCGCCCCGGCGGGGCGGCCCTGAGGAGAGGGGCGATCAGCTGCGGAAGGTGTCGTTCAGGACGATCTGGCCGGAGGCGGGGACCGTCGCGGTGCGGTTGGCGCCGGACTCCCAGGTCACGTTGCCCGCCGCGTCCTTGCGGACGTACTTGTACTCGAAGGCGGTGCCGGCCGGCAGGGCGACGGCGAGCTTCCAGACCGGGTACGAGGCCGGGTCCAGCTTCAGGGCCGCGGACGGGGACCAGTTGCCCAGCTCCGCGCGGTTGCCGGTCACGTAGATGTTCTGGCCGACGACGGTGGTGGCGTTGACGTTGAAGGCGGCTCCGGAGCTCGCGGGCGGCGGGGTCGTCGTACCGCCGCCGCAGGTCTTCGCGTTCACGTGCAGCGCCAGCGCCGTGTTCGATGCCAGCGTGGCCGTGAACTGGCCCGCCGCGTTCACCGTCACCGGCGTGTTCGACTGCACGTCGCAGTACGTGCCGGCCGGCAGCCCCGTCTGGAAGGTGCGGGTCAGCGACGAGCCCTCGTGGTTGAGGGCGACGTAGGCCTTGTCCCCCCGGCCGAACGCGATCGCGTTGTTGCCGTTGTCCCACCAGTTGCCGACCGCCGTGCCGCGCGCGGCGTTGCGGAAGCCCACCATGGAGGCGATCTCGCGCCACGCGTGCTGGCACTTCCAGCCGTCGCTGTAACAGGCGTTGACCTGGCCGCCGTTCGGGGCGCCCGCGTCCTTGTCGGACCACTCGTAGCCGGAGTGGACGTCCGGGGAGCCGTAGGGCCAGGCCAGCATGAAGACGCTCGCCAGGGTGTAGGCGGCGCCGTTCTTGTAGTTGAGGGTGTCGCCGCCGCGCTCGGTGTCGTGGTTGTCGACGAAGACGCCGGCGGCGCCGGAGGACATGTAGCCCCAGGACTCGCCGAAGTTGTTCAGGTAGGCGAGCTTCTCCGAGCCGAAGATCCGCTTGAGGTCCCGCGCGTAGCGGAATTCCTGCACGTCCCCGTTGCCCAGGTACTCGCTCGGGGAGACCGCCTCGCCGGCCCCGTATATCGCCTCCTGCTTCCAGTAGACGCCCGGGTCGGTCAGCCGCGACTTGATGTTCGCGAGGTCCGCGGCCGGCATGTGCTTGGCCGCGTCGACCCGGAAGCCGTCCACGCCGAGGGAGAGCAGGTCGTTCATGTAACCGGCGATGCGACCGCGGACGTAGTCCTCGCCGGTGTCGAGGTCGGGCAGCTGGACCAGTTCGCAGTTCTGGACGTTGCCCCGGTCCTGGTAGTTCGAGATCGTGGACCGGCAGTCGTCCATGTCGGCGCCCGAGTACAGCCCCGGGTAGTCGTACTTGGAGAACGAGGTCCCGCCCGTCCCCGTGCCCGACGCGTTCGCCATGTGGTTGATGACGGTGTCGGCGACGACCTTCACGCCCGCCGCGTGACAGGTGTCGACCATGGTCTTGAAGGCGGTGCGGTCGCCGAGCGGGCCGGCGATCTTGTAACTGACGGGCTGGTAGGCGGTCCACCAGGTCGAGCCCTGGATCCGCTCCTGGGGCGGCGACACCTGCACGTAGCCGTAACCGGCCGGACCGAGCTGGTCCGTGCAGGCCTTGGCCACCGAGGCGAACTTCCACTCGAACATCACCGCGGTGACGTCCTTGGGGCCGGGTGCCGCCGCCTCGGCCGGGGCGGGCGGCGCCGTGACGGCCACAGCGGCTCCCGCCACGAGGGCGAGTGCAGCGGCCACGGTCTTTCTGGCCATGATTCCTCCTGACGACGTCCCTGTCGCAAGAAGTTGCCGAAAATGACAGCAACTGTTTTCAGCCGTGACCGTACGAGTGCCCCGAGCCCCGGTCAACCCTTGGGACCCCTCAATGCAGGGAGTTACGCAAGGAGTTGCAGCGAGGTCCCGGCCGGCGGCTGCGCCGTGGAGCCCCGGACCACCAGCTCCGGCTGGAAGACGAACTCCGTGCGCTGCACGGGGTTCCCCTCCACCTCCTCCAGGAGCGCCCCCACCGCCGCCGTCGCCATCGCCTGCACGGGCTGGCGCACGGTGGTCAGCGGCGGGTCGGTGAACGCGATCAGCGGCGAGTCGTCGAAGCCGACGACCGACACGTCACCGGGCACGTCGAGGCCCCGGGCGCGCACCGCGCGGATCGCGCCGAGCGCCATCAGGTCGGAGCCGCAGACGATCCCGGTGCAGCCCTGGTCGAGCAGGATGTCGGCCGCCGCGTGTCCGCCCTCGACGCCGAACAGCGTGGGACGGACGTACCGTTCGGCCTCCGCGCGCTCCATCCCCAGGAGCTGGTGCAGCTCGGCGGCGAAGCCCTCCGCCTTGCGGCGCGAGGGCACGTAACGGGTGGGACCGATCGCCAGACCGATCCGCTCGTGGCCCAGCTCGACCAGGTGCCGCACGGCCATCCGCGCGGCCGCCCGGTCGTCGGGCGAGACGAAGTTGGCGTCGATCCGCTCGTTGAAGCCGTTGATGAGGACGAACGGGACGCCCCGCGCGGCGAGTCGGACGTACCGCTCCGGATCGGCGGAGGCGTCCGCGTGCAGCCCGGAGAGGAAGATGATGCCGGTGACTCCGCGCTCCTCCAGCTGCTCGACCAGCTCGTCCTCGGTGGCGCCGCCCGGCATCTGGGTGCAGAGCACCGGGGTGTAGCCGTGCCCGGCCAGGACCTGCTCGATGACCTGCGCGAACGCGGGGAAGATCGGGTTGGTCAGCTCCGGCACGAGCAGGCCGACCAGGCCCGCGCTGCGCCGTTTCAGCCGTACGGGACGCTCGTAGCCGAGCACGTCCAGCGCGGCCAGGACGCGGTGCCGGGTCCCGCCGGCCACGCCCGCCTTGCCGTTGAGGACCCGGCTGACCGTGGCCTCGCTGACCCCGGACTGGGCCGCGATGTCCGCGAGCCGCGGGGGGGCGGGGCCCGCGCCCCCCCGCCCGGGGGGGGGGGCCCCCCCCCCCCCCCCGGGGGGGGGGGGGGGGGCGCCCCCCCCCCCCCCCCCGGGGGGCCCCCCCCCGGGGGGGGAA